>NZ_JABIOQ010000001.1 GCF_018698455.1 Sulfurimonas sp. | reverse complement strand
AGATAAAAAAGTTCTACCAACAGGTAAAACGGCAATGGCTGAAATCAAAAGAAATTGCCTATATCGTGATGATTTTATTGATGATTTATTTGAGCAAGAAGGTATATAAGGTTTATTTTATTTTTCATCGGATTTACCTAGTGCTATAAAGAGTAATAAATATTTTTAGACTTTAGAACAAAAAATATACAGTACGGAGTCAAAAAATGATATTTAAAGAAATTTAGTAGGTTTAGTGTAAAATTCATGATAAACAAATTATAGTCATTTTTTAAAACTTAAAATGGCGATGAATAAAAATTAGCTACTTTTAGAAATTGAATCTGCAAGTGGCTCTATAATAAAAATATTATTTACAAGAAAAGGCTTTAAATATGGGTGGTTTTGAAGGTGGAGACGAAGGTGGATTTTGGGATGAAGATAGTATTGCTACTTTAATCGACAAACAGAATAAAAATAAGTCTCAGCATATAAAGAGAGAAAAACTATCTATACAAACAAATGCTTCAGGTTACAGTATACAAGCCCATGCAAAAGTAAATATATTTTTAAAAATTACTGGACATAAAGATGGGTATCATACACTTATATCGCGTTTTATGCGTGTAGAAGATCTATACGACACAGTAAGCTTCGTACCATGTATATGCGACACCTTTATCATAGAGGGGTATGATAACATACCTTTAGAGTCAAACACTATCTATAAGGCATATAAAGCACTCTGTGACTATACTGCTGATTCGGAAATAATAGACTTCTTTAAAGAGCACAAGGTTGTCCTTTCTAAACGCATACCTTCACAGGCAGGCTTAGGTGGAGGTTCTTCTGATGGAGCTGCATTTATGTGTTTAGTTAAAGAAGTCTGTAATCTCATAATAAGCAATGATGAATTAGCAAAAGTAGGAAGTACAATTGGTGCTGATTTTCCATTTTTTATCTATAACTATCCATCGGCAAATGTTTCAGGTTTTGGAGAAGTTGTTGAGTTTTTTGAAGAAGAACCACTAAAGTTAGAACTGTATACTCCAGCAATCGGCTGTGATACTAGTGTTGTTTATAAGACATTTAAAAAGAATTGCTTAGACACTATTTCTTTGTCTTCATTTTCAGGTTGGGAGAAACTAAACTCAAGAAGTATTTTAGAACTTAGTTCAGACCCAGCCATACTAAATGACCTCTACAGTGCTGCAATTATTGCATACCCTGACTTGAGAAAAGAAGCCAAGCAAGGTTGGTTCTTTTCTGGTTCTGGACCTACTTTCTTTAAACTACAAAGTTAAAGAAGTTTTTTATTTAGTACTTTACTTTACTTTGATTACAGCCATCTAGCATGATTCGGTCTTCAAAAAATACCTGAAGCCACTCCATCATATGATCTTCTGTTAAAACAATACCGTCTTTTTGTTTCTTAGGAGTACTTACATCCGCTACTTTTACATCTTTTAGATATGCTTTAGCTTCTTTTAAAAGCTTCATTTGTATCTTAATATCTAATCTGCTCATCTCAAATCCTTTAAAGTTTTTTTATTTTAATAAAAGAGTGTAGCAAATCTATACCTTGTATAGCTTTAAAGGAATAAATATTTAAGAAGTCATTCGTTCAAACATATCTAAAGTCTCTTTTAAAATATACTTTTCATCATTTTCTTTTGCCTCTGGACAAAAGTCCAAATGGTATATTAGTGTATGTTTTTTACAGGTATCAGTAAAAACTTTTGTTTCACCAGTACAGAGATAAAATATAGGAAAAGTATCCTTAGTATTTAGCAAATTACTTAAATCAGTAATATCAGCTTTCATTATATAAGAGGTGTTAGAAAAGAGTGCATTCACCTTACCCAATATACCGTGTAGTATTGCTCTGTAGCCTTCTGTAGAACTTCCATACATATAAATATGCTCCTCACATTCAAGGTCATAGGCAATTTTTTTTATAAGCTCTTGTAAAAGATCTTTAGCCCAAGATTCTTCTTTTTTATGAGAGGGGTAAATGGGTGTGAGCATATTCCACATTTTGTACTCGAAGTTCATATCTGCAGCTTTTTCTTCGTCTTCTAAGACTACAACAAGTGGTACAAAGTTTGAAGTTATAGCTGCTGGTGTAAAACGATAAAAAAGTTTTCGTTTGTTTGCATCTTCAATAAATAAAATATTTTCATTATTTTTCATGTTTTTACCTTATAAAAATTATTATAACATAATCACAATTGTATGTTTTTAAGTGAGTTTACAATATTATTTCACACGAAAACTGCAGAAGGAAAAATTAGCTTATGAATCCAGATATACAAATAAATTTTAAAGTAACACCAGCACAAAAAGAGACAATACTCCTTAGAACCTTAGAAAATGGCTTTGACGAGATACCTGCATATTTAAAAGTAGTAGCAATCAAAGTAGAACCATTTAATGTTGTAAATAAAATAGAATCAATGCACGAGGCCTCTGAAGAACTTGGGTTTAAAGTAACCGAAGCACAAAAAATGAGGATAGATGCAAATATGAAAGAAAGTGGTAGTGAAGATATGACAGAGTATTTACTAAATGTATCATTACATGGAGTAGTTAATGCAGTCGTAGAAGTGCGCTCTACTGGAAACCTAGAGGCGATGTTAAAACGTATACAAGATTCTAAGGCTCAATAAGAAGTAAACTCTTACAAAGTCTGAGTTTACTTTAGCCTTAAATCTTCCTTCTCCCCCCTTTAGCTTATGCTTATACTCAAGAAAAATCAAGTACTATACGGAAATAATTATAATACTTGAGTAATAAAACCCAACTCAATCGAACAAATGAACTAAAAGAGCAAAAACATGACAGAAAATGAAGCACGAGTTAAAGCAAATATTGAGAAACACAAGAAGCTAGAAGTAAGAGCTGAGTGGGATGAATCTGCCCTTAAAGCGGCACAAGACAACATAGAGTTTGTAAAGTTATTTAAAGCAGAACTCACTAAAGATTTGTTTGGACAAGATCAAGCTATTAGTATTGTTACAAATAGTATGAAAACTTCTATGAAGGATGAAAAAGGTCCAAAGTCTACTTATTTGTTCTTAGGTTCTCCAGCAACTGGAAAAACTTACCTTGCTGAACTCATGGCAAAGCATATACCAAAATATAGAATTATGACTTTTGATATGACTCAGTATCACCAACAAAATGGTGGAGAACTATATGGTTATCCTAATGGTTGGAAAGGCTATGGTGTTGGTCAGTTAACAGGTTTTGTTCATAGAAACCCTAAGTCTATCATCGTACTCGACTCGTTTGAGAAGTGTGATAATATTATTCAGAACAACCTTTTTTCTATCTTTGAAGGTGGAAAAATGCGTGATGCTTGTGGTTGGGATAAAATAACCGATGAGCCGTGTAGTGAAGACCCAGATATAATATATAATGACGAAAATGCTAATTATATGGTAGATTTTACAGAGACAATTTTTGTTATTACTACTAGTGTTGGTAAAGAGCTTTATCTTGACTACAAGTTTAAAGACTTAGTAAAAAAAGATTATATACAAGCTGAATCTATGATTCTTGAAGCGATTAAACGTGAGCAGAAAAGAGACACTAGAAGTGGCGGTATGCAAGAAGCAATTGTTCCTGAACTTGTTTCTAGATTTTCTAAAGCGAATATCGTTCTGTTTAATAAGCTTGAATATGACGCTTTTGAAAAAATATCTAAAAGAGTGTTTCTTAGCTTTAAAGATGATTTTTTTAAACAGTATAAAATCGAGTTTGTAGTTGCTAGAAATTTTGACAACTTTTTAACAATACAGATGCTTAATTTTGCCCCTGAGTTAGATGCAAGGCGTATTAAAGAAAAAGTGAGTACTTTCTTTTTTAATAGAATAACCCAATATATGCAAGACACAGACAGAACAATAATGAGTTTTAAACAGATAAAAATTGTTGTCTCAAAAGAAGTAGTTACATTTATAAAAGATAGACTAGACCCACTTATTGAAAGTGAAACTCTTGTAAGAGAGTTGTTTAGAAAAAATACTACCCTTGATATTGATGATGTTATTAGTGATAAAAATGGTGTCATTACATATAAAATTAATTCATGTAAGTTTTCACAAGTTATTAGAATTAAAGACTTTAGTGAAGATGGACTTGTGTTTGACATTCCTAATGTTTCATTTGATGATATAGCAGGACATCATAAAGCAAAACAGAGACTTGGTGAAGTTATTAACTTTTTTAAAGAACCCAAACTCTTAGACACTTTTAACATTGAACCACCAAAAGGCATGCTTCTGTATGGACCTCCTGGAACTGGTAAAACGATGCTTGCAAAAGCTTTTGCTAAAGAAGCAGAGTTGCCTTTTATCTCTACTACGGGACTCGAACTACTTAAACCTGAGAGAACAAAACTTATTTTCGCAAAGGCCAAAGCTTATGCACCTGCGATTATATTTATTGACGAGATAGATACTCTTGGGAAACGTGATGGTGAAAATGGTAGAGAGGTACCTATCAATAAGCTTCTTTCCGAAATGGATGGTTTTTCAGGTAAAAAGGGTGAAGATATCTTTGTAATCGCAGCTACTAACTATAAAGACAATATTGATGCTGCGATTATCAGACCAGGTCGCGTTGAGATTCACATTGAAATCAACAATCTTGATAAAGATGCAAGACAGTATTTCTTAGATAGTGTAATTCAAAAGAAACCTACAAGTGGTAGTTTTGATATGAAAAAGCTCTTGATGTATACGACAGGTTTTACAGGTTCTCAACTTGAAATGCTAGGAAAAGAGGCTTCTTTTTACTGCTTGCGTCATAGCTTACCTGCTATTACTCAAGAGATTTTAATAGATCAAATAAACGCGATTAAGTATGGTGATAGACAGTCTTACTTGTCTTTAGAACAAATGTTTGAAGAGACAGCTATTTATGAAGCATCTCGTGCAGTTATTTCTAAAATTTTAATGCCTCAAATCAATATAGAACATGTGAGTTTGACACCAAAAGACAACCATGAACACTTCATTTCACATAACTATAGTGATGTTCAAGAAAATATGACGGTCAAAGACTTTAGAGACAAAATATGTGTTTCACTTGCCGGACGTGCAGCCCAGATTAAGAACTTTGGTGAAATAGAAGGTTTGGACTCTGGTGCATCAAATGATTTACAACAAGCTACACGTGATGCATATGTTGCCATCGCTCATTATGGAATGGACAAAGAAGTTGGTTACATTAATCTTAATGGTGTAATGGATGCACAAAAGAAGTCTAGAAGTAGTAAGGATACAGAACACTACCATGAGAAGATTGACGGGGCACTTGAAAGATGGATGCTTGAAGGTGAAAAAAATGTAACAAATTTAGTAAATAAGCATTGGGAAAAAATTGAGAGTTTATCTAAGTTACTTCTTGAAAAAGAAATTATATATGCTGATGAATTAAATAAGATACTCACTAAATAATACTCTATTACTCAGGAGTCTCTTTGCAAGAGACTTCTTTAATCCCCCTATAAACATCTCATTTTCCATATCATAACGATAAAAAAGCTTTTTTTGAGCTAAAAAAGTATAAAATAACATTAAAGAAAAGTTAATTAATTATTTTAATATTTAAATATAAGGCATACCTATATGAAAAGAGTCGTTTTATGACAATAGATCAACTCCAAAAAGAAGTTGAGATAGCAAATATCCAAATAATAGAACTAGAGTTGCATACAAATGTCGTCTCACCTGAATCTACTTTAAGTGACATGATAACTTTTGAAAATGCCAGTGAAGAAGAAGTAAATCAAAGAAAACTAAAAAGAATTTACATGAGAAAAAGAAAAATCCTCTATTTTATAGAACGTCTTAAAAGTAATATTTCGCTTGCATGTAATGAATGTGGGGGAGAGATTGATTTAGAGCGTCTTCTTATTATGCCAAAAGCAGGACTTTGTGGGACTTGTGCTAAGAACCACTAAGTACTTATTATTTACTAAGAGTGTCCAAGGTGCAGAGCAGTCTCAGTATCCCATTTTGAAATGTGAAGCTTTATCCATTTTTTAAAATCTTTTTCTAAAAAGCCTTGTACTTCTTTTGGGCTTTTAAGTATTTCCCAACGGTCATGGAATTTTTTTAGTTTTTCTCTCATAGTGTCATGGTCACTTTTATGTGTTTGAAAATTAACATAATTAGCTTGTTCCATCATATCTTCTTCGGTTTTAAAATGATCTTCAACATCAAATAAAACAACTTTAAAAAGTTCATCTATCTTTTCTATGTCTTTGGCTTTAACTGCATCGTAAAAATCATTTATAATCTCTAACTCTTCTTCGTGTAACATATTCATAACTTCATTTGCCACTTGTTGTATTTCGTTTAATTGAATTAACATTTTATCTCCGTAAAATTAAGGTTTGTAAAGATATTATATCTATAAAAAGTTTATACTTACTGATAGATTCTGAAAAATTTAAATATATATAGAAGAAATTAATACTGTAATTTTATTTTTTTCTTTAACTATTGAGATAAGACCTATCTTATTATAATATCTCAACTGATAAAGATATAATGCCATTTATTAAACAATTTTACCTCAATTAATTAAGGAACAAATATTATGATTACATTAGAGCAAATTCCAATGGTAGCAATTGCTAGTATGAATGACACACATATGGAAGAGTCACTCATTGTAAATAAACTTACTGGTGCTGCGACAAATAAAGAACTCGATTTAGTAGCCCAAATGCTAAGAGAACTGTTAGCACATACACAAATACATTTTGATAATGAAGAAGAAATAATGACAAAGTCAGAATTTCCAGATATGCAAAAACATAAAACTGAGCATGACAGACACCTAAAAGAACTTGCCCATTTAATAAAGTATTTTGATGGTAATAGAGAGCCAAACGCGATACTTGCATACATTCATGGTAACTTAGTGGCATGGTCACTTCATCATGTTGAGACTCTGGATGCAGAAGCTGCTGAGTATTTTTCAAAAAAACAATAGATATAGAGGAAAAAAGAAGAATGGATGCAAATCAAAAATGGGATGTACTTTTTATTCAAACTGATAAGTCATTCTTTGATTCAAAAAACAAATTATTTAGCGAGTTATTTAATAAGGCCGATTATGCCTTAGGTGAGCAAAAAGCAATAAAACAGATTTATAAAAACAACTACGATATTATTATTGGTGACATAAGTGGGGATCCTTTAGAGGGCATTGAGTTTATGAAACAACTCAAACAAATGAAACCTACACAGGTCATAGTTGCTTTAGTCTTGGATAGTGATGAAGAAAAAATTGGGGGATTAATTGAACTTGGAATAAATACTTTTTTACTTATTCCTGAGGCACTTGACCAAGCCCTCGAAGCTATCTCGAACATGAATCCTTATTTGAAAAATTAAGCTTACACTTCCTCAACTAAACATTGGAGAACAAAGTTCTGTTTTTTCGCAAGTTCTTCAACTAAAGTAGCTTTTGTTTCGGCTATTTCTAGTGAATAACCTCCACATATTCCTTCACCGTCAGTTTGAATCTGATCAGTAATAATAGTTGCACTTTCTAGGTTCATATGAAAAACTTTCATAAGGGTTGTCATACAAAATTCCCATGAAATATGGCGATCAGTGTAAAGAGTAATAATGTATAGTTTCTGTGTATCAAACTTAATAGCAGAATGAGGCTTCATTGTAATTGGCATATTATTTTCCTTCATAATTTTACTAAAAAAATAAACATCTTTTAAAGATTATACAATAGGTCCACTTAAAAGCTTTTATAAAAATGCTATAATTTGATTAAAAAATAGATGATTTGTATAAAAAGGATGAGTGATAGAACTTTATAATAATATTACTAGAGAAAACCTAAGAGTCTTAATGACTATTTTTTATGAAAAAGCCATGGAAGATGACATTCTGGGCCCTTTTTTTATAGATGAAATAGGTGATGATATAAAAAGTGAAGACTGGGTCGAACACATAGAACTTCTAGCAGATTTTTGGTTGGCCAAAATTTTAGGAGAAGATACCTATTATGGAAACTTTGTTGGTGCACATGTTAAAATGCCTCATATAAAAAAAGAAAGCTTTGCGAGATGGTTAGAGCTTTTTTCCCAAACGGCAGATGAGGTCTATATAGGAAGTGTAGCTGAACAGTTTAAGAAAAAAGGTGTTCAATTTTCCAAACAGTTTCTCAATAGAACGAAAAATATATAAAAGGATAAGAATGAATACAGATAAAAAATGGAATATACTTTTTATAGAAGATGAGAATACAGAGTTCGATTTAAATATTAAGACATTTGACGAACTCTTTAATAAAGTAGACAGAGCTCTTGATAGAGAAGACTCACTGAAACTTTTTAATAGTAATGAATACGATATTGTAATAGGTGACTTAAGTAAAGTACCTGAGAACATCGCGTTTATGAAGCAACTCCAAGATATAAAACCTTCACAGTCAATCTTTGTCTTTGTAGATGAGTCTGATGAAGATAAGGTTTATGGCTTTGCAGATATGAATATAAATGCTTTTATAATCAGTGCAGATCAATTTGAAGCGGCGCTAGAAGAACTAGCAAAGTTTGACCCTTATGCGGAAGTAGTGGACTAAAATACGGGTAAGTTTTTAAGAGAATAAAAGCTACAATTCGACCAATAAATTTATATAAAACAGATGAAAAATTATAAAGGCAAGAAAATGGAAAACCCAACTGAAATAGAACTAGCAAGAAATGAAAATACACCTACAGAAGATTTAGATACATTAATCGCAAGTGAAAGTGAAAGTGTTAGAAGAGAAGTTGCACAACATCCAAACCTATCTCCAGAACAATTAGATATATTAAGTGGTGATGAGAGCCAGTTTGTAAAAGTTAAAGTGGCTGCAAATATAAACACATTAGCTAGTACATTGGATAAGTTAAGTACAGATGAGAGTGGATTAGTTCGTGAGTTTGTTGCTGAACACCCTAGCACATCTGCCCAAACACTTGTTGCATTAAGTAATGATAGATACATTACATCATGGGTTGCAGGAAATCCAAACTTACCAGTAGAAATTATAAATAAACTTAGTGGTGACAGAGATGAATTTGTTCGTATATCTGCTACTGTTAATCCAAGTATACCGACAGATACACTAGATACACTCAGTTATGATTTAGACGAAAATGTTCGTGCAGCTGTTGCCAAAAACCCAAGAACACCAGCAGCAACGTTAACAAGATTAATTGGTGATGAGAATGAAAGTGTTCGTGAAGTTGCTTTAGAAAATCCAAGTAGAGTGCTATAGAGTAAATGATGCATTTAGACTACCTTGATGCTATTCTTAAATTAAACCTCTACTCCAAACATTATTATGTTTTAGACGACCCAATAACTACTGATGAAGTTTACGATAAACTTTATCATGAAGTCCTCGCTTTCGAAGAAGATAATCCCACTTTAACATCACACAACTCTCCTACTCAAAGAGTTGGAGATTTAGTTAGTTCAGGGTTTACAAAAGAGCCTCACCTTTCTCGTATGTGGTCACTTGAAGATATATTTGACTCTGCAGGGCTACAAAAATGGCTTACCAAAACCTACAAACTCGATGAAAACATTAGCTTTTACTGTGAGCCTAAGTACGATGGGGCTTCTTTGAACCTCGTCTATGAAGATGGGAAACTTGTAAAGGGTATAACTCGTGGTGATGGAACAGTCGGCGAATTAATTACTCAAAATGTTAAAACCATAAAATCAATTCCCTTAGAGATAGACTATAAACAAAGAATTGAGATTCGTGGTGAAGTCGTCATCTTTAAAGATGAGTTTGAAAAGATCAACAAAACGCGACTAGCCGAGGGAGAAGCACTCTTCGCAAATCCAAGAAACGCAGCTGCTGGAAGTTTAAGACAACTTGACTCGAACATAACATCTAAGAGAAACTTAGTTTTTCTTCCTTATGGTGTGGGAGAAGATGAGTTAGACCAGAAGCTTCTGAGTAACAAGATGGAGTATATTTACTCTCTTGGTTTTAGAAAACCACCAGAACGTGCAATCTGTAAAGGTTACGATGAGATAGAAGATATTTACAAGCAGATGGTTAAAGATAGAGACTCATACTCTATGATGCTTGATGGGATGGTTGTAAAGGTAAACGAGATATCTTCACAAATAGATATGGGCTATACGGTTAAAGTACCGCGTTTCTCAGTTGCATACAAGTTCCCAGCCGTTGAGAAAATAACTACTGTAAAAGAGATAATTCTTCAAGTAGGTCGGAGCGGTGCTGTAACTCCAGTAGCTATAGTTGAGCCTACTGATATCGATGGTGTAATAGTTGAACGTGCAACACTTCATAACTTTGATGAGATACAGAGAAAAGACATTAGACTAGGTGACAAGGTTATTATTCTTAGAAGTGGGGATGTTATACCAAAAATAATAAAGGTTTTGACGCATGAACGCGACGGAAGTGAGGTGGTTTTTGCTAAACCAACAAACTGTCCCGTTTGTGAAAGTGAACTACTTCAAGAAGAGGTACTGATAAAGTGCCAAAACCTTAAATGTGCTTCTCGCGTCGTAAACTCCATAATGTACTTTGCATCAAAACCATGTCTTAACATAGACGGTTTAGGAGTGAAGATAGTCGAGGCTCTTTTTACGAGTGGTCTTGTCCTCAGTGTTGTAGATTTATTTGACTTGAACCTCGAGCAGCTTTTAGAACTAGAGGGTTTTAAAGAGAAAAAATCTCAGAATCTATTGAATGCTCTAGCGAATACTAAAGGCAAAGACTACTGGCGTTTTATAAACTCCCTTGGTATAGAACACATCGGAGAAGTTGCCTCAAAAACACTAGCGGATAGTTTTGGTTTTTCTTTTGTAAACGCGACTAAAGAGCAGATAGTAGAGTGCGAGGGAATAGGCGAAGAGATGGCAGAGTCTCTGTTAGAGTTTGTTCGTGTAAACGCAGAGACCATTGTCAAACTTCAAGCTATCCTAGAACCAACAGAACCTCTTAAGCGCGAAGAAGCAGAAGAAAACCCTTTTAAGGCTAAAACTGTAGTTTTAACAGGAACTATGAGCGAATCTCGTGGTGCTATAAAAGAGATGCTTGAAACTCTTGGTTCCAAAGTAAGTGGCAGTGTTAGTAAAAAAACTGACTTTTTGATTTATGGTGAAGATGCTGGAAGTAAGTATGATAAAGCTATCAGCTTAGGCGTCTCGTGTTTAGCAGAGAATGAGATGAAAAGTATGATTTAAGGTGAGTATTAGTAATAATATAAGCTAATAATACTCAATTTAGCCATTATAATCACATAAGCCGTATTTTTTTTCTTGTTTAATATTTTTTTTGATAGAATAAAAGCATTATTATTTTAATCTAGAAGGTGTTTATATGAAGAAATTATTAAGTTCATTTTTATTGTGCTGTTCTATGACTCTAATGGCTATAACAAATGAAGAAGTTTCTGTCAAAGCTTATACTGCGACTGGAAATTATGTAAGTGAATTAGCAGAGTTAGAGATGATACTTAAAAATGCAAATGGCACCACTAATAAAAGAGATCTAATTATGAAAAAATTAGAGGGAAAAGATGGAGATAAAACACTTTTAGAATTCAGATCTCCTGCTGATGTAAAAGGGACTAAATTGCTAACTCACGAGCGTTTAGGAAAGCCTGATAAACAGTGGCTCTACTTACCTGGACTAAAAAGAACAAAACGTATTGTTTCTAAAAATAAGTCAGGTGCATTTATGGGAAGTGAGTTTAGCTATGAAGATTTATCTGGACAACATTATAATCGTTTTGCATATAGTGGAAATGCCCAAAAGGTAGATTTAAATGGTGTTAAGGTATATAAATCTGTTCGTATCCCAAAAGAAGATTATTCAGGGTATTCTAAAGAGATTATCTGGGTGGAACCAAAAAACTTTTTGATTCAACGTATTGACTACTTTGACAAAAGAGGAAATTTTCTCAAAACAGCTTTAATGCCTTCATATACAAATATAAAAGGAATCTGGAGAGTCTCTAAAATCATAATGAAAAATGTTCAAACAAAAAAAGAGACAACACTCAACTGGAAAAGTGAAAAAATAAAAGTGGGCTTGAAGAAAAGAGACTTTTCTCAGTCTATTTTTCTGTAGTGCTTAGTTTTGATTTGGTTGATTAATGAATAAATTAATATCATTTACTCTTTTTACTTTACTTAGTGTTGTTTCACTGTTTGCAACAAATGGAGATAACCTGATTGGATTAGGAACATCTTCAAGAGCTATGGGTGGGACGGGCATTGCACACTTTAGTGCAGGCTCTTCAGCAACAGGAAATCCCGCTTTAATTACCTTCTCTAAAGGGGGAGAATTTACATTCGGGGCAACTTATCTGTCTCCCTCGGTTAATGTAAGAACAAATGACACGAATGGAGCAAATGACTTGAGTGCATTGAGCGATGCCAAGAAAAACACTATTCCTTATGCGGCCTTGACTCATAATCTAGATAATGGTTGGAGTGTAGGAGGGAGTATTTTTGGTGCTGCTGGAATGGGAACAGACTGGACGAAGGGTGATGGTGCAATTAGTAATCCTTTGATAGGTGATGTCGGACTTTACAGTATGAAAAGTAGTTTAACAATGTTAAAGATTTCAGCACCTGTTGCATACAAGTGGAATGATTGGTCATTTGGAATTGCTCCTGTTATGGTGTTTGGTACTTTACACATGTCTTTTATATCACCTACTATAGGTCTTGTAGATAATAACTCTTCAAGTAATGCTGGATTTGGTTTTGAGTTAGGTAGTGTATATAATTACTCTCCTTTAGGCTTAAGTTTTGGAATGGTATATCATTCTCCTGTATCACTTAGTTACAAAGATCAAATCTCATCACTCTCTACAGCATTTGGATATGGCACACAAGATTCAAACTTTGAGATTATGTCCGATACTCTGGAACAACCTGCAGAATACGGAATAGGAATTGACTGGACTAGAGGAGATTTGTCAGTAACTGCTGATTATCGTAGTATTCTTTGGGGCGAAGCAGAGGGTTATAAAGATTTTAATTGGGAAAACCAAGATGTATACTCTATAGGTGGAGAATACAGAATAAATGAGCTAGCACTACGTTGTGGATATAATTATGGAAAGAACCCAATTAAAGTTAATAATGATACAACAGTTGTTAGCCCAGCTAGCCCAGCTACAAATGGAGATGTGATTAACACTTTTAATCATGTAATGTTTCCGGCTATAACAGAAACTCATTACACGATTGGTGTAGGGTACCAGTTTAACAATGCTGTGGGTGGAGATCTCGCACTTACTTTTGCAACGAGTCCTGAAGTTACCGTAAGTGCTAAAAGCATTGGTTTGGGAAATGTGAGTGTTAGCAATGAACAGTATTCGGCAAGTGCTGCAATCAATGTGGTGTTTTAAAATGAATAATTTAGCTTTAATCTGTATAGCATTACTTTTTTCATCATCTCTTTTTGGATTTGGTACTTCAAAGTCCTCCAAAAAAAGGGATGCACAGAGAATCTGTACAATCAGACTCTTTACTACTAATAGTGTTCAAAGTGCAGTGCTAGAAATGTCTCGTCTTTCTATTAAATTACAGGATGAAATAGAAATATTTACGATAAAGAACAGTGAAATGGTGGTAGGACAAACTGGAAAAGATGAAAATTGTAGGGCTTTGAGACCTTTACTCCAAGAATATCGCTCTAAATCTTTTAAAGATGCTTATTTTATTAATTATAATCCAAAAAAAACAAGTCTTACTTTAGTGGGAACAACTAGAACTTCAAATGAAAATAAAGAGATAGAGGAAGATGAACAAATATCATCATCTGTTCTTAATCAGAAAAATAATGGAATGGATGAGTTCCTTGATTCTCTTAAAAATAGAGGAACAGTAGGAGCTATTTTTAATAGTTACTCAACTGATAAAACAGAAGATACACTTGCTCTTGAAGGTAGCATAGACCTCTCAAAAAGTTTTGACTGGGGAGCAGTGTCTTCAAATTTTGTATTTTTATATGACTTTAGTGATAATCGTCGCCGTTATATAGTTGTGAATGAATTGTATGCTAAGTACTATATGGACGAAGCAATCGTTCAGATTGGACGCAGCATTAATACGTGGGGGCTACTTGAGGGATATAGCATGAGTGATATATTTAACACGAAAAATTATCTCTCCGACTCTTTTGACACATCGAACAAGTATGGAGCATTTAATGCTGAGTATACAAAACTAATAGATGATCATAAGTTTTCAGTCCTTATTAAAGCTGAAGAAATGAAGCAACCTTATCCTGCTGAGGATAATGTCTATAACTTTTATAATTATGGTGATGCACTTGACACTAAGGCTGGTGAGTACAGACCTACAGTGTATCTAAAGTACAGTGGTCTTAGTGGAGATACACTAGAGAGCGAATACACTGTAATTCTTCAGAATGGATATGACAATAAACGTGATATTGTGGCTTCTATAGCAAGTGGAGAAGTTACACAAATAGCATACTTAGTTAATAAAGCAGTTGCATATTTAAGCGTTACTTATTGGGATGTTATATATAAATTCGAGGCCGCTTATACAGATGTTTTAGACTACTCCAATATGAGTGACTATGTTCACTACGGGCTTGGTTTTGAGTATGTTCCATCAGTAACCATTGGTGGTGCTGAATTACGAGTTTTAAGTGAATATTATCAGTATCAATATTTCGAAGATGATAAAAGTGAAAATAAAGATTTATCAGAAATGTTTCAGAATGATATTTTTATAGGAGTGCAAAGTAGTTTTGGTGATGCTGGATCCAGCGAAATAAAGAGCGGGGTACTTTATGATTTAGAAAATAGGGAACAGACTTATGCTCTGAGTTTTGGAACACGAATGAAAGAGAGTTATCGACTCTCTATGGAGTGGAAGGTTTTTATTCCCGGTGATGATAGTAATACAGCTATTGGTCGAATGGGTCAGTTTAATCAGGCAACTTTTCGTGCTAACTACTTTTTCTAGGATTTTATTTGGATATTTATCTCTCTTTTTTAAACCGCTTTAAGTGGATTCTTTTATCGTTAATACTGGGTACCATACTTCTACTTGGTGTTAAAATATTTCACCTCACATTTGATGGGAGTTATCGTATTTGGTTTGGTAAAGAATCAGTAATACTGAAAAAGTACGATGCATTTTGTTCCACTTTTGGTAGTGATGATACAGTTTTAGTGGTCTTTACTGACCCTAGTGGAGTTCTAAACCCTAAACCTTTACAAAGTATTCATCGTCTTACATCTAATCTAGAGAGTCTTACAAATGTTTCTCAGGTAAGTTCTATTTTAAATTATCAGTACATATATGCATCAGCAGATAATGTCGATGATATTATCGTTGAAAACTTCATTGAAAATCCTGTTACTACAACTTTAGACGAACTTGAAAGTCGTCGTGATATTGCATTAAATGATCCAATGATTAGTGATTATATTATTAGCAAAGATGCTAAAAGTACAATGGTTTCAGTAAAACTCACTTCATTCGCTGGACTCAGTAAAGATACTAGTGCTAATTTAGTCAAAAGTATTCAAGATATTTTAGACAAAGAAGCTGAGCTAACGGGATATGAGTTTCATATTAGCGGTGGACCAGTTACTGACACTGCCTTAGCAATGATTGCAAGTCACGATGCAATGGTTTACATTCCTATCTCTTTTTTGATAATTATCATTGTCTTATATCTATTTTTTAGAACGATTTGGGGTGTTCTTATCCCTGTCGTAACAGTTCTTTTTACGTCTATTATTACACTTTCTTTATATACATTTATGGGACTCGAACTCAATAATTTTTCAGTTAATATTCCTATTTTTATTACGGCGATAGGTATTGCTGATGCAGTCCATTTTTATACTGCTTGGATTGGCTTGAGATATGAAGGACATAGCAATGTGGATGCGATTTCTCATGCATTTAAGAAAAACTTTTCCCCAATGCTATTAACAACTTTAACGACTGCTATAGGATTTGGAAGCTTGATCACGAGTGATATAGTCCCTATGTCAACATTAGGATACACTATTGCTCTTGGCTCATTAGCAGCACTTGGTTTGACACTATTTTTAATGCCTGTTATTTTGTTATGTATTAAATCGGATTTTATTCCAATGAAAGTACGTACCGTTAGATGTATTATTCAAGAAATGAATTATGCTAGTTTTGTAGTTCGCCATGATTGGAAGATTCTCGTTGTCTCAATAACGATTGCTCTTGGTGTAGGTTCTGGCATCATATATACTAAATTTGATAGTAATAGTCTAAAGTATTTTGACAATGATACACAAGTATCAGAAGCAGCATATTATACTATGGAGCATCTTACAGGTCCAGCTACTTATGAGGTGATTATAGATAGTGGCAAAGACGATGGAATTAAAGATCCAGAATTTTTACTTTTTGTGGATAAATTTGACAAAGAATTAAAAGAAGAATTTCCTGAGGTTCGTCATACGAGCTCTCTTCTTGATGTTATTAAGCGATTTGAAGATGTAATGAATCCAGACCACGATCCAAGTAAAATTGTTGGCAAGACTCAAAATATAAATGCTCAATATCTCCTGTTGTACTCACTATCTCTACCACAAGGAATGGAGATAAATGATAAAATGGATTTAAAACAAAGAAAATTAAGAATGAGTGTTCAAGCTGATATTGCAAATTCTTCACGCTCTTTAGAAATAATAGAGTGGAGTGGACTTTGGTGGGATAAACAAGGGATAAAGGCTAATGTCGAAGGACAAGTTGCTATGTTTGCACAAATGCAAGAGATGGTTGCTGATACACTACTTACTTCTTTAACTCAAACATTTGCAATTATAGGAATTTTGATGTTCTTTGTTATACGAAGCATTAAATTACTATCTGTTTTTCTGATTCCAAACCTTTTACCATTAATGATATCTCTTGGTTTTATGGGATGGATGGGAATCTCGATAGATGTGGGTATTGCGGTGGCTTCAGTTGTAGTACTTGGACTCGCTGTTGATGATACGGTTTATTTTTTCAACAAATACAAAGAAACAAGAAAATTAGGTTTATCCGCTACTCAAACATTTGATTATATTTTGGAGCATTCGGGAAGTGCAATGGTTTTTACAACCGTAATCCTATCTGCTGCGTTTTCAGTCTTTTTGTTGAGTGATTTCACTCCAAATATTCATTTTGCCGTTATGACCATTTCAACTATGTTCCTTGCTTTACTAGCAGACTTACTACTGACACCGGCTTTACTAAATGTAATGGATAAATTATCATTAGACAGAAGAAAGGAAATAAGATGATAAACTTTAAAGAAAGTGAAATAATAGAAGATGAGATAGAAGAAGCATATGATTATACAAATGAAGAGCCTCTTTGTGATGAGGGGCAAGATGAGTATGATGCAAATGATGAAGAACGAGAGCAATGCGACTAGATAATTACCTTCTAGAAAAAGAGTTTGTTGATAGTAGAAACAAAGCTCAGAGCATTATTAAAGAAGGTCTTGTCAGTGTTAATGAGAAGTGTATTACAAAGAGTTCTTTGAAGATAGAAGAGGGTGATGAGGTTACTGTACAAGAGTATAAAAAGTATGTCTCGCGTGCGGCACATAAGCTTGAAGAGTTTTTGATTGAACTAGACTTAGATGTTTCAAGTAGAGTGGCATTAGATATAGGTTCATCAACAGGTGGTTTTACTCAAGTACTTTTACAAAGAAATGTAAGTGAGGTAAGTGCAGTAGATGTAGGAACTGACCAACTTCATAAATCACTAAGAGACGATAGTCGTGTTTATGTTTATGAGAACTGCGACATAAGAAAATTTGAGTCACAAAAAAAGTTTGACCTCGTCGTGAGTGATGTCGCGTTTATATCTCTTTTACACATTCTTAATGATGTAGACAGACTTGCAACTGATGACATAATACTTCTGTTTAAACCACAGTTTGAAGTTGGACGTGAAGTTAAGCGCGATAAAAATGGTGTTGTTCTTGATAAAAAAGCTATATTAAACACAATGCAAAAGTTTGAAGATGCATGTGAACTGAAGGCATGGACTTTAGTGCAAAAGTCACCTTCAAAACTCATGGGAAAAGAGGGAAATTTAGAATACTGCTACTACTTTAAAAAGTAATTAAAAGAGATTCATAAATGATGAAACTACTTAAAATAACATTTTTAATACTTACTATAATGAACCCTTTAATCAAGACCAGCTACAGTTTCTTTTGTGATTTCACTTGTAAATAAATTAAAGTATTCAATTACTACTTCAGAATCTACTTTATCATAAGTATTTGATGTGAATAGTTCTTATTTATTTATATTTAGTCAGTCCTCAAAAACCAAATAACTCCCTAAATTAAGTAATTCGAAGCCTATAATTAGCTATAATTTCAACAACAAAAACACTCGTAAAAACTTCAAATCTCTATAATAGGACAATCATATTGTCGAAAAAATCGCAGAAAAATCTAAGTGATGAATCTATTGTTGAGCACTGGAAACAGAATCCTTACTTTCAATACTTCTGTGGATTGAATGTTTATCAAGCTTCTGGCTACATACAAGCAGATGAAACAACACTACAAGTTTTAAATGAAAAGAATAAGAGTACTAAGAGTAAATCCTATATCTGGTTAAAAGCATCGACTGATATACACCCTATAGTATTAATGCATTATGCCTTTGAACATATGCTTCATAATAAGATTGACCCTGTGGCTTTTTCAAGTATAATGGATAAAATGAGTAAATATATGCAAAATGATAATGATGTTGATGAAGACTCTATGGAGTATATTTCTACCCACCCAAAAACAATCCTAAGAACCCAAAGAGCAAAGCTATATAGTGAATGTTTTAAAAAAGGGGATTTAGAATGTGAGGCTGTTAAAACTGCATTTTAAAATGATTGAAAACATAGAAGCTTCTAACTCGTAACTTGTTATAATACGGAATGAATCGTATAAAGAACTCCACAGCAATAGCCATAGGTGGTTTTGATGGTATGCACATAGGTCATCAGGCACTCTTTAGAGAACTTGGAGAATGTGGAACTATCGTTGTTATAGAAACAGGGTATGCCAATCTTACTCCAAAACATTATCGTGAAAGATTTTCCGAACATAGCATACTTTATCTAGAACTTGAAGATATTCGCCATCTTGATGGAGATGGGTTTATAGACCTTTTAAAGTCAAATTTCCCTCAGTTAAGTAAAATAGTTGTTGGTTATGATTTTCATTTTGGAAAAGATAGAAAGTACTCTTATGATGATTTAAAAACTATGTTTGATGGAGAGGTAGTTGTTGTTGATGAAGTAAAACACAACAAAGATTCAGTTCACTCGCATAAGATTCGTCAGAAACTCAGTATAGGTGATGTAAAAGGAGCTAATGAGTTTCTTGGACATAACCACACTATCTTAGGCAACCATATAAAAGGTCAAGGCATAGGTGCTAAAGAGTTAGTAGCTACGATAAACATTGAAGCAAAAGCATTTTTAATACCAAAAGAGGGTGTTTATGTATCACTTAGTCGCCTAGACGACGAAGAGCACTTTCATCCTTCTGTAAGTTTTATAGGTCACAGAGAGAGTACAGATGGAAGTTTTTCCATAGAATCACACATACTCGATGGAGAGATAATCTGTAAAGAAAAAGTAGAGATATCTTTTGTCGCATTTATCCGTGAGAACAAGAAGTTTGAGACACTGACAGAGCTCAAATATGCGATTAAAGCAGATATTAAAATAGCAAGTAAAGAGTTAAAATTTTTACAATTATAAAAGAGAGAACATGGAAAGAATATATTTAGAAGACAAAGAACCAATTCATTTTAAGTTTGAGCAAAATCAAGATGACTTCATCGTAGATGAGATAGTAAAAGAGTTTAAAGGAAGTGGAAACTTCACTATTTTACACATAAAAAAAGTTGAGATTACTACCTGGGATATGATAGCGGCTTTTGCTGATTTTCTGAACATAAATGCAGAGAAAGTAGGTTACGGGGGACTTAAAGATAAGCATGCGACAACTACTCAGTATATCTCTATAGAGTCTAGATATGAAAAAGAGCTCAAAAAATTTAAACATCCACAGATCAAGATAATTAGATGGACAAGAGATTCTCACTCTATTCGTATGGGAGATTTAGTTGGAAACAGATTTAGCATAAATCTTTTTGAAATAGATCAAATTCAAGCGGGACAGATTGAAAAACTCGCACGAAAAAGTGAAAAGCTTGGCCTTCCAAACTACTTTGGTTACCAGCGTTTTGGTCGTGATGAAGATTCAGTTGAACAGGCTAAAAAGATGATAGCAGGAGATATTCACATAGAAGACTCTAAAATCAAAAAGTTTTTAATCTCCATATATCAAAGTGACCGTTTTAACCAATGGTTATGCGAACGTGTAATGATGAGTAGAGAGAAAAATAATGGAAAGTTTCTTCTTTTAGACGGTGACTTATATCAAGATAAAGATGGAAAGTTGTTCACTCCAAAGACACCACAACTTCGAGATTTTGAAGCTAAAAAAGTAGTGCCTACTGGACTTCTTTGTGGTCGTGGCGTTTACCGTGCGCGTGATGAAGCCGGAGAAATAGAATCAAAGTACGACGATGGATTTTTATATGAAAAAGGTCTGAGACGTGCGGCGATAATATTTCCAAAAGATATAGAGATGAAGTATGATAACAAGTTCGACAAAATGAGCATCGCGTTTACACTTCCAAAAGGTTCTTATGCGACTGTATTTTTAGAAAACATTGCCTCAAAAATGTTTAAGGCTAAGAAGATAAAAAAGAAACCTCAAAAAGATAATAGACCTCAAAAGGCACTTGGAAAGTCAGCTTTTTAGGTTTTACTACCATTCCTCTTGATTATTTAACTCTGAATCATCATAAGGGTCCATATGTATAAGTACATGGGTTTTTTTGTTTTTAAAGTGATTTTGAAGTTGAAGTTCTATTTTGTCTGAAATAACATGTGCATCATAGAGTGATATGCTTACATTAAAAACAGCATGAACAGAAATAAATATATGTGAGCCGGCTTCTCTTGTTTGAAGAAAATGGTAGTTCTTAATAATAGGCTCATTTTCTAAAATATTTTTTATACTATTTATATCTTCTTCATCCAAAGCCGCATCAAGAAGCATCATAAGCCCCTCTTTTATGATAGGAACAGCAGAATAAACCATATAAATTGCAATAGCAATACCGAGAATAGGGTCTATAAGTTGCTCTGTAGTGTAGTGAATAGCCGTTAACGCAAAAAGAACTGCTCCATTTGAGAAGAGGTCTGTTTTATAGTGAAGTGCGTCTGCTCTAATAACCATGTTGTTCGTTTTTTTTGCTACAAAGTTTAAAAATAGAACTAAAAACGCAGTGATAATAAAAGACACGATCATAACATAGACACTCTCACTCATATGTGAAATTACTTTAGGGTTCATTATCTTAGAAATTGCTTCATAGAATATAAATAGAGCAGACATTGAGATAACAGTACCTTCTATGACTGCGGCAAGGGGTTCTATTTTTGTACGACCAAAATGAAAATCTTTATCTGGATTTTTCTCAGATGTATGAAGTGCAAAGTAGTTAAAAAGAGATACAACAAGGTCTAAAAGACTATCAATTGCAGAGGCAATAACAGCGATGGAACCACTGAGCATACCAACAGTCATTTTCATTAAGACTAAAAGGGCAGCAACACTTGTCGAGATGACAGTTGCCTTTTTTTCTAAGCGCATTTAACTTCCTCTGTAGATTTGGATACAATTATATTAAAATAAATATATTATAGTGATTAAAATGAACCTTGAAGAACTTAGAATACAAAGACAAAAGTGGATGACTTGGAAAAATGTAGCTCCACTGAGAGAATCTGTAGATGCCTTAGCAGACGTTGCCACTACTGTAAAACTTGGTGATATTGTAAAAATATCAGGCAAATTCGATGAAACAAGCATAAGCAAAACGGCAAAGCTTTTAATGCCATGGAGAAAAGGCCCCTTCGAGATAGGCGAGACTTTTATAGACACAGAGTGGCAAAGTAATATAAAATATAATCTACTTCGTCCACATTTTAATTTAAAAGATAAGAGAGTTGCCGATATAGGCTGTAACAATGGTTACTATATGTTTCGTATGCAAGAGGATGAACCAAAATTATTAGTAGGTTTTGATCCATCACCTGTTTATAAAACTCAGTTTGATTTTATAAACCATTTTCTAAAAACTCCCATAGTGTATGAGCTCCTAGGAGTTGAGCATGTAGAGTTTTATGAAGAGAAGTTTGATACTATCTTCTGTCTTGGTGTTTTGTACCATAGAAGCGATCCTGTAGCCATGTTAAAACAACTTTTTAAAGGTCTTGATAAAAAAGGTGAGGTTATTCTCGACACTTTTTATATAGAGGGAGAAGAAGAGATGTGTTTGTGTCCAGAGTCTAGCTACTCCAAGATACCAAACATATACTTTGTCCCCACTATAAAAGCTTTAAAGAACTGGTGCTTAAGAGCGGGATTTTGTGAGTTTGAGGTATTAGAGACTTCAGTTACCCAAGCGAATGAGCAGAGAAAAACTGAGTGGATTGAGGGGCAGTCTTTAGAAGACTTTCTTGATCCTAACGATAGTACAAGAACAGTAGAGGGTTACCCCGCACCTGCAAGAGTATATGTACGACTAATAAAGGATAAAACATAATGGATGAAGAAGCACTAGACCCTCTCCAAGAGACGGAAGAAGAGAATAAAATGCTTTTTGTTAAAACTCATCAGAGAATTGATGAAGAATTAATGGGTGAAATAACTTTTCATGAACGTGGAAATGTAGAGGTAAAACTTGAAACAACAAGTGCAATGGTCGCAGATGACCTTGGTTTAGTTCATGGAGGATTTATCTTCTCTGCTGCTGATTATGCAGCAATGGTAGCGGTCAATGAACCCAATGTGGTACTTATCGGAAGTGAATGTCAGTTCCTTTCACCTGTCAAGTTTCATGATGAAGTGGTTTTTAAGGCGAAAGTTCGACATAAAGAGGGGAGAAAACGTAATGTTCATGTAAATGCATATGTGTATGATGTTAAAGTTTTCAGTGGAGAGTTTAAAACTGTCATAACAGAAGAACATGTTTTAAAACTTCAACTCCAAAAAGATGGTATCAAAAGTAAAGAGATAGCAGAAGAATTACCTTTGAGCACTGAGTAAAAAGACACCAAAATTCCTTTGGGGTTTTTCAATGGTGTTGATATTTTCAAATACAACATCTTTAAAACCACATTTTTTTACAAGATCACAAAGTTTATGTTCATCAAAACCAAAGTGAAAAACACCTGTGTTATCAGAATGAAAAGTTCCATCTTCACTCTCCAAATCTGCAATGGCTATGAAACCACCTTCTTTAATATTTTTATAAATAGTTGTAAAATATGCTTCTAAATCTTTTATGTGATGAAGTGTCATAGAGCTTACTAAACCATCAAATTGCATAATTAGAGGTTCCTCTATAATATCTTGACAATATGTTGTTATGCTGCACTCAGGAGTGTTTTTAAGTGCTACTTTTTCAAGCATCTTAGCAGATGTGTCAACCCCAAAAATTTTATTGACTTTTTTTGCTATTTCAAAACCAAGCAACCCAGTACCTATGCCAAAGTCTAGTATTTCCATTTTTGAATTTAATGCTATTTTTACATTGATAGCTTCTGCTATTTTTCTTGCACCTTGTACCTGCATATCACCTTTATCCCACTCATCTGCTCTTTTGTCAAAATGACTCATAATGTTTTTATCCAATAATCTGTATTCTTTTGTTCTTGTTTTATCGTTGTAGTGTTTCCATGACCTGGGTAAATAGTCTTGTCGTAATCAAGGAGTTTAAACCTCTCCAGCGAGTCTTTCATGTCTGCTGGGTTTGACATAGGGAAGTCAGTTCTTCCTATGCTTTGCTCGAAGATAAAGTCTCCACTAAACATAGCATCGCCTATCTCTATAGTTGAACATCCAGGACAGTGTCCGGGGAAATGACGAAACTTAACTTTTACACCATCAAAGTCAAGTTCCGTGTCGCCAATTATTTCTACATCGGGAAATGACGGTGGGAGGTCAGGCATCCATGAACTATCTTGTAGGAAGGGAATATCACCTTTAGGAGTATAAAGTAGTAAGCCTAAATCTTCTTGAAGTTCTGTATTTGACCAAACATGGTCAAAGTGTCCATGAGTGTTGAGTATGGCTACTGGGTTGGTAACATTGTTCTTGACCCATTGGGTCGCATTCATACCTGGGTCAATGATAAAATCTTTACCATCAATGGTCGCGATGTAACAGTTAGTCTGATAGGGTCCCATTGGTTGCACTTTAATCTGCATTATAATCTCTTTTTTAGTGTGATTATAGCATTATTAGCTTATGAATTTTTATAAAGAATTAGAGCTAATCTTAAAAGCTTCACAGCCTCAGAATAAAATTAAAATGTTTAGAAAGTTTTTTGAAGACTTTAAAAATGATGCACTCAAGATGAGTAAGACATATGAAGCAAAGTTTTTTGAAGAACCTTCATATAGTGAAGTGTGTACAGTGGTTCCCCCTCAAGATGTACCTAAACGCAGTAGCCTCACTCAAAAGGATGGACAGATAAACTTGATACATGCTATTGCACATATTGAGTATTCTGCCATCGACTTAGCACTTGATGGTGCCTATAGATTTGTCAACATGCCAAGAAAGTACTATTTGGACTGGTTAGAAGTAGCAAATGATGAGATACAACACTTTTTGATGCTAGAAGAAATTTTACACTCTCTGGGAGCTAGTTACGGTGATATAGAAGTACATAATGCACTCTTTGAAGCTTCCCAAAGAACAAATACTTTAGTTGAGAGAATGGCAGTGGTTCCAAGGTACTTAGAAGCGAATGGACTAGATGCGACACCAATGATACTTACAAAACTAAAGAAGCTCCCAAAAACTCCGATGATAGAAAAAATAATATCAGTTTTAAGTGTCATACTAGAAGAAGAAGTAGACCATGTTAAAAAAGGTGATACTTGGTTTAACTATGCTTGTGAAAAAGAGGGTTTATCTAAAGATGTTTACTTTGAAATTATAGATAAGTATTACCCTCAAGGATTTTTACGTCCTAAAAATATAAATACTGAGGCTAGAAAAGAAGCAGGATTTAGCTGTAAAGAGTTAAACTTTATGGCTAAAAAAGATGTTTGTTAAGACTTAAGTATTCCTTCCATAATACCGATATAGTTATATAAAAAAAGTAAAGGGAACATAATGCAAATCTCATCTAATATGACTCAGGCAAATCCTGTTGCAAATGAAAATGGTATAAAAAAAGTATTTACTGAAAAACTCACTAATGATCAAATTAGCGAATTAAAAGCAGAGGTGCAAAGAAGTACAAATGCTTATACATTCAAGGAAAATGCCGTACAACATAATATTTTTGGAGTGCAAGATAACTTTACAAAAGAGTATGAAGGTTTTACTAGCTTTTTAAAAGATATAGGTTACGAAGGTAAGCCAATAGCTGAGCTTTCTCAAAGTGAAGCTGCAGAGCTTGTAAGTGAAGATGGAATCTTTGGTATAAAGCAAACATCAGAACGTATAGCAAACTTTGTTATTAACGGTTCTGGAGGTGATGAAGATATGATGAGAGCAGGAAGAGAGGGAATGATAGAAGGTTTTAAAGAAGCCGAAGAATTATGGGGTGGTGAACTTCCCGAAATCTCTCAACAAACAATGCAGAAATCTATTGAAATGGTAGACAAAGCTATGCATGACTTAGGCTACTCTATATTAAACTCTGAGGCTTAAATTAAAAAATAGCTAATGGAGATTAAAGCACTACACTATAATGAGTTAGAATTACTTTTTTATTATGCAAAGGTAGAGATGTGGGATATTGAGAAGGTGCATATATTGGCCTTGTTCGAAGCTCACCCAGATGACTTTTTAGTAGCACATGAAGCTGAGAAACTTATAGGTTTTATACTAGCAATTAAGTACACCGATAACTTTGGGTTTATTAGTACATTTTTAGTTTTAAAAGAACATCGTGGCGAAGGTTATGGAAAAAATCTTTTTAATCATGCTCTGTCTCATCTCGAAGATAGACAAGTCGCTCTAGACAGTAATCAAAAAGATATTTATTTATACGAAGAATATGGCTTCAAAGCTTATTTTGATGTAGTTAATTACATGCATCTTAGTTTCAATAATAAAAAAGATGAAAGTAAAGTGAAATTTATTGAGTTGAGTGATGAAGTGTTTTTAGTAAAAAAAGATGTTTATATGAAATCAATTTTACAAAGTAAAGAAGTTCATTATAAATCTATAGTGAGAAACAATAAGATTTCTTCTTATGCCTTTTCCTATAAGTATATTGATGGATATAAAATATCCATAAATACAGACTGTATTGATGATGCTAAAGCTCTTTTTATATACTTAAGTAATGTCTATGCAGAAGGGACTAAAATATACATACAAGCGAGTAAATTAAACCAAGTTTTTATAGAACTAGTTAATTATTTTAGTATGAAGGAATATTCAAAAAGTACTAGAATGTATAATAAAGTTTTAGACTAGTTCTACATGGGTCATTAGCACTCTTTAATCTAAGAAAGTGTATTATTTCATTATATATATTTAAATAATAGATTTACAGGAGATTTCAATGAGCATATACAGAGAATATGACATACGTGGAATTTATGAAAAAGAGTTAAATGAAGAAAGTGTAGTTCGCATTGGATATGCTTTAGCATCTAAGATTTCAGGTGAATATGTATCTGTTGGATACGATGCACGTTCCCATTCTCCTATACTATTTGAATACCTCACTCGTGGTTTAAACGCAGGTGGAAAAAAAGTTCTCGATATGGGACTGGTTCCTACTCCTGTAAACTACTTTACAAATTATCATGATTGGGATGGTGCAACACCATCAGCTTCAGTCATGATAACAGGCTCACACAATCCAAGTGAATACAATGGTTTTAAAATAACAGTAGACAAAGCACCATTTTTTAGTGAAGACATTTATGCACTAGGTCGTGAATGTGACGTGATGGATATGCCAGTAGAAGTTAAATGCGATGTAACGAAGATAAACGCAGTAGAGAGATATATAAAGTTTTTGGTTTCAGAATTTCAGCATTTAAAAGGTATGGATACTCGCATAGTTTATGATTGTGGAAATGGTGTTGCCGGTGTTGTAACTGAAGATATTTTTGCTGCATTAGAACTAAATACAAAAGGTATCTATATAGATCCTGATGGCACTTTCCCAAACCACCATCCAGACCCTTCAGATGAGCATAACCTAGTAGATATCAAAAAACTTTTGACAGACGAAGGTGACATCGCGTTTGCCTATGATGGCGATGCAGACCGTATAGCGGTACTTACTCATAAAAACAATATTAAGGGCGATATGATGGCTCTTTTATATTCTATGAAAATGGATAAACCAACTGTTATAGGTGAGGTGAAATGTTCACAAGTGATGTATGATGAACTTGAACGCCGTGGTTGTAAAGCCATCATGTATAAAACAGGGCACTCGAACCTAAAAGTAAAGATGAGAGAGACAAATGCAGACCTAGCTTGTGAAGTAAGTGGCCATGTTTTCTTTAAAAATCGTTACTTCGGTTATGATGATGCTATCTATGCAACACTCAGAATGCTAGAACTCATGCATGATGGTATAGACTTAGATGCAGAACTTGCAAAGCTTCCTCTTGTGTACTCAACTGAAGAGTTAAAAGTAGAAACAACAGAAGCAGAAAAATTTAAAATTATTGACAGAGTTAAAGAGCTCCTGAAATCACCACCTGCAAGTTTCCCAAATATAAAAGATATAATAGATGTAGATGGAGTTCGTATAAACTTTGAAAAAGGATGGGGATTGGTGAGAGCTAGTAACACGACACCAGTTCTAGTGACACGTTTTGAATCAACTGATCAAAACGAAGCTAAAGTTTATGAAAAAGCTATTAATGAGCTTATAATAACTGCAAAAAAATCTCTATAAATTAAGGAAAAAATATGAAGACACAAACACTTTTAATGCCACTCGATATGCATTTACATCTTCGTGATGCTGTAATGTTGGAAAATGTTGCACCTCTTTCTGCTTACTCTTTTAGTGGAGCTATCGTAATGCCAAACCTTGTACCTCCTGTTGAGAATCGTGCAGATGTTATTGCTTATAAAGAACGTATTATGGCGGCTGTTCCAAATGACTACTTTGAACCATATATGACACTCTTTTATAAAAACTATGATAAAGCATTTTTAGAGTCAGTAGCTGATGACATCACGGCTATTAAACTTTATCCTGCTGGCATAACTACAAACTCAGAAGGTGGTGTTTCATCATTTGATATAGAAGAGATGAGACCTACACTTCAAGCTATGAGTGATATGGAAATTCCTTTATGTGTTCACGGTGAGACGGATGGTTTTGTGATGGATAGAGAAGCTGAGTTTATGTCAATTTATGAACTTTTAGCGACAAATTTCCCAAAACTAAAAATTATTATGGAACATATTACAACAAAAGAAGCTGTGGATATGTTAGATAAATTTGAGAACCTTTATGCGACTATAACAGTACATCACTTGATCTTAACACTTGATGATGTAGTTGGTGGTATGATGATGCCACATCTATTTTGTAAGCCAATAGCAAAGCGTCCTGAAGATTTAGATGCACTTCTTACAGTGGCCCTAGCAGCTCACCCAAAAGTGATGTTTGGTAGTGATTCTGCACCACATCCTCAGCATAAGAAAGAGTCTTGTGGTTGTGCAGCTGGTATTTTTACGGCTCCAATAGCACTACAACTTCTATGTGAAATATTTGAACAGTATGATAAACTAAATAATCTTCAAGCATTTGTGAGTGATAATGCACAGAATATATATGGGATTTGTCCTGAGTTTAAAGAAGTAGTACTTGAAAAACGTCCATTTGTAGTACCAGCAAACTATTCAGGTGTTGTTCCTATGTATGCAGGTGAGACAATTAACTGGGCGATAGAGAGTATTGATTAATATACTTCTTTTAGAAGATGACCCTCTTTTTGGAGAGACTCTTGTGGACTTACTAGAAGAGTCTTCTTATGAAGTCTCACATTTTACAAATGGTCAAGATGCTCTTGATGCTACTTTTGAGCGAAAGTTTGATATATACCTTCTAGATATCAATGTACCCCTAGTAGATGGTATTTCACTTTTGAGTGAGCTTCGTAGTGCAGATGATAATACTCCTACGATTTTTTTAACATCACATAAAGATAAAGCAATGTTAGAAAAAGGCTTTTCAAGTGGTTGTGATGATTACCTAAACAAACCTTTTGATTCTGATGAACTTCTTTTTCGGATTAAAGCACTTATTAAACGAAGCTCTTCTAGTATTCCTACAAGTATAGGTGATTTTACACATAATGTAATACATAAGAGCATCTCTTATAAAAGTAATCTATTAGAACTTTCAAATAAAGAGTACACACTCTTAGTCCTTTTACTCAAACATCAAAATGAGAATGTTCCAAAAGAACTGATATCAGACGCACTATGGACATCCGCTGAATCTATTAGCGATGGGGCAATTCGTGTGTATATCAATAGACTCAAACAAATTTTGCCAGAGATTAAAATAGAAAATATACGTGGTATAGGGTATAAACTTGTTTACTAGTTTTCGTGTCAATATTTTTATCTATTACTTCATAACTGTATTACTATTTTTAGGTTTTACTTATTACCTTTTAGCAATTTTAGAGATACAAAATATTTATGCTCTGTTTGTCATTGTTGTTTCTTTTATCTCTGTTTCTGCTTTATTGATGGTGCGTTTAGCAGTAAATCCTCTCCAAGAATATGTAGCAAATCTTCAAGAACTCTCAAAAGAGACACTTCATGAACTGAACCTTCCAATAAATACTATTATGACAAATACACAAATGATAAAAAAGAGTTTAGATGATGAGAAAAGTCTAAAAAGATTAGGACGTATCCAAAGTGCTTGTGAAATGCTTCAAGAACGCTATAATGAACTAGAATATATGATAAAAATGCAAAGCGAAGAGGGTGTCAAGGAGAAGTTTTTTCTTGATAAGCTCATAGAAGAGAGAGTTGCTTTTTTATGTAAAATTTATCCAAAAATTGATTTTTCACTTTCACTTGAGAGTTTAGAAATTTATACTGATAGAAAAGGTCTCGGAAAAGTTATTGACAATTTAATAGACAATGGTGTAAAATACTCACAAAATTCCAAAAAAATTGATATCCAACATCGAGGTAGCTCCCTTTTTATTAAAGATTATGGAAAAGGCATGGATGAGGTGGAAATCTTACATATATTTGAAAGTTATTATCAGTCAAATAAAAGTATGTTAGGCTTTGGAATCGGACTAAGCATGGTAAAACGATTTTGTGATAAAAATGGTGTTGAACTCCATTTTAAGTCCCAGCCCAAGCTTGGAACAACAGTAGAATTAAAATTTAATAAAATATAGGATGTATAAATGAACGAGACAAACATACTAGCATATGCAGAAAACTTACTTGATTATGGAGTGATGGGAATATTAGTGTTGATGAGTATAGTAACACTTTGGCTATTCATCGAGCGTATGATGTTTTATAAAAGTGTCAATGTCGATGATTATGAGTATAGAGACAATTTAGAGCTTGAACTTACTGATAATATAGGTGTTATAAGTGCGATAGCATCAAATGCACCCTATGTTGGTTTACTTGGTACCGTTGCTGGAATTATGATAACGTTTTATTCTATGGGTGATGCTGGTGCTGTAGATGCTAAGCAGATTATGGTCGGTCTAGCACTCGCTCTTAAAGCTACCGCAATGGGTCTTATAGTAGCCATGCCAGCTATTATGTCATATACAATTGCACTAAGAAAAGTTGAAAGACTTCTCACTAAGTATGATGTAACTCGAGAGATGAAAATAAATAATGTCAAAGTGTAAAAAACCCCCAAAGAGGTTTGATGAGATAAATGTCATTCCATTTATTGACATTATGCTTGTTCTTCTTGTTATGGTTTTAACAACTGCTACATTTATAAAGCAGGGTGTTATTCCCGTAGACTTACCAAATTCTTCATCAGTAGATAAAAAAGAGCTTAAGAAAGAGGTTACAATTTATGTAAACGCGAAAGGTGAGCTTTTCTTTGAAAAAGAGAATGTTAGTTTAGCTGTTTTAGAAGAAAAACTATCTTCAATAGAAAAAACACAGACAGTTGTACTTAGAAGCGACAAGGAGTCGCGTTTTCAAGACTTTGTAAGTGTTATGGGTATACTCAAAAAGCTTCGCCACGAGCAGCTTTATATTATTACTAAAGAGTAGTTAGTAACTACTCTCCATCAACTTAAACTCAAGGGTAAATTTCTTTTCTAGTTTTATATCCTTACTCTCTTCACTCTTTTTTAGCTCAGTATTAAATACTTTTTTTTCTACATCTTGGGCTTCATGAAAAAGTGAAGTTGCAATAAAAAAAAGTATCATAATAAGAACAACACTAGCATATAAAAGAACATAATTTTTAATATGTCCTGATTCGAATGGGTTTTGCAAGATAGACTCTCTTATAGTTTATGACAGTTTATCTTTTTTTGGTATACAACTTGCTATACTTTTTATATATATATATAATTTATAGGATAGGTATGCAAGTATTATTAGGCCCTGAACATACTATCTTTAAAGTAAAGGACTCCCAGGAAGATTATGGGGAGCTTTTAGAATATATAGAAGTAAATTTCAATGCAACTTATGTCAAAAAAAATGTTTTATATATTCCTGTCTCAGCTGCTAATAATAGGAATAAACGTATACTTTTGATGAAATGGCTTTACTCATACTACAAGAAAAATTCGTCAAATGTATCTAAAAAATTGAAATATGAGCTCACTAAACGACTAGAAAATCCTATACATCTTTATTTGCTTCCACAAGAAAATATCATAACAATTTCTGCAACATTCTATGAAAACTCTGTGTGCCAACTTGGTTTAAATGAAAGGAATGCCACGTGTGACTTATATTTGCATAAACACTTTCGGGGAGTTATAACTCTCATAAGTGAAAATTTTAATTTATATGATGTAAATGTAAGTGAATCAAAAAAGAAAGAACTTCTTAAAATATTTTTTAGTAAAACACAACTAGGTGGAGTAAATGTGAAGTTTCAATATGATGCTAATGCATTTAATTATTTTTTTAAAATGAGTAAAATAGATGAATTAGAAAAGGCATGTCGTATACTAAATGTTAAGAGTGAAGATTCTCTTCGTGATATAAAGAAAAACTATAAAAAACTCGCGAAAACATTTCATCCTGATATCTCTACACTCCATGAAACAACTAGTACAAAAAAATTTCAAATTCTTACAGATGCTTTTGAAATTCTTAAAAAATTCAAAGTATCTGTATAGATTGATTGAATTTATCTTTATTTTAGAACACTTACTATAGAATAGCTAAGTATTTAAAGAAATTATAATAGTGAGAAAATATGTCAAAAAAAATATTGGTAGTAGATGATGCAAGTTTAATAAGACATGTGGCTGCGAAAGCACTTAAAGAAGCTGGATTTGAAGCTGTTTTAGCTTCAAATGGACAAGAAGGATTAAATGTTCTAGAACAGCACGAGATAGATTTTATATTTTCAGATATAAATATGCCAATTATGTCTGGTATGGAAATGGTTCGTAGAGTTAGAAAAAATGATAAATATCGTTTTATTCCTATTGTAATGCTTACAACTGAGACAAAAATGGAACTACAAAATGAAGCAAAAGAACTTGGTGTTAAAGCATGGTTAGTTAAACCTTTTAATAAAGATAAGTTTCTATTAGTGTTAAGCAAGATACTTGGATAGCTAATGATTTTAGATAATTTAACTGCACTAACAATATATGAAGTTGAAACACTACAAGATATTTTTATTCTAGCCTTAAAAGAACAGGAAAATATTTTATTAGATATGGCAAAAATAGATAAAATAGATATCGTCGGTATTCAATTACTTCTTTCCATGGTCAGTACTGTTAAAGCTTCACAAAAAACAATTAAATTGATAAATGTAAAGGACACTGTATTACAACAGATTAAGATATCCAATACTCAGATTGCTTTAGGATTAGACGTATGACTGAAGAATTAGAAATATTTTTAGAAGATTGTGATGATCAACTTCAGATGATGGAAGATGCTCTTGTTGATATGCAAAGTAATGGTGCGAGTGAAAGCACAATAGGAACAATCTTTAGAGCTGTACATACAATCAAAGGCAGTGCAGGAATGTTTGGTTTTGATGATATTGTGACATTTGCCCATACCGGTGAAAACCTTTTTGATAGTATCCGTCAAGGTGATGTAGGAGTTTGTGAGGAGATGATCTCTTTATTTCTTTTATGCAAAGATCACATGGAGGTATTAATTAATCTTCTTACTGAGGACAAAGAGTTAAGTGCTGCCCAAAAAGAAGTTGGCCATAATTTAATTCAACGTCTAGAAGGATACCTTCCTAGAGCTCAGATAAAAGAAGAAAATATCGAAGATATTCCAAGTACTATAGTGATAGAAGCAGCTAAATGGCATATATCTATTAGATTTCACAAAGATTTTTTCACTACCGGTATGAGTATAAACTCTGTTTTTAAATTTTTTAATAAGGTTGGAAAAGTTTTAAAAATCCAACCCATAATTTATAACATTCCTAGTATAGAGGATATCAATCCTCTTCATCCTTATATTGGCTTCGAAGTATGTCTTTTGGCAGATTTAAGTAAGTCTGAGGTTGAAGATATTTTTGAATTTATTCAAGAAGATGTAGATTTATACATTTTTTTATGTGATGATAGCGATGAATATAATACTCTTGTCTCTATACGTAAGGAACCTGAACTCAAGAATGAACTTATAAATGCAAAATTTATAGATGAAGATACTTTAATAGAACCAGAGTTGATAATTCCTACTGTAGAGGAAAAAGAAGAGATAGTTCTCAATCAAAAAGAAGAAGAGATAGTTCTTAATCAAAAAGAAGAAGAGATAGTTCTTAATCAAAAAGAAGAAGAAGAAGAAGAGATAGTTCTCAATCAAAAAGAAGAAGAAGAAGAGATAGTTCTCAATCAAAAAGAAGAAGAAGAAGAGATAGTTCTCAATCAAAAAGAAGAAGAAGAGATAGTTCTCAATAAAAAAGAAGAAAGTAGTGAACCAAAGAAAAAAGCAGTTTCTTCTCTGAGAGTTGATTCTTCTAAGATTGATATACTTATAAACTATATGAGTGAGATATCCATAACTAATTCTAGAATATTAACTCTAATAGATGATGAAGGTTCTGAAATTGGGGAAACTGTAATTCATATGAAACAGCTTTTAGAGTTTGTTAGTGATGGAATCATGGATATGAGAATGGTGAAAGTAGGAGACTCTTTTAATAAGTTTCGTAGAATCGTAAGTGATACCGCTAAAAAGATTGGTAAAGATGTAGACTTTGTTATCAGTGGTGAAGACACGGAACTTGATAAAACAGTTGTTGAACGTATTTCAGACCCTTTACTCCATATGTTACGAAATTCAATAGACCATGGTGTTGAACTTCCAGAAGATAGAGTAGCTTGTGGAAAACCTGCTCAGGGTAGAGTAGACTTAAGAGCATATCAAGACTCCGGTACAATTGTCATTGAGATTGAAGATAATGGCAAGGGATTAGATAGAGATAGGATTCTGGCTAAGGCTATTGAAAATGGATCAGTTAAAAAGAACAATAACCTTAGCGATTCAGAGATATATAAGTTGATTTTTTCAGCTGGTTTATCTACTGCAGAAACAGTTTCAGCTATATCTGGACGTGGTGTTGGCATGGATGTTGTAAAAAGAAATATTGAGGATTTACGGGGCAGTGTAGAAATAGAATCAACTATTGGCCAAGGTAGTAAAATCACTATACGATTACCATTGACCTTAGCAGTTATTGACGGTTTTTTGCTTCAAGTAGGTGACACAAAGTACATTATACCTTTAGAAAATATTAAAGAATGTATTGAACTTACAACAATAGAGCAGGAAAGCTTAAATGGTAATGAGTTTATTAATGTTCGAGGTGAAGTACTTCCTCTTTTAGATATACGACTTCTTTTAGGCGAAAATAAAAGTATTACAGAAAGACAGAATATCGTTATTGTATACTTTGGAAAGAAAATAGTAGGTCTCTTAGTGGATGAGTTATTAGGTGAACATCAGACAGTTATAAAGTCGTTAGGCATAGTTTTTGATCAATTATCTGGTATTAGTGGTGCTTCTGTACTTGGTAGTGGCGAGATAGCTCTTATCTTTGATGTAGCAAGATTGATTGAGTTACGAAATGAAGGATAGCAACATGGAGTTAGACTTAGATACAGAGATGAATCTTGATGATATGGATGATGATCTCTTAGTAATTGGTGATTCTCAGCAGTATTTATTTTTTATATTAGCTGGAGATATATACGCAATTGATGTAAATAATATAAGTGAGATGATAGAGTATCAAGCCATAACTAAAGTTCCACTAATGCTTCCTTATATTAAAGGGGTTACTAATGTTAGAGGGAAAATTATTACAGTTTTAGATTTACGTGAACGTTTCGGATTAGGTGAAACAAAATTAAACTATAAAACATCTTTAGTGATTACTAATAATATCGCTCTTATCATTGATGAAGTACATGAAGTAACAAGTGTTGAAGAAAGTAATCTTAAAGAGTCAATAAATTTTGGTGTAAAAATTGAGCGAAGATTCGTTAAAAATATGGCGAGCTATAATAACACACATATTGTAATTTTAGATTGTGATGAAGTTTTAAATATTAAAGAAATATCTCAAAAAAGAGCTAGCAAATGAATCAAAGTATATTAGAGGATGAGTTTTTTGAAAGTGAAGAAGAGAATGAAGAGTATGAGCTTGACCTCTTTAAGCTTGTATCCACGGACTCAAATGATTTAAATCAGTATTTAGTGTTTAATGGCTCTAACTTTGAATGGTATGCAATGAATGTAGTCAATATTGAAGAAGTAGTAGTCTTTAATAAAGAAATTGAAATCGCAACAAATAATGATGAATCGAATGTAGTTTGTGGAACTGCTAATCTTCGAGATGAAATGACTACATTGATTTACTTTGATGATTGGTACGGGAATGAGCGTCTTGATGATAGTGAATATCAACTTATAATACTTACGAATTATGGAGGGCATAAGTTAGGAATTATTGTTAAAGAAGTGTCGACTATAAATATTATAGATTCTAGTGATATGACAGAAAACTCTACAAATAATTATAAATCTACATTTATTGCGAAGGTAATAATAGAAATGGAAGAAAGGATTTGTACTATTTATGATGGTGACCAAATGCTTTTAGATGTTTTTAATACTATAAAAGATGATGTAACATACAATTTCAATGCACTAGATATTAAAAATATACAAGATAAAGTAGTATATTTTGCTGATGATAGTCGTTGTGTTCGTAATTTAATTGAAAAATTATTTAAAAGTCTTTGTATATCATATAGGATATTTATTGATGGAGCAGAATTAATAAAGTATTTAAAGTCTCATCCTAATGAAAAAGTAGATCTATTTATTACTGATCTTGAGATGCCTCAAATGGGTGGACAAGAAGTAATATGTAATATTCGTAAATTCCCTATACACAAGAATATTCCCATTATGGTGCATACGAATATGTCTAATGAATCTATGGAAAGGGAAGTGATGGAAGCTGGAGGAAACGGTATTGTGAGTAAGATGGATACAGTGAATTTAGGAAATATTATAATTCAAGAGCTAACAAGATGAGTACGAGAAAGATAAGTAGCACAGAATATCAAAAGTTTCAAGAACTCATTTATAATGAGATTGGCATAACACTCAATGAGACTAAAATGTCGCTTATTGAGTCTCGTTTTTATAAAAGAATGCTTTATCATAATACTGAATGCTTTGAGGAGTATTATAATATATGCATGGCTGACTCTAGTGAAAAAACTCAGATGTTAGATATTATTACTACGAATGAGACTTATTTTTTCAGAGAAGAAGAACACTTTAGATTCTTAAAAGAGTATGTGCAAGAGTATGGTATGGAAAGTAAGCTTAGAATTTGGAGTGCTGCATCTTCAGTTGGTGTCGAAGCATATTCTATTGCAATGGTGTGCGATAATATACTTCCACCAAATAAATGGGAAATCATAGGAACAGATATAAATACAGATGTTATAAAAAAAGCTCGTATGAGACTTTATAATATTTCTTGGGCAGAGAAAATTCCTTCAGAGTTTAAGTTAAAGTACTGTCTCAAAGGTAAAGGAAAGTTCGAAGGCAAGTTCCTAATTACGAAAGAATTTGCAAAAAATGTTAAGTTTCAAATATCAAACTTAATGGAAACAAATAGTGATTTAGGTGTTTTTGATATTGTATTTTTACGTAATGTTCTTATTTACTTTAATACACAAACAAGACAAAAGGTACTAAAATCTATCATGGGAAATATGAGGATAGGAAGCTTACTTATTATAAGTCAAACGGAGAACTTAAATAGTTTGGATCTAGCTTGTTTAGAGCAAATTCATCCATCAATTTTTAAACGTATTTCATGAAATACGTTCTGCTAAAAAGGATAACTTATGTCAGATAAATTAATAACAGAAGAATTTTTAGATACTTATGAGGGCGATGTTATGTTTTTATCGCAAGATTTAGAAAATATTCGTAAAGATATTTTAAATTGTAATTTTTCAGAGGAGAAAAAGAATTTTCTCTCAGATAATATTACAGAAGTTCATGATGTTTTTTTATCTTCACGGTATACACAGCAAGTTGCACCAACTTTCATGGAATTTACTGATCTATTAAGTACTATTAATACTGATGAACTAGTAAAAAATAAAGATACAATGTCGTACCTTTACGATATTGTATCTGATATAAATGTTTATATAAATCAGTATTTTATAAGTAGAATTTTTAGTGATGTATATCTTTTTCAAGATTCCCTATATAATTCTATTAATTTCTTAAAATCGGCGTACTTATTGGATGTAGATAGTACTGATGCAGACGATGGAAGTGAGGTCTTGTTTTTTAATGACTAAAGTGTTTGTAATAGACGATTCGCTTACTGTCAGAAACGGTTTTAAAAATTTAATAGAGCAAATGGATGATATTGTTCTTTTGGGTGAAGCGGAAAATCCAATAGATGCAATAAAAAAGTTTAGCGAAGTAGGTTTACCTGACCTTTTTATATTGGATATTGAAATGCCTAAAATGGATGGCTTAACATTTTTGAAAAAAATTAATAGTCAAAGACCGACTCCTGTAATTATATGTTCTACACTTGTGGGTGCAGGTTCCAATAAACTTATTGAGTCTCTTAGATTAGGTGCTATCGATATAATTGAAAAGCCAAAAAGTAATGTTAATAAACTTTTTATTACTTATAAAGAAGAATTAATTGCCAAGATAAGAGTTGCAGTCAATGCAAATAATAACTATAGAGATGAAGTATTCGTTGAAAATAATGTAATAAAAAAAAATAATAATAATTCCCAAATACAAGCTGCTAAAATTATTGCTATTGGATCATCAACGGGAGGGGTGCAGGTCTTAGAAGAAATATTTACTCATCTAGATTTGAACCACCAAGCTATTGTTGTTGTCCAACATATCCCTAGAAGTTTCTCATCTTCATTAGCAAAACGATTAAATGAACTTTGTGAAAACAGTCTTGTTAAAGAGGCAGAAGATGGTGACATAGTCATGATGGGAACTATATATATAGCTCCTGGTGGTGTTCACTTAGAGGTTGAGAAAAGGGATCGTAAGTACTTCATAAGGCTTAAATATTTTCCAAAAGTAAATTCGCATCGTCCAAGTATTAATGTGTTTTTTAATTCAATTTCAAAGTCCGCTAGAACTAATGCCATAGGTTTTTTACTAACAGGCATGGGAAATGATGGGGCAAAAGGATTAAAAAATATGCTTGATAGCGGAGCAAATACTTATGTTCAGAATAAACAAACATCAGTTGTATATGGAATGGCAAAAATTGCATGGGATATGGGGAGTGCTAAGGAAGAACTCTCCATTTATGAGATAATTAAAGCTATTAATAAATATTAATAGCTTATATTTTTAGATAAAGTGTTAAATTTCCATGTGTTGTAGTAAAGTCAAAAGTGTTGTATTCTTGCATATGAAATATTTCTTCAGGGATTATAGAGGGGGGAGTTAGGTCTACATCTACACTCCACTCATTAAACTTAACAGCGATATTTCCAAGAACTATATTTGCAAATTCACATATAATATCTTGAACGATATCATCAATTTCATGAAATTCAGTTCTGAGTAACTCTTTAGATATAGCAAAGGAAAGAGAGTCTTCCGTCTGTATTGCAAAGTCTAAATTAAGATTACCTCTCATTTTTTGAAGAGCTATTAGACCACTTCTTTCTTTATACTTATCATTAATAGCGACTAGTTTAATATGGTCATGTATTACACGAGTATAAAGTGTTTTTAAAACAATAATAGTGTTTTTTATAACAGCATCTTGATCAATATCATCTACATCTTCATTAAGTTCTATACTTTCTTCTTCTTGTTCTTGATTAAATTTATTGAGCTCTTTATTCATTAGTTCTTCGCTCATAAATCCTTTAAGAATAAGTACTTCTCCAAAGTATACTTTTTCCTGCTTTTGTGTTTCTAAGATCTCATCAGTATCTATTTCTGATAGTAAGCCAAGTGATATTGCTATTTCTCCAAAAGGTTTATCTAGAGTTTGCTGTTTATTGTTAATCAGTTCCGCTTCCTTTGCAGTGAGTAATTTTTCTCTGACTGCAATTTGACCAAGAGAAAGATTTTTAGAATTCTGATAATCTACAGCCTCTGAAAGTTGTTCTGCAGTTAATTTTCCCTCATCAAGTAGGTGATGCCCAAAAAATTTAATTCCCATTACATTTCCTTTCTAAAAAGAGCACAAAGTTCTTCTTCATCAAAAGGTTTTTGAATAAAAGCGTTTGCACCAAGTTTCAATGCCTCAGAAACTTTTTGACTTGTCCCCATTGAACTTAACATGATTACTTTTACATCAGGGTTATCTTCTTTTATGCTTCTAAGAGCTTCAATTCCATCTTTTTCTGGCATTACAACATCAAGTAAAACTAAGTCTGGTTTAAATTCTTTAGCAATATCTGCAGCCTGATTTCCATCAAAGGCATCTTGAATTTCTATACCATCAATTCCAGCTTCTTTCAAAATTTTTTTCACCATAAAGTGTATTAATTTTGCATCATCGACTACTAATAGTTTCATATTATTCCTTTTTTATTTAATCAAATATATCAAATTCACGAAGATCAATATCACTTTCTTCGGCAGAAATTAATTTATCTGTAGTTGTGTTTAAACTTTTCGTGTTCATTTGATTCGCTAATTTAAGTGGCTTTTGATGTGTATTCGCTGTACTTGAAAGTGTAAAAAAGCTCATTTGATCATTTTGTTCACTTGCTTGAATACTAAGTTGTTCAGATGCAGTTAAAAGTTCTTGTGAAGATGTGGCATTAATTTGTGTTATTTTATCAAGTTCATTCATAGCTTGATTAATCTGTCCAATTCCAATGTCTTGTTCTTTAGCCGCAGTAGCAATCTGTTTTATAAGTTTTGCTGTCTCTTCTATTTTAGGGACTACACTTTTAATCATATCACCTGCTTCAACAGAGACTATAACACTCTCCTTAGTGATTTTACTAATCTGTGTCGCTGCTATTTGTGAGCGTTTAGCTAACTTACGAACTTCTGCCGCAACAACAGCAAAGCCTTTTCCATGTTGACCAGCACGAGCTGCTTCAATAGCAGCATTTAGTGCAAGAAGGTTTGTTTGGTAGGCTATGTCTTCTATAACTTGTATACGTGTTGCTATCGTCTGCATCGCATTCACTGTTTTTTCAACAGCATCTGCACCCTTTATTGATAGTGCAGCAGATGACTCTGCTATACTATTTGTTAAGTTTGCATTCTTTGAAGTTTCACTTACTGCACCACTCATTTCTTCAATAGCAGCTGTTGTCTCTTCTAGTGAAGATGCCTGTGAAATTGCACCACGAGAAATAGACTGACTCGATGAATTTACTTCTGATGAAGAGAGTTGCATCTGAGTTGAACCAATATTTATGCCTTCAATAATCTCTGAGAGTTTTTTAACTAGGTCATTGATAGAAGTTTTTACAATTTCAAAATCACCATGGTAATTACCTGTGATACGAGTTTCTAAATTACCTTTAGCGATATTATTTAAAGCTTTTCCAGATTCACTAAATAAATCTTCTATTGTTTGAGCAATATTATTTGTAGATTCTTTGAGTTCTGAGAAAAGCCCTTCGTACTCATTTTCTATTCTTGCTTTAAGGTTTCCGTTTGAAATTTCTTCCAAAACTTTAGTGATATCTTTTCCAATACGTTCTTCAAATGTATCCATTAAGTTGTTTATAGACTCTATAAATGTTCCAATTTGTGGATTTTCCGTTCTGGAAGATATTCTGTGGTTCATATAACCCGATTCTGCTTGCGCTAAAACACTTACAGCTTCATCTGTGCAAAGTGAGTCATTATTTAGCTCAGCTTGAATACTTTCAAGGTTACTATTTACCATTTTGGCTAAAAGACCGAACTCATCTTTTGAGTCGATATCTATCGGCTGAGTGTTGTCTTGTTCCCGGCGAACAAAAGCAAAATAAGAGGTAAGTCCTATTTTAAAGTTATGAAGTGAAGACGTGATACTTCTAGCTATATAAATAGGAATTAACAATGTGGTTAAAAATACAATTATCATTATAATTAGATAAGTATAATATTTTGAGTTAGCTTTTTCCATCTTATTTGTAGTTTCTGTTAAAAGGTAGTTAATAATATGATCATCAATATCTTTTAAAATATTGATTTTTTCTTGAAGAATGTTGAAGGATTCATCGCTATCAACACCAAAGTTTTTTGTTTTCTCAGTAGCTTTAACATAGAGTTTTTCAGCATCAGTTATATGTGATGATAAAACTTTTTGTTGATAAACAAGGACATTAGAATCATCTGTTCTTTTAAGAAAAGAGTTCATATATCTTTCTTCTTGCGCTTTTAGGGAAATTACCTGATCTTTCACACCGGTTGGATAAGCATCTTTAATTAGCACAAAATTAAGTACTGCTTCTTGAGCAGCAGCTCTTTCTTTTGCTAAAGCATAAGCACTGTATCCATTAAGTTCCATAGAGATTTTTGCATCTGTAGACATTTTAGCTATTTCAGCGATAGAGCTTAAAAATGCACCATTTATATTTGAGAAATAGTGCATAATATCGTTTAACTTAATGTTGTTATTTGTTACTTCAGGACGAACTATATTAAGCTGAGTTAGCTGACTCAGTGTATCTTTTATTGTCGTACGAAATTTTGTTGTATAGTCATTCATATTTAATGTGTCTACATATTCTTTAAAAGAAAGGAGTTCTTCATTTACATGCATCCTATCTACATGTAGTGCTCGAGTAAATTGTTTCCCGTTTGTAGCAAGAAAACCAGTAGTAACACTTCGTTCAGTCTGTATAGCATGCACCAATGAACTCATTTTTGTAGTTAGGTGAACAATTTTAGTAATACCATGCATATTCATTTTCTCGTCATAACTCTGTATAATGAGAGAACTAGAGAAGTAGACTAGTCCGATCAAAGGGACTACTTCCAATAGTAACATTTTTATTTTTATTGATATATCGTTGTATCTAATCATTTCAATTCCTGTCTTTTATGTAATTTGGTAATAAGTTTAGCTAAAATATTATATGTTATGCTAATAAATAAGTATAAATTATAATATTTAAGATTTTTTGTGAATAATTACTTTATTTCTACCTGTTTCTTTAGCTTCATAGAGTGCTTTATCTGATAAAGTTAGCATATCTTCAAGAGAACAAGCGTTACCATAATATAATCCTATTGAAACAGTGTAAGAGATAGTTGCCCCTGAAACAGATAAAATATTTGATTCAAAAGCGGCACGGATATCTTCAAATTTATTTAAAGCTTTTTCTTCTGATATATCATCAAGGAGTATACAAAACTCTTCTCCACCAAATCTAGCAATTAGGTCACTACTTCGCAAATGTTTTTTTAGAATATTAGCGACTTCTTTAATTGCAACATCACCAATATCATGTCCATATGTATCATTTATTTTTTTAAAGAAGTCTATATCAATAGTTGCAACAGCAATGGAGAGACTTTTACGTTTTGTTTTTTCTAAAATTGGAATACCACTTTCAAAGAAAAAACGACGATTGTATAATCCTGTTAAAAAATCTTTACTTGCTGTTTCTTTGCTTTGTCTAAAGAGATCAATTAGTTCAAGATTCACATTAATACGAAGAGAAAACTCTTCATGTGTATAGGGTTTTTTTATAAAATCATTGGCTCCATGACGTAGGAATTTACTGGCGATAATAGGATCGTTACTACCACTCAGTGCTATAATAGAAAGTTTATCTTTACTATAGATTTGACGAAGTTCCATAGTTAGTTCCATACCATCCATATCAGGCAGCGAATAATCAGTAATTACAAGAGGAATGTATTGTTCACTAGTTCGTAGAATTTCTATCGCTTCTTTAGCACTTTTTGCTTCTAGTACACAAAGATTTAATTTTTCTAAACTTAATTTTGTTAATAAACGTAAAGACTTAGAAGCATCGATAATTAATACATGTGCATCATAATTTTTAAGAATACGTTTCGCGATAGTAACAATGTAGTCAAGACTCTGAGGGTTACTTTTAGTAATATATTCCATAATATTTTTTTTGAGGATTATATTTTTACTGGCATTACTTATGCCTCCCGTTAAAACAACTACTGGCACATCTTGTTCAGTTAAGAGGTCAATGACCTCTCCATTTTGAGCATCCGGAAGTGTGACATCTAAAATTGCAATGTGAAATCTGTGTTTTTGTACAATCTCTTGTGTTTGAGCATAAGACTCTGTAAAAATGAGATCTGCATCAATTTCTTGACATTCATCAAGGGCTTTTTTAACCATACTTCGCACAACTTTGCTGTCATCAACAATTAGAATTTTTTTTCGAGTGTTTTTCATATAATCTATTATCCATTAAAGCAGTATTAGGGAATAGTATAACTGTTAAGTTGATTAATGTCAATAAATCTGACTATAATGGGAGAAGTTTTAATCTTTCTCTTTAAAGTTATAATACTTTTTGTTTAAATATTTTGATACATCTAAGGCTTCATCATCAAACCAACCTACATCATTTCCAAATGCACATGCCGTTACTGAATTGTGGAGTTTTACAAAGTTCTTTGATTTGTCTTTTCTCTTGGAAAAATCATCCTCAATATGACATGCCATACAATTTGCCTCTGCAAAAAGTTCTTTTCCTATAGTGTCATTTGCTAGTATCATTGTCGCAAAATGAAAGTAAATGAAAATAATGATTTTTAGTGGCATAATAAGCTCCAGAAATTTCATTTATTATTGATATAGTATTGCTTATTAGCTTAAATGATTATTTGTAACAAAACTTAGTTATAATAAGAAAATTTAATATTTTTTAAAGGTTAAAGACAATAGTATGAATAAATATTCACAAATTTCAAATTATTTACAGCATTTTTTAAATGATGAAGTAAAGAAAACAGGTATCAAAAAAGTTGTACTTGGTTTGAGTGGTGGACTTGACTCTGCAGTAGTTGCAGTTTTGGCACATAAGGTATTTGGAAATGATTTACTTTGTGTTAAAATGCCTTCACATTATTCTTCTCAGAGTTCATTGGATGATGCAGATACATTATGTAAAGACTTTTCATTAAATATAGAAACAGCTTCAATAGAGCCTTTGTTAAAAGCCTATGAAGATATGAATCCGAAGTTAGATAATCTTAGAAAAGGAAATTTTTCGTCTCGAATGAGAATGTCTACTCTCTTTGATATTTCTGCTCGTGAAAATGCTTTAGTTCTAGGAACAAGTAATAAAAGTGAACTTATGCTTGGTTATGGTACTTTATATGGAGATCTTTCTTCTGCTATAAATCCCATTGGAGATTTGTATAAAAGTGAGGTCTTTGAACTTGCAGAGTATTTAAATGTCAGTCAGTGTATTATCTCTAAACCACCATCTGCTGATTTATGGGATGGACAAAGTGATGAAGATGATTTGGGCTATACATATGCCCAGTTAGATAAAGCGATGAAGCTTTATGTAGAAGATAGACATACTCGTGATGAAATAGTTAAAATAGGTGTTGATGCAAATATGCTAGACATGATAATAAAAAGAATTTTTAGAAATCACTTTAAGCGTAAAATGCCAGTGATCGCAAAATTAACATCAAGGACACTAAACCATGATTTTAATTATCCAAGAGATATAACTTTATAAAGGAAATATTATGAAAATACCATTTAATAAGTACGAAAGTAGCCGAGATGCACACTCAAATGTAAGTGATGCACTTGATGGCGAAGAGGTAAACCAAGTAGAACAATTAGAAGTAGACTTTGCTGAGTATACAGGATCAGAGTATGCTCTTGCAACTTCTCATGGTACTTCGGCATTGCATCTTGCAATGCTTGCACTTGACTTAAAACGCGGAGATAAGGTTGTATGTTGTGTAAATGCACATCCTAATGTTCCTGAAGTTGTACGTCATTTTGATGCAGAACCAGTTTTTATTGACATTGATGAAGCAAGTTATAACATTGACCTTGATAAACTAGAAGCATATCTCGAAGACAATAAGTCAAAAAAACTTAAAGCAGTTATCATTACACATTTAGGTGGTTTAAGTGTTGATTTAGACAGAGTATATAATATGGCAAAAATCTATAAGGTGAAAATTGTAGAAGATGCATGTGATGCATTAGGAGCTACATATAATGGTGAAAAGATAGGTTCTAATGGCGCAGACATAGTCTGTTTTAACTTTTCCCCATATATGAAGAAAAATATCTGTACTGGTGGTATGCTGGTAACAAATAACGAAGAGATTATTGATAGGGCAAGACTCTTAGCAAACCATGCAATAGTACGTGATGAAAATGCTCTGGAATATATTTATAATGTTGTAGATATTGGAAATGATTACTCTATGAGTGAGTTAAACGCAGCTTACATAAGAGCGATTGTGGCTGAACAAGATAATAAAATTTCAAGACAACAAGCGATAGCCGCGATTTATACTAAAGCTCTAGAAAATATTGATCACATTACAGTGCCACAACTTTTTAGAGATGAGAATCCTTTTTCTTTATATGTTATTAAAGTTGATAAAAATAGAGATTCATTTGCTGTAGAATTAAATAAAAATGGGATTGGAACAGGCTTACATTATATACCAATACATTTACTTACATATTATAAGGCTAAATACTCTTTACGTGTTAATGATTTTCCAGTTGCACTTCGTGCATATCAACAAGTTTTATCACTTCCAATTTACTCGAGTATGAGTGATTCAGATGTTAAAACAGTTGTTGATAAGATCAAAAAAATAGCAAAAACAAGAGTATAAATTCTCTTGAAAAAGTCTTTCGTATTTTGGGTTGAAGAATATTTCTACAATCCAAACCTTTTTCAGAAAATAGTTTCATCTATATTATCCCCTATTAGTTTTTTATATTGCATTATGATGTTTCTTCGTTTTAAAATTCAAACAGAAGAAGACTTCGGCATAAAAATTATAAGTGTTGGAAATTTAAATGTCGGAGGAAGTGGAAAAACACCACTTGTAACGGCTTTATCTTTAAAGTATGAAAATGCAGCAATAATTTTACGTGGCTATGGTCGTGAGTCTAAAGGCTTGCATATCGTCAAAGACTTTGACAATATACTTTGTGATGTGAAAACCAGCGGCGATGAAGCTATGATATATGCTAAATTAGTTAAAAATGCCATAGTCATAGTAAGTGAAGATAGAAAAATAGCTATACGACGAGCCAAAGAGATGGGTGCAGAGATAGTATTCTTAGACGATGGATACTCAAAGCACTCTATAAAAAAACTAGATTTACTTATAGAAGTAAATAGTGAAAATAATTTTTGTTTACCTGCTGGACCATTTAGAGAAAGATTGTGGAAATCAAAAGAGTGTGTGATTTTAAGAGATGGCATTGACTGCAAACGTATAGTGAATCTCAAAGACGACACTAGTAAAATGTCTCTTGTAACAGCTATTGCTCGACCAGCACGTTTAGATGAGTACTTACCAGAAGTAGTCAGTAAAAACTACTTTGAAGATCATCATACATTTATTAAAAGTGAAATTGAAGATATTTTTAAAAGGGATGATTGTGATTCTTTGTTGGTGACATATAAAGATTTCGTGAAGTTAGAATCCTTTGGATTCCCACTATCGCTTTTAGATATGTATCTTGAAGTTACTGAAGATGTTTTTATAGCTATTGATGATTACATCTCTTTAAAGTAAGTTTAAAACAAAATATAATTCAATCTAGGAAAAAAAAATGAAAAGAAATATAGCAATGGGTGTAATGACCTTCATTAGTTCCATATCATTGAGTGGGGCAGATGATTTAAGTAGTATGTTTAGTAAGGGTAAAGCAAGCGGTGAGATTCGTGCATTTTATATAGATAGACAATATCAAGGTTCTTCGGGAGTAGATACTCATCGTAATGCAACTGCCCTTGGTGGACACTTAAAGTTTGAAACAGCAGACTATAAAGGTCTGAGTTTTGCAAGTGCATTTTACACAACAAATGAGATTCCAGTATTAAACTATACAGATAAAGACCCAACACTTTTTGGAATAAACAATGAGTCATACTCAATGCTTGGTGAAGCATATATAAAATATAAGTATGAAAAAACTACCTTTAAAGGTGGTCGCCAAAAACTCAACACTCCAATGGCTGGTTCTGATGATGTTAGAATGATACACAACCTATTTAATGCATATTTAGTAGTAAATAAAGATATTCCAAATACAACTTTAGTAGTTGGGCATATAAATGGTTTTGCTCAAGGTACATTTGGTGGTGTATATAACCCTGCACAAGATAATGAGAACTCACTTCTTGCAGTTACTTCAGGTTACTCGGCAGTAGATACTAAAAATCAGACTGGAAAATTTTTAAATATGGGTGGCTATGCAATAGGTCAAGATACAGCAGGTGTTTCAGTCGCTTCAGCTACTTATAAAGATGGGGCCTTTAAAGCACAACTTTGGGATTATTATGCATACGATATGGTAAATATAGTGTATGGACAAGTAGACTACTCTTGGACTTGTTTATTAAGTGATAAAGTACATCCTTATGTATCTGGACAAATCATAAGTGAAAATGGTGTTGGTGATAATTTAGTTGGAGACGTAAATGGATTATATGGAGGAGTGATGTTTGGTGCTAAAGTGGAAAACTTTAATGCTCATATAGCATACTCTCAAACAACTGAGAATAGTGCAGGTGATTTAGCCGGTGGCAAAATTGGAACTGCAAATGCAATCATAACACCATGGGGTGGTAATCCATCTTATACTCACGGAATGGTTACTCGTCATCAATTTATTGCAGGTACAAAAACGAGTAAAGTTGCAGCTTCTTATAATTTTAAAGATCTAGGTGCTAATTTATCTACTAGTATATATTATATAGCATTTGAGATGCATGAACATAGTGGTTACGGGATTGCTCGAACGGCAACAGAACACGGTTTTCATATTAAGTACTCTCCTGTTTCTGTAGATAACTTATCATTACATCTTCGTGGAAACTTTCCACGAAAGTATTATGAAACAGCTACAGGTGATAAAGGTTGGGATGAATACAGAGTCATTGCTAACTACACTTTTTAAGGATAGAACATGAATAAAGAACTCGTTGAAAAAATTAAGTTAAATCCTGATTATCAAAAACTTGTAAAAACAAGAAGCAGTTTTGCAATAAAATTATCTATTTTGATACTCGTTGTCTATTTTAGTTTTATATTAACAATAGCATTTAATCCAACTCTATTAGCTACTCCCTTATTTTCAGACGGAGTAACAAGTATAGGAATTCCTATTGGAATTTCTGTTATTGTCTTGGCATTTATCCTTACAGGAATATATACTCGACGAGCAAATCATGAGTTTGATGATTTGACAAATAAAATTAAAAACACAATAAAAGAAGACTAATATGAATATAACAAGATCATTTTTATTTTTAATTCTAGGGTCGGTAGTGGTATTTGCATCTGGAACTATTGAAGGAGAGATAACTAAGCAATCTCTAAATATTTCGGCAATTGCGATGTTTGTCATCTTTGTTGGGGCTACACTTGGCATAACTTACTGGGCAGCAAAACGCACAAAAAGTCCCAAAGATTTTTACACGGCAGGTGGAGGTATTACAGGCCTTCAAAATGGTATGGCTATAGCTGGTGACTATATGTCTGCTGCTTCATTTTTAGGTATCTCTGGACTTGTGTATCTAAAAGGGTATGATGGACTCATCTACTCCATAGGGTTTTTAGTGGGTTGGCCTATTATTTTATTTATGATTGCTGAGCCTCTTCGTAACTTAGGTAAGTACTCGTTTGCAGATGTTGCATCATACAGACTTCGCCAAACACCGATTCGTATTCTCTCTGCATTTGGTTCTATCGCTACAGTTATTCTTTACCTTATTGCACAGATGGTTGGAAGCGGAAAGCTTATTCAACTTCTTTTTGGACTTGAGTATGAGATAGCTGTTATTTTAGTTGGTGTACTCATGATTTTATATGTTACATTTGGGGGAATGCTTGCCACCACATGGGTGCAAATTATTAAGGCATTTTTGCTTCTGTTGGGTGCTACCTTTATGGCATTAGCTGTTATGAGTTACTATGATTTTAGCTTTGAATCACTCTTTTCTCATGCGGTAGAACTAAAAGGTATAGAAATTATGAGTCCAGGAGGACTTGTAAGTGACCCTATATCTGCTATTTCTCTTGCAGTAGCACTTATGTTTGGTACAGCTGGTTTACCACACATACTTATGCGTTTTTTTACAGTTAGTGATGCAAAGGAAGCTAGAAAATCAGTTTTTTATGCGACAGGTTTCATAGGTTACTTCTATATGCTTACATTCATAATCGGTTTTGGTGCTATTGTAATGGTATATCAAAATCCAGAGTATTTAGATGTGGCAAAACAAGCGATAAATGGAGGAAGTCCAATCCTTGGTGGAAATAATATGGCAGCAATCCATCTTTCGCACGCAGTAGGTGGAAATCTTTTTCTTGGCTTTATCTCTGCAGTCGCATTTGCTACTATACTTGCTGTAGTTTCAGGGCTTACACTTGCAGGTGCGTCGGCAATTAGTCATGACCTCTATGCTTCAGTTATAAAAGATGGTGATGCTGATCATCACAAAGAGATGCAAGTATCTAAGATAGCGACAGTTGTACTTGGTATAGTAGCTATTATTATGGGGATTATGTTTGAAACGCAAAACATTGCATTTGTTGTTGGACTTGCGTTTGCTATTGCAGCCTCTGCTAATTTTCCTGTACTTATTCTTTCTATGTACTGGAAAAATCTTACAACAAGAGGTGCTGTTGTTGGAGGTTCTTTAGGACTTGCAACGGCGGTTGTTCTGGTGGTAGTTGGCCCTATTGTATGGGTAGATATTTTAGCAAATGCAGAAGCAATTTTTCCATATAAGTATCCAGCACTCTTTTCGGTAAGTGTTGCCTTTATCTCTATTTATCTCATTTCTATAACTGATAATAGTCAGTCTGCACAAAAAGAGCGCGAAGCTTTTGAAGCTCAGTTTATTAGAAGTCAGACAGGAATAGGCGCTGAAGGTGCTACTGAGCATTAACTAAATATTATATATTATATCTCGAAGGAGAGAATAATTTTCTCTTGATATAATTTTCTTAATTAATTAAAACAATAAGGACATCCACAATGTCAGAAAAACAAATCTTTCAACCAAATCCAGAGTTTTCAAAAAGTGCCAATATAGGTAGTATGGATGAGTATAATGCTCTTCAAAACCGAGCTATAAATGATTATGAAGGTTTTTGGGGAGATTTTGCAAAAGAAAAGCTTGATTGGATTGAACCATTTACTAATGTTTTAGATGAGTCAGAAGCTCCATTTGTAAAGTGGTTTGATGGCGGTAAGCTTAATGTATCTGCTCAGTGTATTGACCGACATTTAGATACTCGAAAAAACAAAGCTGCCATAATTTTTGAAGGTGATAGAGGTGATGTTGAAACTATTACTTATCTTGAGCTGTATAGAAATGTAAATCGTTTTGCAAATCTTTTAAAAGAAGACTTTGGAGTAAAAAAAGGTGATAGAGTTGTTATCTATATGCCTATGATCCCAGAAGCTGCATATGCAATGTTAGCTTGTGCAAGAATAGGGGCTATCCATTCTATAGTATTTGGTGGTTTCTCTTCTGCGGCTCTTAAAGATAGAATAGAAGATGCAGATGCAAAAGTAGTTATAACTGCAGATGGTGCATTTCGTAAGAGTAAACCATATATGTTAAAACCTGTTGTTGATGCTGCATTAGAAGGTGACACACCGGTTGAAAAAGTTCTTGTTGTAGAGAGAAATAATGAAGATGTAACTTGGAAAGAGGGACGTGATTATTCTTACCACGAGCTTATTAAAAGCAAATCCTCTGAATGTGAAGCTGAAGTTATGGACTCAGAAGACCCACTATTTTTACTTTATACTTCAGGTTCTACGGGTAAACCAAAAGGTGTTCAGCACAATTCTGCTGGTTATATTTTATGGGCTCAGATGACTATGGAATGGGTATTTGATGTTAAAGAGAACGATACCTTTTGGTGTACAGCAGATGTTGGTTGGATTACAGGTCACACTTACATAGTTTATGGACCACTTGCAATGGGTGCGACAACACTGATGTTTGAAGGTGTTATTACATACCCAGATGCAGGACGTCCTTGGGCAATGGTTGAGAAACATAGAATTAATCAATTTTATACAGCTCCTACGGCTATTCGCGTTTTACATAAAATGGGTGAAGATGAACCTAAAAAATATGACCTGTCATCTCTAAAAGTTCTTGGAACTGTAGGTGAGCCGATAGACCCTCCTGCCTGGGGATGGTACTATGAAGAAGTTGGAAATTCTAAATGTGCAATCGTAGATACTTACTGGCAGACTGAAACTGGTGGGCATGTTATTTCACCACTTCCAGGTGCTACTCCTATTAAACCTGGTTGTGCAACACTTCCTGTTCCTGGGATAATTGCTGAGATTTTAGACCCAATAACTGGAGAGAAATCTGAAGTAGGGGAGACTGGTTATATGTGTATCAGCAAACCTTGGCCAGCACAGATTCGTAGCGTTTGGGGTGATAAAGAACGCTATGTTAAGTCATACTTTGGTGATGTTAAAAAAGATGGTAAAGCTGTTTACTTTACAGGTGACGGTGCAAGATATGACGAAGATGGATATATCACGATTACGGGTCGTACAGATGATGTTATAAATGTCTCCGGTCACCGTATGGGAACTGCTGAAGTTGAAGCAGTTATAAATGAAGATGAAAATGTGGCAGAGGTTGCAGTTGTGGGAAAACCACATGGTCTTAAAGGTGAATGTATCTTTGCATACATTGTACTTAAGTCCGATGATCATATTACAGATACAGCTGAGGAAGTAAAAGCTATCAATAATATTATAAAACAAGAGATTGGAACCATAGCTATGTGCGATCATATAGTTTTTGTACCAGGTTTACCAAAAACTCGTTCAGGTAAAATTATGCGTCGTATTCTAAGAGCTATTGCTAAGGGTGAAGAGATTACTCAAGATATATCAACACTTGAAGATCCAGCTATAGTTGCTAAAATAGAATCAATGGTTGAGTGCTAGTCTTTAAAAGATTAGAAATGTTATAATTTTGTAATTAAAAAATAGAGAGAAAATTATGGAATTATGTGTTGCACTTGATTTATCTACACAAGAAGAAAATCTAGCTTTAATTGAGAAGATTAAAGAACACGATGTCTGGCTAAAAGTCGGGCTTCGTACGTACATACGTGATGGCGAAGATTTTCTCAAAGCTATCAAACAAATCAACCCTGACTTTAAAATATTTTTAGACCTAAAACTTTATGATATTCCAAATACTATGGCTGATTCTGCTGAATCAATAATGGGACTCGGTGTTGATATGTTTAATGTTCATGCTAGTGCAGGTAAGAGAGCTATGCAGACTGTAATGGAGCGTTTGAGCTCATATAAGTCTCGTCCTATAGTTTTAGCTGTAACAGCTCTTACATCGTTTAGTGAAGATGAATTTCAAGATGTATATGAAAAAGGTATTGCAGACAAAGCTGACCAGTTTTCAAAAGATGCAATGGACAGTGGGCTTGATGGTGTTGTATGCTCGGCTTACGAATCAGCTTCAGTCAAAGATATTACTTCTAAAGAGTTTATGACTCTAACTCCTGGCATAAGACCATTTGGTGAAGATGCTGGAGATCAAAAGAGAGTAGCTGACGTTGCATTTGCAAAAGAAGCTCGTGTTGACTTTATAGTTGTCGGTCGTCCTATTTATCAGTCTAAAAATCCTGCTGATGTAGTACAAAGGATTTTAGAACAACTTTAATCGTAATTATCCTGTTCTTTTATATTTATAATGACATATTTTAACTTTTTAAGCTAAGTATTATGAAATTATTACTATAATTACGTTCTTCAAATGGAGAAGTGGGAGAGTGGCCGAATCCATGCCCCTGCTAAGGGCACGTAGGAGCAATTCTACCGAGAGTTCGAATCTCTCCTTCTCCACCACCACATAGAACCCTATATTAGGGCCTTATAGCTACTTTATTACTACAAATAATCATATAAATTTACAAATTCTTTTGATATATGTATAATAGTAACAGCATCAAAAATTAAAACCCTGTGAGTGAATCTCCACTTTTTGTAGTTTACCCTCTTAATCTAAGTTAGACATATGCACCCCATGAAATATATTTAATCTATATTCTTATAGAGTATTTATCTTAGTGCCTAACTCACTAAAATAATGTTATATTGTGATCTAATTATAAAAAGGAGTAAATTAGGTCTTTAAATGCAACAGTAAAAGCAAGATGTGACATGTCTGTCTATTTTATAGGGGACATTCCAGTTTATATTTTACCTTAGTAGCCAGAGCTTTACTCTCTAGTTACTAAGGTAAATCTTATGTTGTGATAGGGTATATGACATAAATTAGTTATTATACCTTCGATAAATTTT
>NZ_JABIOQ010000006.1 GCF_018698455.1 Sulfurimonas sp. | reverse complement strand
TCAATGCTTTTTATTAATATAAACTTGAATATTATTCTTTTTTTAGTATACTGGTCAAAATATTTAGGACTTGTGGGAGAATTATGCCAAGAAGAGAAAGAATTACAGAAGCCGGAATATACCATATTGTAAATCGTGGAGTAGAGCGACGAAAAATCTTTCTTGATGATTTTGACTATGATTTCTTTTTAGGGCTATTACTAAAACTTACTAAAGATTATGAAGTCATAGTGCATACGTATTGTCTCATGACAAATCATTACCACATATTGCTAGAAACTAGTCAAAATAATCTCTCAAAAGCAATTCAATTTTTAAATGACAAATATGCAAAATATTTTAATAAAAAGTATAAAAGAATAGGGCATTTATGGCAAGGGCGATACAAATCATTTCCGCTTTATGATGATGCACATTTTTGGGTGGTTGCTAAATATATTGAACGTAATCCTATAGCCGCTAGTATGGTAAATAGTGTAAGCGACTATAAACACCAGTCATTCTTTGGATGGCTTCATAAATCTAAGTATTTTACATTGTTAAACAATTCAAAAATCTTTGATATGACTTTTAAAGAGTACTCAGAGTATATATCTACCGCCTTAGATATTGATGCTATAGAGATAGTATATAAAAGTCCAAAGCTAGTAAAAAAAGATGGTAAATTAAAAATACTTTCTAAAAGAATAGAAACATTTTTTGAAGAAGATATGGATATAAACAGAAATATTAACATGAAAAAAGCTTATGACTATGGTTATACAAAAAGTGATATAGCAAGGTTTTTGAGTTTAAATCCCTCTAGTGTGTCGAGGATAGTATAAGTTTAAAACAACTCACTACAAAACAGTGTTTTTAGTTGCAGTAACAACTTAGAATTTATTTTTGCTATTTTCTTATCTACTATATCAGTGTTAATTGTAAAACACTTATCATATTTTATGAATGATTTTAATGCTAAAGTACTATTGTCTAAGTCGTCATTCTCAATTTTTAGTAAATTTGTTTGTTTATGATTTGATGTTATTTGAAAACATACTATATCTTTTAATTCATTTTCTGATTTTACTACTACAACAGGTCTTTTTTTAGACTTCTTCAAGTCTGCAGAAGGAAACTTCACAAGTGCGATATCTCCTGCCTTATAACTCATCCCAAGCCTTATCCTCATCATTATCCCAAGTTTTAGACATAGATAACTCTTGTGCTTTCATCAAGTCGTCATCCTCTTTATTTTTTTGTATAGTTGTGATGCTAAAAGGTATTCCTTTCTCCATAGCAACCTTTGACAAAAAAAGATTTACAGCATCCCCAAAAGTTAAGCCGACTTTTTTAAAGACTATCTTCGCTTCTTGGTAAAACTCGTCTTCTACTCTTATACTAGTTTGAATTTTCATAATCTGATCCTCATTTTTTAAGTATACACCAAATGAAGTATTTTGTCAAAATAAAAATTATTTTATGATATAATCATTATTATGAGATTAAACAAATATTATATTCATTCAATTAAAACTGTTTTTGACACTATATTTGCAAATGGAACTATTTCACTTTTTGGTAGTCGCGTTGATGATAGTAAAAAAGGTGGAGACATAGACCTTTTTATAGAGATTGAAGATAAAACAGACTTATTTGAGAAAAAAATAAGATTTCTTTCTCTTTTAAAACAGAAGATAGATGACCAAAAGATAGATGTTGTTTTTAATGAAGACAGTTCGAGACTTATAGAAAAAGAGGCACGAAAATGGGCGATAGTACTTTAGTTTACAAAACAAAGTTTCAAAAAGTTTTTCAAGAGTCACAAATACATTTGAAAAGAATTGATGAGGCTTTTTCAGAGTTAGGAAAAAGTTATGAATTTCCACTTGTAGTGAAAGATTTTGATAGTTTAACAAAAAATAGAGTTCACTTGGCATTTGCAGATCAGATAATATATAGGTTTTCAAAGGCACAAGATAGTATGGGTGGAAAGCTTTTTAAAGCTTATATGTTGTACCAAGGTACAAATGTTGATAAACCATTTTTAGATATCTTAAACTCATTGGAAAAGCTCAATATTTTAGAAGTAGATGAATGGTTTGAGTTAAGAGAGATCAGAAATGAAATCGCACATGATTATGCAGATAACGAAAAGTTAGCTGTAGATATTTTAAACAATATTTTCAAACATAAAAAAGAACTTGAAAATATACTAAGTGCTATTGCTTTAAAAAGTTAGAGCATTTCAAATAGAATTTAAAGAGAGATATAACTCTTTTAGATAAAATTACAAGCTAACTAACAATAGGAAAATATTTAATGCACGGATACACAAAACTACTACTCACATCTTTGGCATTTATAATGCTTTTTTCATCTTGTTCTAAAGAACTTGAAGAGTATAACAAGCCTGCTATTCACTGGTACTCTCAGATTATAGAGAGTATCTCTAGGGGAGATGTTGATAAGGCAGACAACTACTACTCATCACTACAAGGAGAGCACATTGGTTCTCCTCTTTTGCCAGAAGCTACGATGATCTTGGCAATGGCTCATTTAGAGAGTGAAGAGTACATCTTAACGGAGCACTTTCTTGACGAGTACATCAAACGCTATGCTAACCCTAATGAGAAAGAGTTTGCAGAGTTTTTAAAAATAAAAGCAAAGTACATGGCATTACCAAATCCAAGACGCGATCAAGTTCTTATAAACGATGCCATAGAAGATGCTCTTGCGTTTAAGAGAAATTATCCAAGATCTACTTACTATGCACTTGTTGATACAATGACTGTGAACTTATATATGGCAGATAGTGCTTTAAACCAGACTATTGTTGACCTCTATGAAAGAATAGATAAGTATAAGTCAGCAGAGTACTATAAAAATAAAAAGCAGCAAACTTGGATTGACTGGAGTCAGATAAAAAGAGCTGACACCCCATGGTATAGAGAATGGTTTGAGGGTGATGGCACATCAAGTTGGTATGCGTTTATGATACCAGATACAAGAAGTGTAGTTTCTAGAAACTCTGTTTCAGATGATAATACAACAAAATAAAAGATAGGAAATATATATGAAATTAAGTAATTACGGCGAGTTCCCAGCTGATGTACCAGTTATAGCAGAGGATGAACTTTTTTTATACCCATTTATGATTAGTCCACTCTTTTTGAGTGATGAGAGTAATATAGCAGCCGCAACAAAAGCCATAGAAGATAACACTTTGGTGATTGTATGTACAACTAAAGCGTCAAAAGAGGGTGCAAGAGATTATGACTCTTTATACTCTGCTGGTGTTGTTGGCTCTATAATGAGAAAAGTAGCACTACCTGATGGACGAGTAAAAGTACTTTTTCAAGGTTTAGCTCGCGGAAAATCTATTCATGAAGTTTCAACTGATCCACTTATAGCTCATGTTGAAGTGATAGAGTCTGTTGAGGTAAACACTTTAAAAATAGACGCTATTTTAGAAGTAGTAAGAGAGAAAGTAAGAACACTTTCAAGTGTAAGTAATTACTTTCCACCTGATTTACTCAGAACGATTGAAGAAAATCATGATCATAATCGTATTATTGACCTTATCTGTTCAAGTGTTAAGCTTAAAAAAGAACAGGCGTATAAACTTTTTGTAGAGACAGATACTGAAAAAAGATTTTTAGGTCTTATTGATTACTTGATAGAAGAAATAGAAGCAAATAAACTTCAAAAAGAGATTCGTTCAAAAGTTCACACACACATAGAAAAAGTGAATAAAGAGTACTTTTTAAAAGAACAACTCAAACAAATACAAAAAGAGTTAGGAACTGATAACTCTCGTGATGAAGAAATTGAGGAGTATAGAGCTAAGCTAGAAGCTAAAAAAGTAAAAATGAGTGAAGGCTCTTATAAAGAGGTAAACAAACAACTTGAGCGTTACTCGCGTATGCATCAAGACTCGTCAGAAGCTTCAATGACACAAACATATCTTGACTGGGCTTTAGACATACCATTTGGAGAGATTTCTAAAAAACCACTTCATATAGACAATGTAGAAGCACAACTTGACAAAGACCATTTTTCTTTAGAAAAACCTAAAAAGCGCATAGTTGAGTACTTTGCAGTAAAAGAACTACTTGAACTTCGTGGCGTTTCACAGAAAAAGAGCGGAGGGGCTATTTTATGTTTCTCGGGACCTCCAGGTGTTGGAAAGACTTCATTAGCAAACTCAATAGCAACTGCTTTAAAACGCCCACTTGTCCGAATAGCTCTCGGTGGACTTGAAGATGTAAATGAACTTCGAGGTCATCGTCGTACTTATGTTGGTGCAATGCCAGGTCGCATAGTTCAAGGTATCATAGATTCTAAAAAGATGAATCCAGTTGTAGTTCTTGATGAGATAGATAAAATGTCACGTACAGGAAGGGGCGACCCAACCTCTGCACTTTTAGAAATTCTTGACCCTGAACAAAATAGTGAGTTTAGAGATTATTATCTTAACTTTGATTTGGACTTGAGTAATGTAATATTTATAGCTACGGCAAATGATGTTGGACGTATTCCTGCACCACTTCGTGATAGAATGGAGTTTATAGGTGTGAGTTCTTATACACCACAAGAGAAGTTTGAAATAGCTTCAAGATACTTAATTCCTCAAGAAATTAAAAAACATGGTCTTTTGAAATCTGAACTGAGCATATCTAAACCGGCACTTAAAGAACTTATACATAGCTATACTCGTGAAGCAGGAGTTCGTAACTTGCGCCGTAGAGTAGCCGATATGTGCCGGAAAGTTGCTCGTGACATCTTACAAGATAGTGATTTGAAAAAAGTTTCTGTAAGCGGTAAAAACTTAAAAACTTTCTTTGAAAAGAGTGTGTTTGAGATAGAAAAAACCGACAAGATTCCTGTTGTGGGTGTTGTTAATGGTTTAGCATGGACGGCAGTTGGTGGAGATGTACTTAAAATAGAAAGTATTCGCATTAAAGGCAAAGGAAATATGCAACTCACCGGTAGCCTTGGTGAGGTAATGAAAGAATCAGCAAGAATAGCGATGAGTGTAGTAAAAACTCTTATAGATACTAGAAAACTAAAGATAGATACTAAAAGTATTCCAATGAGTTTTAAAGAACAAGAAGACAATATCACAGTTGATGCTAGCGAAGTCTATAAGCGCTATGACCTTCACCTGCATGTTCCAGATGGTGCAACACCAAAAGATGGTCCTAGTGCAGGTATAGCTATGGTAAGTGTGATTGCTTCTATACTTAGTGGTAAAAAGATTCGTTCTGAGATTGCTATGACTGGTGAGGTCTCTTTAAGTGGAGATGTATTGCCGATTGGTGGATTAAAAGAGAAACTTATCGCGGCGCATAAAGCTGGAATGACAAAGGTTCTTATACCTGCAAAAAATTATGAACGTGACTTAGAAGATATTCCAGAGGAAGTAAAAGAAGCTATGGAAATAGTAGGTATGAAAAGGGTTGAAGAGGTGTTAAAACAGATTCTTATATAAGAATCTGTTAGTTGTTAAAGATGACTAAACGATCACTGTTTTAATTTTGTTTATGAGGTCGTCTTTTCTGATGGGTTTCATAAGGAACCCATTTGCCCCACATTCTAGTGCTTCTACTTTTTTTGTCTCATCAGTCGTAAGAATGATGATCGGAAGTTGACGTAGATTATCATCAGCACGTACAACTTTTAGCATATCTATCCCACCCATTACGGGCATAATGATATCTAGAAGAATCAAGTCTATGTCATCTCTTCCTTTTAACTCCCCAATAGCATCGGAGCCATTTTTCGCTTCTATGACTTCTTTTACAAAGCCACTTTTTTTCAACATAGATTTTAGAAGTTTTAGGTTTATCATATCATCATCAACTGCTAGAATAATTAAATCATTTCTCATTTTTCAGGCCTTTCATGAAATAAATTTTTCTATTAATAGTCTAAGTAAATCTTTATTTACAACATTCTTTATACTTTCATCCACTAATGATAAATCATTTGGATCTTCACTTTCGTCGGTACTGTTGATTAGTAAAAGGTTAGTTTTTAATTCTTTTGATGCATTTGCCTCTTGTATACTTGAAGCAAATGTAGCTAAATTAAGACCCTTACACTCTTTATCAAATAGAATAACTTTATAAGTATTATCTTGAGACATTGTCTCAAGTTCACTTACAGAATCTGCTGTATCAAAGCTATAACCTAGTGAGGTTAATACTTTTGAATAAAGCTTAGACTCAAAAGAGCTTTTCTTCGCTAATAAAATATCATGAGTAAAAGAGTAAACTGGTTTCGTCGATACTGGCTCTTTTTCTATGACTACTTCTATAGTTTCATCTGAGAATTCTTCAATAGTTGGTATTACTTCGGGAATTACTATCTCTTTAGCATCTTGAACTGCACTAGTTGTATCAACAATAAAATCAGCTAAGAAGATATTTAGTAAAGAGATTATCTCAGCACGAACGAGAGGTTTAGTTGTATACTCATCTAATCCAGCAGCTAAGAATCTTTCTCTATCCCCCTTAAGTGCGTTCGCAGTTAAAGCTACAATAGGAACATGAACTTGATTATATGTTTCTTCCCATTCTAAAATTTCTTTAGTTGCTTCCATCCCATCAAGGAAAGGCATCTGAATATCCATAAAGACTAAGTCGAAGTTTCCATCTTTACGCTTTTGAAAGGCTTCAAGACCATTAGAAGCAATTGTGATATTTAAACCTAAATCTTCAAGTGTTCTCTTAATTAGTTTTTGATTAATGATATTATCTTCAGCGATAAGAATATTTGCATTAAACTTAGAAGTGTCTGCATTAAACTTTTTACGGTTTATTTTTTTCGTCTTTTTAGCACCAAAGTTTTCTGTATGGTAGTTATCTAGTGCCTGTCTTAGTTTAGAATTATTTAACGGCTCATATATTCTTTTGAAAACATTAAGATGCATTGAATCGATTTTCTTCATAAAGAATGATTTAGTGAGTAGTACTAACTCTTGAGAGAGTTTATTATATTCTACTAAAGAGTCTTCATCAGCATAGTCATAATCAACAATAATCAAGTCATAACTTACTTGGCGTTCTAGTACTTCTAACTCTTTTTGGTTTTTAAAGAATGTGTAACTCACACCGTAAAAGTCAAGGTACTCTTTAAGATAAATCTCTTGGCGTTTTGTTTTGCTATTTGACTCTAAAATAAGAGCGTTAATGCTTGAATAACTTCCCCTAACACTTTCATTAAGAGTCTCTACTTCTTCAAAATCTATAGTAAAGAAGAATGTCGTACCTTCTCCTGGTTCACTATGAAGGTCAAGTGTACCGCCCATAAGTTCGATAAATCTTGATGAAATAGTTAAACCAAGACCTGTACCACCATACTTACGTGTAATAGATGTATCGGCTTGTGAAAAAGCTTCAAAAATTCTAGATTTTTGCTCACTTGTTACACCAATACCGCTGTCTTGTACCTCAAATTTAACACGAGTGATACCCTCTTCAGAGTCAATTTTTCTAATGTCCACATTGATTGCACCAGCACTGCTCGTGAATTTAACTGCATTAGAAAGAAGGTTAATAATAACCTCTTTAATCTTAGTTGGATCACCTTTAATAGGGTGCTCAAGTTGAGGATCAATAAAACAACCAAGGTCAATATGTTTTTCACTTGCACGAACGGCATATACATCAACTGCAGATTCAAATTCTTCTGCAGGATTAAATGCGATATCTTCGATTTCAAGTTTATTTGATTCGATTTTAGAAAGGTCAAGAATATTATTAATAATCTCAAGAAGGTTTTCAGATGATTTTTCAATAATCTCAACAAACTCTGTTTGCTCTTCTTCAAGACCAGTATCTTTAAGAAGTTCAGTAAATCCAACAATACCATTGAGTGGTGTACGAATCTCATGTGACATATTTGCAAGGAACATTGATTTTGCTTCACTTGCTTCTTGTGCAGATTCTTTATCGAGTCGTGTTTGTGTAATGATACTTTCAAGAAGTTGGTATGCTTTTTCTGTACCCTTAGTATTGTTAAGATTAATGTTGTTGTCTTCTCTACCATCATTCGTATCTTTTGCAACACGCTTTAAAACCTCTTCTAGGTTTCTGATATTTTTTGCAATTTCATTAGAAAGGAGGTAGCCTAAAATAGCAAGTAAGATAGAGACAGCCCAAATAGTTAATGTGACAGTAAGTAGTTGAAGAGCATCAAGTTTTACAACTACAGCTCGTGCATCCATTTCATTAAGAACTAGTTCTTCAGCTTGAAAGATTATATTATCTTTTTCAGAGATCATTGCAAACCAGATTCCTGAACTTGTCTCAAACTCCCCACTATCAGCTGCTAAAATAACATCTGTTCGTTCGGTGTTAATATCATCGAAAAGTTCTAATGCATCCTCAGTTGTATAGATGGCATCTAGTGCTGAAATAAGAGTTGAATTTTTAAGAGTGTCATAACTAAGATTATCTGCTTTTGAAATAAGTGACATCCAAGTATTAAGCTCTCCCTCCTCAAACTCAGAAGCACGCGCAATGGCAAATGAAATGAAGTCACGTTCGTCAGCACTTGATGCGTTCGCACGAATTAGTGTAGTATACTCAATCGCATATGTATTAATTTCTGGATCAATTTGATTAGATGTAATTTTTTCTAATTCTGCAACAGCACTTTGTATAACTTTTCCATAGACATTTTTATATACGTCCTCAAAGTTAGTTTGTTGTTCATCTACAAGGATACGCATTTTTTTAATCTCTTCTAGATTTTGAGAAATAGTTTTAATGCTTTGACATGTTTTACAATTACTCATACCATTAGAATGTTCATGTAAAACTGATTTTTCTTTAATATGGCTAAGATATGAGAGTTCTTGTTGATCAACAAGTGCTCTTTGTTTAACAAGTGAACGTAATGTATTTTGAGATGAATTTCCAAGGTACATTACTGTCATTCCACGCTCACGTGAAATATTGTTCACTAGTGAATTTAGCTGTCTATTTACAGAAAGTTTATCCTGTAAAACTTGAGCAATTTTATAATTTTCATATGACTGATAAACATAATAACTCGTAATTGAAAATAAAATTACAATTGGAAAAAGACTGATTAGTCTTAGTCTGTTTTTTAATCCTAGTTGCATATTTTAAACCTCCGCTTGTGATATTTGAGCTATGATAGCATCAATTGTACTAATTGCTTCTCGGATTACTTCATTATCTGAAGAGTTAATAATAGTCTTGAGTTCTTCATTGAATGATGTGATTCGCATGTTGTCACCCATGCCTCTAAGCTTTATAGCTTCATGACTTGATGTTACAAAATCACCAATTTTTGTTGCTTCTTGTATGTTTTGAATGATAATTTTTGACTCATTAACATAGTCGTCAAATAATTCATTAAAAGTTTCTTGGTCGAGTCCTATGTCATTTGCCGTTGATACTTTAGAATAAGTACTCTTGGGAGCAGCTTCCGGAGTTACTTCTGGTTCGTCTATATCAAGAGTAGACTCAGGCTCTGTTGTTTCTACACTAAGTGCAGGTTCTGGCACTTCTACAGGATCACTATAAAGATCATCATAATCATCTTTAAAATCGATAGTGAATTCATCATCTTTCTCTATTTTAGGTTCTGGTATAGATTCTATTACAAGTTTTGTTGCTATTTGTGCTACTTCGGTTGGTTTCTCAACAGTAATTGTATCTCCAGCTAACTTAGCAATTATATTGTAAAATTTTGCAAGGTTTTCTTCTATTATCAAAGCATCCTCTGATGAATTAATAAGAACTAGTGCTTCAAGTGCATTCTCTATTCTTAAGTTTGCTGCAACACCTTTTAGTTTATGAGATAAAATCTTTAGGTCATCGCAGTTACATTCATTTAATGATGCATATAAAGCATTTTTAAAGTCTTTTGATTGTTCAATAAAATCACAAATAAATTCTTCAATTAGCTCAAGAGGAAGACCTAACTCCTCTGCAGCAATAGATGGATCAAATACATATCCATCACTAAAAGTTTTTTCTGTTACCGGAGTTTCACTACCTTGAATACTTAAACTATCTTCAATATCTAGAACTAAATCTTCCATATCTATAGTTTCTTCAATGATCTCTGGGGCAACTTCTATACTTTCTTGGAGTTCAAGAGGAGTGTCATCAGTTTGCATATCTAAATCAATTTCAAGAGGTGTTTCATAAGGGTCATGAGTAACACGATTATACTCTTGTGTCGCTGGTTCACTATTATGAGTTGCTACAGGTACTAAAGAATCAAATGTTTCTACAGCATATGGTTCTCTTGAAGGTATCGATTTATTAGCTATATCTTTTGATATTTCTTGTGTATCTTTATTGCTTAATTCTACTAATTTATTCAAATGAATTAAATAAGCTTTCGAAGAAGGACTATCTACAAGAAAAGCTCTGTTAATCGTTATAGTGGCTCTATAGTTTTTATTATTAATATTAATAATAACTTTTGATTCTTCGCTTGAGTTTGCACAGGCAATAAAGTCAATCCAATGAACATGTTTGAAATTATGAATATAGCCTGGGGTTTTTACAAAAAGATCAGCAAAGTCTGAAGCTTCTCGTTTTAATTCTTCTAAATCTTTAAGTCCTAAGCTTTTTAAATCTGACTCATCAATACCTAGAAATTCTTTTTTATAATTATAAATTAGCATATATCTCTTCCTTTACGCTTCAGACTGCAACATTTTGTTATATGTCTCTTTGTTTTCATCAATATCTTTTCTTGATGCAATTTTTCTTACGGCCATATATCCAGTAATGTTTCCATCTTTATCTTGAGATGGAAGTATTTCAGTATCTACCCAATAATATTGACCATCTTTTCTTAGATTTTTGACAAGACCATTCCATGCTTGAGCACCTTGGATAGTTACCCACATTTTAGAAAATACTAACTCGGGCATATCAGGATGTCTTACAATACTATGAGATTGTCCAACAAGTTCATCAAGGGGATACCCAGATATGGAACTAAATGCCTTGTTTGCATAGACAATGACACCTTTTAAGTCAGTTTGACTAACAATAATTTCATCATCAAAAAAATATTCTTGATCAATTGGTGTTACTTTGTTCATTTAAAACCTTTATATAGTTGTGAAAACTAGAATAAGTAAAAATATATCATAATTGAATAAAAAGAAAACTTATGTATAATATTTTTTTATGATATTTGCATCTTTTGTATTTAAAACTGTACTTATTTCCCCAACTGATACATTTTTTAATTCTTCGAATGTTCCAAAATGTTTGAGTAGTTTCACTATTTTAGCCTGCGAAATTCCATGTAAACTTAAAAGCTGACTCTCTTTATCGAGTTTTAGTTTTGTTTTTTTATGGAAAGTAATAGCACTTCTATGGGCTTCATCTCGAAGATTCTGTACCCATTGAAGTCTTTTATCAGAATTTTTTAGTCTAAATACTTCATCTTTTGTATAGATAATGTCATTCGCTTTACCTTTAGCCCTATGTGTTTTTGCATCTATCTTTTCTTTAGATATAGCTAATACATCTAAAAAAATTCCATTAGAGTTTAAGATTTCAAGTGCAAGTTTGAGAAGTGTGGCTCCACCGTCTAGAAGCCATAGGTCAGGTGGTGATTCTTTACAAAACCCTGCCACTCTTCGACTTAGCACCTCTCTCATTTGTCCATACTCATCCTTAGCCTCTAAATGGTATGTTCGGTAAGATTTTTTATCAAAAGAAGAATCATCATAAACTATCATAGCCCCGACAACTGCTTGACCCGATATATGAGAATTGTCAAAAACTTCAACTCGGTAAGGTGTCTTTTGAAGTTTACAAAGTTCTTGTATATCTTCTTGAATTTTATGTGAAGTAACATTTTTATCTTTTTTTAGCAGTTCATTAGCATTAAGCACGGCAAGTTCTATTAGGTCTTTGCGTTTACCTTTAATAGGCATAGATATAGAAGCCTTCTTTGAAAATATTTTACTTAAGTGAGTTTGCAGTAGGTCTACAGAATCAATCTCTTGTGCTATAAGAATAGGTGCTATAATTGGAGGCTTTTCGTCCTTATAAAAATTAAGAATCGTTCGAAAGTAAAGTTCTTGTGTTGTAAAGCTATCATCAACATGTATGAAGTTATGCGAAGAAGATATGATTTTTCCATTACGCATAAACACTCGTATGACAACAGCTCTCTTTTGAGTGTTTTTGACAACAAAAATATCATAATTCTCATTACTTGCAAAATCAATCTCACTTTTAATTTGAGAACGAGAAATTCTTTGGATTCTATCTCTAATCTCACCTGCTTCTTCAAAACGCATCTCTTGTGCATAAAATTCCATTTTTTCTTGGAGTTCATTCACGAGTAATTTTTTATTTTCAATGAGAGATATTGCTTTGTTTACCTCTTGAGAGTACCTTTCTTTTGAAATAGGGAGTTCACAAGGACCTAGGCATTTTTCTATCTGGTAGTACAAACAGAGTTTTTTGGACTTTAAACAGCTTTTCTTTTGTACTAGTTTACACGTCTCATAAAGAGAATCTAGAATATCCCGTGCAGCAACAGAGTAAGGCCCATAGTAAGTAATGTCTTTGGATTTTAAAATTTTTCTTGTAATATCAAAACGTGGGTACTCTTGTGAGTAATCTATGTATATATATGGATAGGTTTTATCATCTCGTAGTAAAATATTATACTTAGGGTTGAGCTGTTTTATAAGAGAGTTTTCTAGTATAAGTGCATCATGTTCGGAATTTACAACGATGTAGTTTAAAGAAACAGTTTGCTCCAGCATGCGTATGATTCGTAATGAAAGTTTAGCATTAGGTCTAAAAGGAGTAAATTGCCAATAACTTTTGACACGGTTAGCTAAGTTTTTTGCCTTACCTATATATAGTATATGTCCATTTTTATCAAAGTATTGATAAATTCCAGAAGATGAAGGAAGTTGTTTGATTGTTTCTTCAAGTATCATTGGTCTCTTGTCTCTTTATGTATAGTTTAAAAACATTTTAATCCTATTTACTATATTATCCATATAATATTTTACGAGTGGGAATTAATTTGAATAATATTTTTTATATGTTTATTATAACAATCTTTGCATTAAGTTTTAATGCTTGTGGATATAAAGGGGCACCTTACTATGAAGAAGTGCCAAGCGAAGATGAAAATGTAAAGTTTATTCTGAAAAAAAAGAGTTTTCTTAATCTTGAGAATAATACGAGCTGTGAATAATGTTTAAATATGATGTAATTATAATAGGTGCTGGTATTGCAGGGCTTTATGCCGCGATGAAGTTACCAAAAGAGAAAAAAGTTTTAATAATTAACAAACGAGAAACTTTCAAGTGTAATTCATTTTATGCTCAAGGTGGAATCGCTTTAGCTAGAGATAAAGCAGATATTCCTGTGCATATAAAAGATACGATAAACGCAGGGGATGGGCTTTGTGATGAAGCAGCTGTATCTGTTTTATCAAAGTTTTCTCGTGAAGTAATTGATGACTTAGTTGATAGCGGTTTTGAATTTGACAAAGATAATGAGGGTGAGCTTCTTTATACCAAAGAAGCTGCACACTCTTGTGAGAGAATTTTACATGCGGGCGGAGATGCAACAGGGCGTTACGTACACCACTTTTTACTCTCCAACAACCCTCATGCAATGCTCGGAGATGCTAGAGTAGTTGATCTACTTATAAAAGATGGTATTTGTTATGGTGTGACGGTTTTGGATCATAGAGAGACAAGAAATATTTATGCAGATAATATTATCATCGCTAGTGGTGGATTAGGTTCGCTTTATGAGTACCATACAAATGCACCTTGTATCAGTGGAGATATTCAAGGACTTTGTGTTGAAAAGGGGATAGAGTTAGAAAGAATGGAGATGTTACAGTTCCATCCAACGGTTTTTGTGAACAGTTCTGATGCTCAAAAACTTCTCTTGACTGAAGCTCTAAGAGGTGAAGGGGCGACAATTGAAGATGAAAGTGGTGCAAGATTTTTGTTTGACTATGATGAGCGGGGAGAGTTGGCATCTCGAGACATAGTGAGTAAATCTATATATCTTCATAAAAAGAAGACAGGACAGAATGTTTATTTAGTATTTAAAAATTTTGATGAAAAGTATTTTGAGCATAGATTTCCAAATATCTGTTCAAACTTAAGAGGACTAGGCTTTAATGTTCCCTCTCAAAGAGTGCCAATTTCGCCAGCATTTCACTATGCTATAGGTGGAATTAAAACGGACTTAAATGCAAGAGTGCCAGGTGTGCAAAATCTTTATGCTATTGGTGAAGTCGCTTCAACTCGTGTCCACGGTGCAAATAGACTTGCTTCAAACTCCCTTCTTGAAGGTCTTGTTTTCGCAAAAATAGGGGTTGAAGATATCCTAAGTAAAGATAAAGAGTATGACACTTGCGAATTTGAAGTGAACAACAGGGTAATGAGTCTCAAAGAGGATAAAATAAAGAAAAATCAATTAAGACGAATTATGTGGGAGAATGTATCTATAATAAGAACAAAAAATGGATTAAATGATGCTTTAGAGTCAATTAATGCACTTTTGAATGAAAAAATTGGTACACTACTGAAATTTCGATTATTAACAGCAAAAGAGGTCGTTCTAGGGGCAATTTCTAGAAAAAAATCAATTGGTGTTCATACAATTCAAGAGGAGATATAATGGAACAAAGTCCAGTAACAGACACAGTAACACAGGTTATTTCACATGCTGCAGCAGATGTGAACCTTGCCACAACATGGGTAGGTTGGTTAAGTTTAGCTATTTTCGTATTAGCTTATTATTTTATAGCTACAGAAGACAAATATGAGGTAAACAAAGCAAAACCAGCACTTTTTGCAGGTACATTTATGTTTATGCTTATTGGTGTATATTATGCAATTAATGGATTGAATCCAGATCCACTTCATGATGAGCTAGAGGTACTAATCTTAGAAATCGCAGAGATTTTCTTCTTTTTACTAGTAGCTATGACATTTATAGAAACTCTTATAGAACGTGGTGTTTTTGATCTTATGAAGTTTAAGCTAGTTTCAAAAGGCTATTCGTACAAAAAACTTTTTTGGTTAACTGGTCTTTTAGCATTTTTTATCTCTCCAGTTGCAGATAACTTAACAACAGCACTTATTCTTTCAACCGTACTCTTTACAATTGATAAGAAAAACCTTGCATTCTTAGTTCCTGGTGCTATCAATATTGTTGTTGCTGCAAATGCAGGTGGTGCATGGTCTCCATTTGGTGACATTACTACACTAATGGCTTGGACAGCTGGTAAGGGTCAGTTTGTAGACTTCTTATACCTTTTCCCTGCTTCTGTTGTTGGTTGGGTAATTACAGCTTCTTTACTTAGCATGTCAGTTCCAAAAGGGCAACCACCATTTGATGCTTCAACGGAAACGAAACCAGTTGTTGCAGATGGAGGAATGGGTGTTGCATATTTTGGAATACTGACAATTGTTATGGCTGTTCTTGGTCATCAATTTTTTCACTTCCCAGCAATGTGGGGTATGATGTTTGGTATGGCTATACTTAAACTCTATGCTGTTCATCTTCATAAAAGTGGGAAGAATGGTTTTAATATCTATATAAATATGCAAAAAGTTGAAAACGATACACTTCTTTTCTTCTTTGGTATTTTATCAGCAGTAGGTGCATTGCATTTCTTAGGTTTCCTCCACTATATACATGACCTATATACATCGTTTGGCCCAACTATTTCAAATATTGGTGTTGGTTTTCTTTCAGCTATTGTTGATAATGTTCCTGTAATGAGTGCGATTTTAAAATCATCTCCTGAGATGGGACTTGACCAGTGGTTGCTTGTAACTTTAACAGCAGGTATCGGTGGAAGTCTTATCTCTTTTGGTTCTGCAGCAGGTGTAGGTGTTATGGGTAGACTTCATGGTATCTATACTTTTGGTGCACACATGAAACACTCTTGGACTATCTTAGCTGGATATATAGCTTCAATTGCTGTTTGGTATTTTCAGTTTCAAATTTTGGGTCTCTACTAACCTTAATAACACTAGCTGCATTTAAACGCAGCTAGACTCTCTTTCGTGTAAATCAAAAATTAATCTTATTTATAGTATCCTGTCATCAATAAATTATTCCATTTTTTAAAGGTATTTCCATGACAAATGTTAGCATCATCGTTTTAGATTTCGGTTCTCAGTACACACAGCTTATCGCTCGTCGTCTTCGTGAAGATAAAATATATTGTGAAATTTTACCTTACCATACTTCAGCAGAAGAGATAAAAACAAAAAACCCAAAGGGTGTTATTTTAAGTGGTGGTCCATCTTCTGTTTATAATGAAGATGCATATAAAGTAGACCAAGGTGTTTACTCTATGGGTATTCCAGTTCTTGGTATCTGCTATGGTATGCAGTGTATTGCTGTTGACTTTGGTGGAAGTGTTGTCCGTTCAGATCATCATGAGTATGGAAAAGCAGAACTTAAACTAGAGACTGCTTCTCCTCTTTTAGCAGATTGCGATGATGATAGAATTGTTTGGATGAGTCACTCTGATAAAGTAGATGTTCTTCCAGAAGGTTTTGCACCAATTGCCACATCAGAAAATTCTCCATATGCAGCTATTGCAAATGAAGAGAAACGTGTTTATGCAATGCAATTTCATCCAGAAGTTCAACACTCAGAAGAGGGTTACTTAATGCTTCGTAACTTTGCAAAAAATATCTGTGGTGTTACTGAAAAATGGAAAATGGAGCACTTCTTGAAAGAACAAATAGAAGGTATCCGTAAAAAAGTAGGAACTGGTAAAGTTCTTTGTGGTTTAAGCGGTGGAGTTGATAGCTCTGTTGTAGCTGCTATGCTTTATGAAGCTATTGGCGATCAACTTATTCCTGTATTTGTAGATAATGGATTGTTAAGAAAAGGTGAACGCGAGCAAGTTGAAGAAGTTTTTAAAATCAATCTTAAAACACCACTCATTACAGTTGATGCTGTAGACAACTTTTTAGGAAAACTAGAAGGTGTATCTGACCCTGAGACAAAACGTAAAATAATCGGTCATACTTTTATTGAAGAGTTTGAAAAAGAAGCTAAAAAACATGATGGAATTAAATTTCTTGCTCAAGGGACACTTTACCCTGATGTTATTGAGTCTATCTCTGTAAATGGTCCATCGGAGGTTATTAAATCTCATCATAATGTTGGTGGATTACCAGACTGGATGGATTTTGAATTAATTGAGCCACTTCGTGAACTTTTTAAAGATGAGGTTCGTAAAATTGGTTTAGAGTTAGGTCTTCCAGCAAGTATGATTAACCGTCATCCATTCCCTGGACCAGGACTTGCAATTAGAATCATGGGTGATGTTAATGTTCCTGACTTAACTATTCTTCGTGAAGCAGATGTAATACTTCTTGATGAACTCAAAGCTAGTGGGTACTATGCTAAAACTTGGCAAGCATTTGTAGTTTTGCTTAACGTAAAATCAGTTGGTGTTATGGGTGATAACCGTACATACGACAATACAGCATGTGTAAGAGTTGTTGAAGCAGTTGATGGTATGACTGCTACATTTGCACACTTACCACACGATTTACTTGAGAGAATTTCAAGAAGAATTATCAATGAAGTTGATGGAATCAACCGTGTTGTTTATGATATTTCAAGTAAACCACCAGCAACAATTGAGTGGGAATAAAGTAAGAAAAGCACAAAAGAGTAGGAAGTTTTATGTCTAAGCAAATATATCTCTTCTCTACTTCTTTTCATCCAGATGTAATAAGTGTGAACTCTCTTGATATAACACTCCTTAAACCTTCTATAAATTTTTGTGATTATGATTATTTAATTATTACATCAAAACAAGCAGTGAGAGCACTACAGCAGTATGACACAACAACCTTTATAGATAAGAGAGCACTTTGTATCTCAGAGGTCACTGCTGCCTCATTTGAAGAGATTGATGGAACAGTTCTAGAGGTAGGCAGTGGTTATGGAGATGACTTACACAAGAGTGTTAGTCAGTATCCTAAAAAAACAAAATGGCTTTACCTAAGAGCAAAGAAGGTTGCATCAAATTTTGTAGAGACTTTAACTCATGAGGGTTATTGTATTGATGAAGAGATAGTCTATGAAAGTAAATGCTCTGATGAGATGAAGAATATAGAGATTGAGGACAATGCAGTCCTTGTATTTACTTCACCTTCTAGTATAAATTGTTTTTTGCAAAATAATCAAATTTCTCTAACGAATAATGTAGTTGTAATTGGCACTACAACGGGAAAATCACTTCCTCCTGGGCTAACATTTAATATAGCAAAAGAGAATACAATTGAGAGCTGTATAACACTGGCTAAATCTTTATAAAAAAAAATAAAGTTTGAAAGTGTATAATATAACATATAGATAATCTGAGTGGTTCGAGCAATCGCACCAATGAGGGTTCTACATTTTCACTTTGAGAACTAGTAGAGCTTTTGTGTGTCAATGTTTTCACTTGAGCTATGTTATGCATAGCGAGAAAATGTCGCCGTTATAAAGCACTCACTTCTCCTAAATTAGGCTTTTAGAACCAAGCCAAATGCGAGACGGCTGCTCGGGTTATCTTTTTATAATAAATCATTCCCTCCACTATATTTTTCATATAAAACAGCTATTTAAAATTGACTCTATGTTATAATAAAGAGAAAATATAATGTCTATATAATATTGGAGAATAACATATGAAAATTTTGATTTTAGGTAGTGGTGGTCGTGAGTACTCTATTGCAAGAGCTATAAAAAATGAGACAGAGGATCATGAACTTTTTTTTCAACCAGGAAATGGTGCTACTGATAACCTAGGAACTAATCTAAATATTAAAGACTATAATGAACTTGCAGTATTTGCACAAGAAAATGAAATAGAACTGACAATTGTTGGACCTGAAGCTCCACTTGTTGATGGCGTGGTAAATATTTTCAGAGCACAAGGACTGACTATTTTTGGACCAACCAAAGAAGCAGCTCAACTTGAGGGCTCAAAAGTTTATATGAAAAACTTTTTAGCAAAGTACAATATCCCTACAGCCGGCTTTATTGAGAGTGACTCAATCGAAGATTTATATAAATTTACTGATACACTAAGTACACCCATTGTTGTGAAGGCCGATGGTCTTTGTGGTGGAAAGGGTGTAATCATTGCTATGAGTCATGATGAAGCAAAGCAAGCAATCGGTGAAATGTTAAGTGGAAAAAGTTTTGGTGATGCAGGTAAAAAAGTAATAGTTGAAGAATTTCTTGATGGTTTTGAACTTTCAATGTTCGCTATTTGCGATGGGGATGACTACATACTTCTTCAAGCAGCACAAGACCATAAGCGTTTACACAATAATGATGAGGGACCAAACACTGGTGGAATGGGTGCATATGCTCCTACACCTCTTGTTGATGAAGAACTTTATCAAAAGGTAAAAGACAGGGTTATCGTTCCAACACTAGATGGTATGAAGAAAGAGGGTGCTCCTTTTGAGGGTGTTCTTTTCATTGGAATTATGGTTGTTAATGGTGAGCCAATTACACTCGAGTTTAATGTACGTTTTGGCGATCCTGAATGTGAAATCCTTATGCCTCTTATGACTTCATCTGTTTCAGATATGTTCTTAAAAGCTTCAACAAACCGTTTGAATGAGATAAAAGTAGAGTTCTCTAAACAGTATGCAGTTGGTGTTGTAATGGCATCACAAAACTATCCTTACTCAAGTTCAACTCCTGCTGAAATAATCGTAGATGAAGTACATCATGAAGAGATAGCAAACAATACTCATATTTCTTATGCTGGAGTAAGCAAAGAAGATGATGTTTTATATGCTAATGGTGGTCGCGTTTTAGTATGTGTTGGATTAGGTGACACTATTAAGCAAGCTAGAGACAGAGCATATCTGAGATGTGGACAAGTTCATTTTGTTGGTAAAAAACTTAGAACAGACATCGCTTATCAAGCACTTTAGGATATAAATTTGAATGAAGATATAGAAACATTACTTCATAGAGAAAGTATAGTCTTGGCACCTATAAAGAAAAGAGCAGTGGCGTTTATGATAGATGAAACATTACTTTCACTTTTACTGATATTTGCTCTGTGGGATTCTTTTGTAAATGCTCAAACAATGGAAGAAATGATAAACCTTACAAACAGTTTTGTTTTAGAGTACATGATGATGAAGTTTATTTACCAAGCATTTTTTGTAATGCAATATGGTGCTACTTTAGGGAAAATGGCGATGAAAATAAGAGTTATCGAACTTAAAACTGTGGCAAATCCAAATGTTTTAGTATCTCTTAATCGCTCATCTGTACGCATTTTGAGTGAAACAATTTTATATCTTGGTTTCTTATGGGGAATGTTAGACCCATCTCGCCAAGCATGGCATGATAAAACAGCAAGAACTCTGGTTGTAGATGCTTAAACTTCTTTTTCTCTTCACACTCTTTTTAAATCTTTATGCAATGGATAAAGTAGAAATATATGCCTCCTCGATGGATACTAAAGATTCAACTGTAGAAGCGAGGGGAGGGGTTAGTGTAATCTATAAAGATTATGTTTTAAGTGCGCAGAGGGCTATTTATAATAAAACAAGTGGTGATTTAGAACTATTTGAAAATATTAGAGTAACTAAGGGACGCGATTATAAAATTCTTGGTAAATATGCAAAACTCAATATTGCTAAAAAAGAAAAAACATTTGAACCATTCTATATGTCTGAACTTAAATCCAAAGTATGGATTAGTGGAGAAGAAGGAACTTCAAAAGAAAATGATATAAAAATTAGTTCTGGAAGTTTGAGTGGATGTGATCCCTTAGACCCACTTTGGAAGATGGAATTTAGTTCCTCTGAGTATAACTCAAAAACTAAATGGATGAACCTTTACAATACAAGACTTTATATAGGAAGTGTACCTGTTTTATATACTCCATATTTTGGATATTCTCTTGACACGACAAGACGTTCAGGACTTTTAATGCCATCGTTAGGAGTTTCTGACCAGGAAGGCACATTTTATGAACAACCTCTTTACATTGCCGAGTATAATTGGTGGGATACAGAGATTAGACCTCAGTTAAGAACATCTCGTGGATATGGAATCTATCAAACAACTAATTTTGTAGATTCAAAAATTTCTCATGGTCAGTTTAGTACGGGTTACTTTAAAGAGAATAAAGAGTATTTTGAGCAGAATGAACTGCAAAATGATTCACACTTTGGTTTTGATTTTAATTATGTAAATAGCGACTTTATCAATCAATGGCTTGGTACTGAATTTTCAGGACAATCGGGCATATATATAGATATAAGTCACATGAATGATGTAGATTATATAAATCTTTCTTCAAATGATACACAAAATAACTCTACTGCAACACAGTTACTATCGCGTGTAAATATGTTTTATAATACAAATGATAATTATGTAGGCACATATCTTAAGTATTACCAATCTTTAATCCTGCCAAGTAACGATGATACTGCACAAAAACTTCCATCTTTACAATATCATTATTATATTGATGCACTTTTGAAAAACCATTTACTTTACTCTTTAGATGTCAAATCTAAGAATATAACAAGAAGTATAAATAAAAAAGTTATTCAGACAGATCTCAATATTCCTATTTCTTTACAAACACCACTTTTTGATGAATACTTAAATATTGAATATAGGGCAAATGTTTATGTACAGCATTCAAAGTTTAGTGGTACTGAAGATACTGATATAACAGGAGTTGATTATAATGATGGGTATATTTTAAGAAATTATCATACTGTTTCTTTAAATAGTGAACTTACTCGTGCATATGAGGATGTGACACATTTTGTAGGACTTGGAGTTTCTTATAAGAAAGCTGGAACAGAGAGTAAGAATGGCTTTTATGATGATAACGATGAGTTTTGTTCAAATATATTAAATATAGATAGTAGACAGTGCGAGTTTTATAATATTTCAGCAGTTCAAGAGGAAGCACAGATAGATGTAGTCCAGTATTTATATAATGAATCGTCTGAGGAAATTTTATATCATAGACTAGCACAACGTATATCTTATGGAGAAGTTGCAGATAGATATGGTGAACTTGAAAATGAGTTAGAGATAAGGCCGACTAATTATCTAAAGTTTTATAATAATATGTTTTACAATTATGAAAAAGATCAATTTTCAAAAGTATTTAATAGCGCGACTTTGAGTAACTATGGAGCTAATCTTGGAGTTTCGCATCTTTATAAAAATAGTTTCATTGAATCACCTGAGCAGTATACAAGTTATTTAACATCTACTCTAAGCTATACTTATAAGAGCAGTTACTTTTTTAGTGGACAATATAGTTATGATATGGAAAGAGAAGAGGCGAAGAGTTTGGCGATTGGGCTTACTTATAAGAAAAGATGTTGGGATTTTGGAATCAAATATAGTGAAAATAATCGACCTATATTAACGACAAGTTCTTCAACAGGTTCTTCAACAAGTTCTTCTATTTATGATAAGTATATCTATGTCACTATAGTTCTTAAACCATTAATGCAGTCTAATTCAGCTTCATTTTTAACATATCAGTTACCTCAAGAGTAGGAGAAGTCTTTTTATGAGAAGATATAAAAATTTTATTGTTGATAGAGAAGATGCAGCTCAAAAGCTCAAAGAGATTATTCCAATGGCAAGGCTAAAAGAAGAATCTTGGGATATTATAGCTGTTTCCAATGGTGGTTTAGCGATTGGTGCTAGTATAAAGGGAAAATTAAAAAATCCTCTAAATATACTATTTTTAGAAGCTATTTATGCTCCTAATAACGATGAATGTGAAGTGGCACGTGTCAGTGAGAGTGAAGAACTTGTTATAAATGAAAGACTTGTGAACTCTTTTGAGATTAAATATGATTATATTTATGGAGAAGCACACCGCAAGCATGAAGAGAAAATTTTAAGTTCTATTTACAAGTACCGAAAAGGGCATCCTTTTCCTTCGATGAAAGATAGAGTAGTTCTTTTAGTTGATGAGGGTAGTGAGAGTGGTAGTAAGTTTATGACGGCTCTTAAAACCATACTAGTGCAAGAACCTAAGGCGGTATATATTGCTGTTCCTGTAATCCCAAGTGATATACTAGAAGAGTTAGAGAGTTTTGTAGATGATATATTCTTTTTGCATGAAATAGATGATTATGTTGAAACATCACTTTATTATAAAGAATTAGAAAAGATAGAAGACGAAACAATAGAAAAATTATTAGAGGAAAACAAATGAAATATGATGTAAATTTAGAGTTAGAAAATAGAGAAGAGTCCTACTCTTTTGGTGATGTTGCAAAACAAGCAAATGGTTCTGCATGGATAAAGTCAGGGAAAACAGTAATTTTAGCAACTGTAGTGATTAATGAAACTGAGATAGTTAAAGAGGACTTTTTACCTTTAACTGTTCAGTATATTGAAAAAACATATGCAGTTGGAAAAATCCCAGGAGGTTTCTTTAAACGCGAAACAAAACCAAGTGACTTTGAAACACTTACTTCTCGCATAGTTGACCGCTCACTTCGTCCACTTTTTCCAAAAGGATTTGGACATCCTACTCAGATTACTATTATGACTTTTTCAGCTGATAGTGAATCTGATTTACAAGTTCTAGCTTTAAACGCAGCATCAGCGGCTCTTTTTACTTCAGATATTGATATTAATACTTCTGTATCTGCTGTTCGTACTGCAAAAGTAGATGGTGAATTAGTTATAAATCCTACACTTTCTCAGTTAAAAGACTCTACTTTAGACCTGTATCTTTCTGGAACTAAAGATGACTTACTTATGATAGAAATGCGTAGTTTTGGTGGAGAAAAGATAGAAGTGACTGATATGATCATTGATCCTATGTTAGATCCAGCTATGAGTGGGGCTGTTATGAGTTCTCATGTTTCTAACGCGATGAATGAAGATGAACTTATAGAAGTTTTTGAGAAAACTCAAGAAGCACTTTTCGCATCAAATGCAAAATATGAGAATGAATTTGCAGCATTTAAAAAAGATGTAGTCTCTACTGATCTTAAAGCACATACTCTTAACTCTGAAATGGTTTCATATGTAAAAGATAATCACCTTAGTGATATTGCAAACGCGATGAAACAAATGGCAAAATCAGAACGCTCTACAGCTTTGAGAACACTCCGAAAATCTATACTTACACTTAAAGAAGAATGGGCAACAGTTGAAAATGAAGTTCAGTTAAAAGATGCAATAGACAGTGTTAAAAAAGCGGAAGTTCGTGCTCAAATTTTAAATGAGAATGTTCGTGCTGATGGCCGTACTTTAACAGAGGTTAGACCTATTAGTATAGCTACAAATGTACTTCCAAATGCACACTCATCATGTCTCTTTACTCGTGGTCAAACGCAGGCTTTAGTAGTCCTTACTATGGGTGGACCTAAAGATGCACAAATGTTTGAGTCACTTACAGAAAGTGGTACTCAGAACGAAAACTTTATGGTGCATTATAATTTTCCAGGTTTTTCAGTTGGTGAAGCTTCTCCTGTTATGGGAACAAAGCGTCGTGAACTTGGTCATGGAAACTTAGCAAAACGTGCACTAGATCCAATAGTTGATTTAGATGGCCAAACAGTGCGTTTAGTATCTGAAATATTGGAATCTAATGGTTCTTCATCAATGGCTACTGTTTGTGGTGGTTATATGGCTCTTAAAGCAGCAGATTTTGACACAACTGACACTGTAGCTGGGATAGCTATGGGTATGGTTAGTGATGCAGGTAAGTATGCAATCCTTTCAGATATCAATGGACTTGAAGACCATGATGGAGATATGGACTTTAAAGTAACTGGTTCTAAAGATGGAATCACTGCAATGCAAATGGACATAAAACTTGGTGGTGTAAGTCTTGAAATACTTAAAGAAGCACTGTATCAAGCAAAAGAAGGTCGTTCTCACATCATTGACATTATGTTAGATGCAGAGAAAGAGATAGAGTTTAATGATGGTGTTTTACCAAGTGTTGACTTTTTTCATATAGATCCAAGTTTTATCGGTGAAGTTATCGGTCAAGCTGGTAAAACTATCCGTGAGATGATTGAGAAATTTGAAGTTGCAATTGACATTGACAAAAAAGATGGAAAAGTAAAAATCACTGGTAAAAATAAAACTGGTGTATCTGGTGCTCGTGGACATATTGAAAACATAGTAAATACTCCAAAAATTGCTAAGATAAAGTATGAAGTAGGGGACAAATATGAAGGAACTGTAAAGCGTATTGTCGATTTTGGTGCATTTATAGAGTTACCTGATGGAACTGATGGACTTATCCATATATCTAAAATTTCAGATCAAAGAGTTGAAAAAGTATCTGATGTATTGACTGAAGGTGATAAAATCTCAGTTGAAATTTTAGAGTTCAAAGGCAATAAAATTTCTTTAGGCCGTGCATAGATTTTTTATATAAAACTCACTACTTTTTAGTCTTGAGATTTTATATAGGCTAGAACTTCTTTTTCATTCCCTCTAAAAACGATTGGAATGGCAGTTTGTTTGATCTGGTAATCGTACATCGGATCATAATAGTTTACTAAAAGTTTTTCTATCCACTTTTTATAAAGTACAATATCTCTATTTAGTAAATACTGTTGATTAGCTTCATCAAACATTTTTTTTAATTCGATATGAAGTTCACTCCCCAATCTTTTTTTGATTTTCTCCAAACTCTTGTTAACATCATCACTCCACTCTTTAAAGCCATCATCACCATACATTTTGGTATATGAGTTAATTGCCTCTGTAACATATTCATTGTGAGTTATATCTACTCTTACATCCATTGGTGTTTCTAAAATAACAAGATTGCCAGCCATCAAGTTGTGAAATACTGGTTTAGGTATAAAAGCTCTTCCAATATGGTGGCTCTCATGTTCAATAACAAGTTTAGAAAAACCTTTTTCTTCAAACTGTATGAGCTTATAGGCTAAATTATTTTCAAAATCAATTTGTGCAGGTTGAGAGAGAGCAAAATTTCCAAAAGAAGAACCTCTATGGTTTGCTAATCCTTCGAGATCAATCATATTTTCAACTTCTAAAAGAAGTATAGTTTTACCAGAACCAGTTCTTCCACCGATGATGATAGTGTCTAGTTTAGAGCTGATTCTCTCGGACTCTTCCATAAGAAAATTACGAAATTTTTTGTATCCACCATTGAGCCTAGTTATGGCAATACCTTCTTCTTCTAACCAAGCTTGAGCGATACCTGAACGCTGTCCACCTCTAAAGCAGTACAAAAGGGCAGAAGGGTTCTCTTTTATGAATGCCCTCCATTGAAGTACTCTCTCTTGCTTACCTGTTTGCTTTATGAGCTCTTCGGCTAGGACCATAGCAGCAGCGTTTCCATTTGCTTTATATCTTATACCGACAAGTTCTCTCTCTTTATCGGTTAATATAGGGAAATTTACTGCATTTACAAATGAGCCTTGAGTAAATTCAACTGGTGCACGAACATCAAGTAAAGGAGTGTTATTTATAACAATAGAACGAAAATCATCTGTTAAGAGAGACAAATTAAGCGACCTCTATAAAAAATTCACCGCGTTTATGAGTTGTTCCAATTGGAGTTAAATCCAAGCCTGCTTCTTTTGTAAGTTCTAAAAATTCTTTGACTGTATCTTTACTTACAACACATAAAAGTCCACCAGATGTTTGTGCATCACATAAAATATTTTCTTGCTCTAAAGTCATACTTGAAATTTTGTGTCCGTAACTGTCAAAATTACGACGAGTTCCACCAGGTACACAACCCATATCTAAATATTTTTTTACATTTTTAAGAAGTGGTACAGATTCGTAAATAATTTTTGCACTTATGTCACTCCCTTCGCAAATTTCACTTAAATGTCCGAGTAGTCCAAATCCAGTTACATCAGTTATGGCACTAACTCCTTCAAGTTTAGAAATTTCTGCACCAATTTTATTAAGTTGGCACATTGCATCAATGGCAATGTTAATGTCATCTTCCTCAATTTTCCCTTGTTTTTGGGCAGTTGTTAAAATACCAATTCCAATAGGTTTTGTAAGAAATATTTCACTATCCACCTGGGCAGTATTGTTGCGTTTAAGGTGCTTGTTATCAGCCATTCCTGTTACAGCAAGACCAAATATTGGTTCAGGTGAGTCAATACTATGTCCTCCAGCCAAGGGGATTCCAGCTTCTTCACAAACTGAGCGACCACCATCTATGACTTCACGAGCTACATCAGCATCAAGCTTATCAACAGGCCAGCCAAAAATAGCAATTGCCATAAGAGGATTTCCACCCATGGCATAAATATCACTGATGGCGTTTGTCGCAGCAATTCTTCCAAATGTAAAAGGATCATCAACAATTGGCATGAAAAAATCTGTAGTACTTAAAACAGAAGTACCATTTCCTAAGTCAAACGCAGCGGCATCATCTTTTGTAGAGTTTCCAACTAATAACTCAGGATAAACAATAGTTTCTCTCGAGCTTTTTAAAATACTGTCGAGAAGTTTAGGTGATATTTTACAACCACAGCCTGCACCATGACTATATTGTGTTAATTTTACGTCTTTCATAATGTATAATGTCCAATGAGAGTTATTTTTCATATTTTATCTCAATTGAGTTTAAGAAGGGCAACAATGCAAGAGACAATAATAGAGATACCTAATTATAAGACGATTAAACTTATTCATATCGTTCTGGATTACAATGGGACAATAGCTAAAGATGGTATTTTAAAAGATGAAGTAAAGATAATCTTGCCGAAATTAACAACTAGATTCAAAGTGCATGTGATAACAGCAGATACATTTGGAAGTGTAAATAGAGAGCTAAAAGGTTTTGATGTTTGTGTTAAAACACTTAAAAGCGACAATCATACTCTTGAAAAAGCAAATTATGTTCAAAGTTTAAATGCAACAAATTGTGCGGCAATTGGAAATGGAAACAATGATATGCAAATGATAGAATTGGCAGAAATTGGAATTTCTATTATTGGAGATGAGGGTTGTAGTACGAAAAGCATGATGAAAAGTGACTTGATTTGTAAATCTATAAATGATGCATTAGAGCTATTTTTAAATACAAAACGTCTCATAGCAACTTTGAGAGAGTAAACTACTTAGGCATCATATTTAGAATCTCTAGTGTTTTAGTGGTATCATATATAGCACTGTGGTACTGTTCATCATCAAAGTCAATATTATAATATGCACAAGTTTCAATAAGTTTAGGGTTTTTTAGATTACCTTTAACGTTAGTGGCTTTAACGATCTTTTTATTCTCTTTCATCGTACAAAAATGATTGTCAAAGGAGACCAAATCTCCAATATGTCTTAATTCAAATGATATATTGTGAGCAACTAAGGTTGTGGCATTTTTGCAAAATTCTACAAAGTCTCTGTCTTCTTCAAAATATTCTACATAATCCACATCTTTTCTTAGTCTTGCTAGTCTCTCTGGAGAGAGTTTATGTACAGCGAGTGCATGAGGATTTACTTCATACTCTGAAAAATAGTAACGATGAAAGGTATCTAGGATTTTATATTCATCATTTACGAGTTGGACACGAAAAGCAGCCACTTCTATGACATCATGAACATTAGATGAGTTGGTCTCAAAGTCTAGTATTATCATTGATTATCCTTATTTAATGCAATCCAATTTTTATTATTTGTAGGTTCTTTTTTCTTTGTGCTTGTTGCATCTATAAGTTGTTTAATAATTGAAGCTTTTTGCATCATATTATTTATAGGTAGTATTTTAGATAGGTTGATGTCGTGTTTAGTTTTTTGTGGAGCTGTTTGAGTTTTATTTAGGGGTTCGATTTGAATCCAGTTTTTATCTGAAAGTAAAGTTGTTGTTAGGAGGGTTAAAAGTGTGAGTGAGATCATTTTCATAATGACATCATATCGATATTTGAGAGAGACAGTCAAGTAGCAAAAAGCTACTTGAAATAAAAATTACAGACCTGTAACGTTTTCTGCTTGTGGACCTTTGTCACCTTGACCAACTTCGAAAGTCACTTTTTGACCTTCGTCTAGTGATACACGTTCGTGACCATTGCTGTTTACTTGACGAAAGTGTACAAATACATCTTTACTGCCATCTTCTGGTTCGATAAAACCGAAACCTTTTTCGCTGTTGAACCATTTAACTGTTCCGTTTGATAATGTTGCCATTGTAATTCCTTGTTTGAGTACAGCAAATTGCTGCATTTTTAAAATCTAATGTAAAGCTTTTCTTAAGGTGTCTGTACTGTTAACAAGAAGTCATCAATATAAAGCAAACGAAAGATGGAACTTAAATCATCTTTTATTAATCACAGTATAGCTAAATAAAATATAAAGACCAAAATATTTGTGTTCTTAGTGTGCTTTTGGTGTTTTATTTCGTATTTTGTGTCTATATGATGCTGGATTGATATATTTACCACTACTATCATTAGTCCCAGAATCCTCTTCCCTGATGATAGTATTTGTCTTTGGTTGGTATTGTGTAGTACGTTTTTTAAAAGATTTAGTATTTGTTTGGATATTTGTAATTAATCCATCTTTTAAGTTATTTAGTAAAGTTAGTACTACTTCTAAGTTTTTATCATCTACTGATAGTTTGATCTCGTTCATTATATTTCCAATATTTTTAAAACATTATACTAAAAATGATAAGATACCTGATGATAAATTATGATTATCCACTATTTAGAGGCTTTTAAATCTTCTCTATTAAGTAAGATTATGGGATAATGCCGAAATTAAAAATATAGTACAATTTAAAGGTGCAAGATGAAACCCTCTCCTAAAAAAAATTATAAAGCATCAGATAAACCAAGTGAAGCTAAAACTCCTCACAATAAACAAAGAAAAGCTCCTCCAAAAAGCAACGGAGAAGTGAATTACAAAAATCAGGTAAAACAGATGTTTAGTAACTGGTTTAAAAATCACAATAGAGTTGGTTATGTGATGAGTAAGCAAGATATTGTTAGAAATATTATCACTCAACTGAATTCAAAACAAGAAAACTCACTAGAAATAGCAATACGTGAGCTTAACAAAGATGGATATGTAGAGGTACAAGAAGACGGTCTTACTCTTGTACTCACTCAAAAAGGTGTAAATGACTTTAAGAAAATGTCTTTTTAATTTCTAGTTTGTCATACATTTCAAGCATATTTTCATAGTCTTGATGAAGTGTGACATCTATTAAAAAGTCATCTCCATCTAAAATTCTAAGTGCTTTTTGCACTTTTTCTTCTGTGAAAACATTGTTAAGTCCTTCTTCATATTCTCCTAAATCTTTCTCTAAACTTTCCATCCGAGCAAGTTCAACTATAATGTGTCCGAGTTGATTGCTTCCATATTCTAAAAGCTCAAGAGCCTCGTCAAAATCTTTGAGCATTAAAAGTACATGTGCTTTAAACTCACCCATATTAAAATTATTTTTAAATATAACACCGATATATTTTTCAATATTTAAAGATTCTTCAAGAGATTCTATATTTATCAAAATATCTTCTGGGTCATAATCTTTAAAGTTTAAAACCATATCTCTTATGAGTTTTCCGTTGTTTTTGTTGTTATAAATCATATCTTCGATAGGATAGACTTCAGATACACTTGGAACTATCATCTGGCATGAGTAAAAATCAAGGTAGTCATACTCTCTGAGATACATCTCTTTGTCCATACTTTTAAGTATATCTGTAAGGTAGTTGTACTCATCTTCACTTTTTTTACCATGGTAGTCACAGGCAGAGTACTCAAAGCTTTTTTTAGAACTTAAAAATCCAAAACCTAACTTTCCATTAGAGTCTATAAAGTGAGACTCAAGGTTAAAACTGTCTGAAACCAAACTCATGTCAAATGTAGGTACAGCAAAGCCATCTAAGTCATCTAATGAGCGACCTTGCATGAGTTCTGTCATAGTTCTCTCTAAAGAAACTTCTAAAATAGGATGTGCTCCAAAGGAGACAAATAGTGTTGAGGTTTTAGGGTTTATAAGAGAAATGGCAGTAACAGGAAATTTTCCACCAAGTGAAGCATCTAATACTTCTATAATATATCCGAGTTCTCTAAGTTTTACTACATCTTTATTGAGTCTAGTAAAAGATTGTAGTAATTCCTCGGGGAACTTAGGAAGAGCATATCCATTTTTAATGATTTCTATCTTCGAGTAGCGTTCAAAAATTTCACTTAAGGCTTGAACTTTTGCTTCTAACGCAGTGTTACCTGTTGCTAAACCATTACTAACATATAGATTACTAAGTATATTAATAGGTATGTATGTTTTTTCATTATTAGATTGTTTTATAAAAGGAAGTGCGACTACTTTGTCTTCGTAATCGCTATTATAATCAACTAAATCTTCAGGGTTTAGCTCCTTCGAGGGATTATAAATTTTAAAGAGTTCATCGTTGAGGTATTCACCTCCGAACTCAAAAGCAATTTCATCAGGGTAATACTTTCTGTTAGGTAAATAAAAGTCTATGAAAAAATTATTTGTTTGTAGTCTCTCAATGTATTCACCTAAAGCACTTGCAACAGATGCATCTGAGACGATACCTTTACCATTTGAGTATATGTGGCGGGGTGCTTCAACTGAGCTAAGGTTTACGGAGTAGCAATTATCAAGAGGATGTTTCTCGAAAGAAAAATTTGTTTTACATCCAACATCATCTAAAACTGCTTTCATTGTTTTAATTGACTCTTCTAAGGGTGCATTTTTAGATAGTAGATTCATGATAATATATCCTAGTTTGATTTGTACACGAATGATATCTAAATGTTGCATAGCTCTAGGTGTCCATATAACAGTCAGATATATACAATTAATGACTGAATATATAAACTAGAGTATATTACAAAGATAGAATAAATATTTCTTGAGCTAAAATGAAGTATTAAAATAAGGACTAGTTTTGAATATAATCATTTTAGATGCTAGTGAAACTGCTCGTATAAAAGTAGAAGAATTATTAAACGATATAAACATAGATAGTCACAATATTCAAAGTTTTGAAAATAGTAATGAAGCACTAGAATATATAGAAGATTCAGGAGTCGATTTAATTATCTCCTCAGTGGAGCTAGCAGGAATGGATGGTGTATCTTTTGTAGACATGATACTTTGATATATGCGGACATTGGAGCAATGGAGAAAAATCCCCCAAACTTTGCAACGATAAAACCTAAAATTGAAAAACTTATCATTACCCCTAATGCAAAAAGTGTTGCAAATGCATAGATGTATAATGCTTTTTTCTTCCCTTCTAAGTCTTTATTTAAAGCTACGGAAGTCCCAACTAGTAATGGAACTGACACAAGAGAGCAGGGTGCGATAGCTGTGATGCTTCCCGCTCCAAACGCACCAAGGAATGCTAAAAGTGAATTACTCTCTAAAGGGGCTAAGATAGTCTCTTACAATACTTTAGCCGTTCATTAATACTAACACTTCGTCTATACTAAGAACTTTGCCAGTGCTTACTACTTTACCATCTATGACAAGTCCTGGTGTACTTACCACTTGGTATGCCATTATCTTCATAATATCATCTACTTTTTCAAGCTGTACAAATTTTCCACTTTTTGCAATTGCCATTTTGACAACATTTTCAAGTTCTGTACACTTTTTACAACCCGTTCCTAATACTTCTATTTTCATCTATTTTCCTCATCTATTTGGTAAGAGTGCCAAATATTCTTATTGGCTACAAATGCTATCCATGTTTGTTTATGTAAAGCACTCTCTTTTGGCATAAAATACCTCATATTTTCATCTCTATTAATATCTTTTGCTAAAAGGTAAGTTCCTGAGAAAATAGCTGTCGTTTGTAAAAAGTCTCTTCTTGTCATCCTATCTCTTTTCCTAATGTATTTTGCATTCTATACACTTTGGGACTTACTCCCTCATAGCGTTTAAAGAAACGCCCTAAGTCAGATGAATTTTCAAAACTAAGAATAGATATAATTTGCTTTATACTCATACTTGTATACGACAAAAGGTATTGTAATTCTTTCATAACTCTTTGGTGTATCAAAAATAATACTGATGTATCTAATGTTTTTTTAATGGTTTCACTTAAATGTTTAGGAGTCAGTTCAAGTATGTCAGCATACTCTTGAACACTTTTTAGATTGTAGAAGTGTTCTTCTATAAGGCATAAAAACTCACTCGTTATCTGTTCTGCTCTGTTTTGAAATTCTATTCTTGGCTTGGAGAGTTTTTCACGTTTAAGTAAGTACAGTATTTGGGTAAGAAGCGTTTGTCCTATTTCTTTGTAGTGGCTCTTTTTATTTTTATATTCTAAGTTTAATTGTTCGTAAATATCTAAGATTCTTTTAAAAAGTATTCCTTGTAAATCCACAAATTGAAGATGCTCCTTATGAAAGGCTAAAAGGTTTTTTTCATCCAAAGATAAATATTCCTCATCAAATAAAATCACAAAAGATTGTGAATCATCACTTGTATCTTCAAAGGAATGTATAGACCCTGGAACAAGTAAGTGTAAACTATGTGATTTTATTTCATAAGTAAATTGGTTTACATGACGGAAAGAACCACCACTCAAAGTAAGAATTAAAGTGTAGTGACTACACCGAATAGGAATACCCTTCCTCCCTCCACCATTGTTTTGTAAAATTACAAAACCATAAGGCTCAAACTCTTCATCATACATATCCATCCCAAAGGATGGATTCTTAGCATGTAAAGATTTATATGTTTCTAAACTTTGAGCTATATTTAAAAGAGTAAGTGTTTTCATCTCTTACCATGTAGGTTCTACTGGTAAGTTTGCACCTCTACTTAGTATTTTTTGTGCAATAGGTGTAGTTGAATTTCCTTCAAATAAATCAAACTCTAACTCAGTACTCACAGCACCCACTTTTACTACAGAAATATCAGCACTATCAATAGCACCACTTAAGTCTCTATCGTAAGTAAAACTTGCACTTCCATCATATTTACATGAGTTTGTAGGTGCATATGTTATATCTGAACCCCCTAAAGGAGTTTCAAAAAACTTATTTGTTGTGTTAAAAGTTAAAAACTGTCTTTGCCCATAAAAAGTAGGTGAATGTTGCGCACCTGGTCCAGCCCAATTACAAATAAGACCTAAATTCTCACCAAATGTAGCATTTGTATCGAAGACTTGAGCACCATAACCAAAGTACGATTCACCATCTACTGGAGTATGGTTATTTAAATCTATTTGTAAAACTCTACTATGGCTATCTTGTGGCCCTGCTTGCCATACATAAGAGTATTGACCAGACTTGTTACTCTTTTTATAATTAGCTATAAAACGGTTATAGTTATTTCCCCATCCATCTGGGTTTGTTGTTACGTTATAAGTATCACTAGCGTTTAAAATTTTATTTACATCAAATCCGCCTGCAAAACTATGCGAACAAAAATCAGCTTCTCTTGCATCTACCTTAAAGTCATCTTGTGATGTTCTTTCATAAAGTAGACTCCCCTTTCTTGTTATGTCATTACTACCCGTACCACAATTTCCACCATTCATAGTATCTTCTATCTCATAACTCATAAGTCCTTTATACACATCTCCAGTAGAAGTTCCCTTATGTACAGTTTGAAATTTAACATCATAGTCTACGGCAGAACGTGTATATGTAAATTCTATTTTATAAATATACTCATCTGTTGCATTTTGCTCCAAACTAACACTTGTAAATGAGACATCGGGTACAGTTGGCATAGAAGATGTCAAATCTAAAACGCCTGCACCAACAGAGGGGATACTAAGATTTGCATCGTACATACTGTCTAAAGAACCTGCAAGTAAAAACAAGCCTGCAAGTGAGCGTTCTTTTACCCCTTTCATTCGAGCATCAAGCTGTGCAGCTGTACAAGCCTGTGTAGTATTTCCCTCATTTAATGTCCAAATCCCTAAGTCGCCACTTGGAAGTTCCCCACTATTTGTTGTGTTAACATCTGGATTATTTTTGTAGAGTAAATTTGGACCATAACATTGTGCATCTATGGAAGTTGCAAACAGTAAATTAGGTGTAAAGACATTAGTAAGTGGCAAAGTACCATTTAAAATTTTGTCTATTCTTGAAAGTTCTGGAAGAGGATCAGCCTTAAATGTAGGAGCTGCTTGTGGAAGTGCATTTTGTGTAGGAACACTTAGAGAAGTTAACTCAAAACCTTTGGGGAAAATAGCATCACTCACTGTTACATTCGTATCTACTGTGACATTTGAATCAGTAGTAGTTGAATTGGAAGTACCCTCTCCACCACAACCAATAAATAATAAACTACTTAGGGCTATTGCCATTGTTTTCATCTGCATCATATATCCTTTTTACTTATAATACTTTTTTTCATAAAACAAGCATATAAAATTTATGCTAAAATTTTACTTAAGGAACTAAAGGTACTTACATATATACTTTATATACATTCATGAATTTTCAAATACGGAAGATACAAACCTGAAAGTAAGAAAATTTCATTTGAATATCAGTTAGTTAAATTATGTGGAAATTGCAGTTATTTTTAAAATGAAGATTTCTAGTGTAACCCTATTTAATTTTTTTAGTTCTTCACGAAAGGTAAAGTTATTTATCTATCCACTTATAAATATCAAGTACCGAAATTCTATCTTTATCATTCTCAATAAGATATGTTATTGTGTAACCTTTAAAAATCATGTCTCTAACACTTTCATCATTATGGTTTATTGATTGCTTAAACTTATATGGAAAATTAACTAAGTTATTTATTTTATTATCAAGTTGGCTTTTAAAGCTTAATGCTCTATTCCTACTATCTTTTGAAATAAATGACAATATAACTTTTAGTGCTGTTAAATATTCTCTTTTTCTAATTACAAGCATTTACAATGACTTCATAAACTCATTCATTTCTTTGTCATACTCTTCTTGGGTTAAAAGTACTGCTTCACCATTTCTCACTTCTTCAACTGCTTGTGTTACTCTTTTTCTTGCTTCATCTTTAGAAATTGTGGGATAACCATCATCCAATGATAATTTAACAAATTTTACAAAATCACTTAGTAAATCTTGAGTATTATTGCCATATTGAGAAGATATAAAATTTTCTATTTCAGGGTTATTAATTTGTATTGTTTGCATTTAATAATCTCCTTTTTACTTGGTATTATATCATTATTTGGTTGATGGAAAATCATCATATGGCTTTTTGATTATGAATTAAATCTTTTGAATGATTCTGAGCATACTCAGATTGTAGAATAATGTATGATATCCCATATAAATCTTGTATCTTCTCTTGGATTTTTGTACACACCGCGTTTGCTTTACTAAGTGTGAGGTTTTCTTTAAAATCTATATGTGCTTGCATATGGATTTCGTGATCATTGAGTCTCCAAACATGTAAATGGTGAATATTTAAAATCTCTTCAAAATTTTCTACATTTTCTTTAATACTCTGGATATCTATGTCCGAGGGTGTCCCTTGCATTAAAATGTTTATAGATTCTATGAGCAAGGAATACGATGCTTTGATTAAATAAAACGCTATAAGAAGTGAGATTATAGGGTCTATGCAAAAAATATTGAAGTAGTACATTAGTAAGCCGCCTATAACAAGAGCTACTGATGTCATAACATCAGTGAGAAGGTGCAGGTATGCCGCTTTTATATTTATACTTTTGTCGGCATCACCTTTAACAAGTAAGACACTCAGAGCATTAAGTACAATGCTAAGAACCCCTAATCCAATGACTAAAGTAGAGTCAACACTATGTGGATTAAACAATTTGCTGAGTGATTCAATAATGAGATAAATTGCTATACCTATAAGAGTTGTGGCATTAAAAAGAGTTGCTAATATTTCTGCATGTTTATAACCAAATGTTTTCGAAGCAGTAGGGTCTTTTTTCGCAACTTGATTGGACCAGTATGCTAGTACAAGTGCAAGTACATCACTAAAGTTATGTAAGGCATCACTTAAGAGAGCAAGTGAACCCGATAGGATACCTCCTATTATTTGTGAGAGTGTAATTATTATATTTAAAATGATTGTTAAAAATAAGTTTTTACCACTTACTTCATGATGATGGTGATGGTGCTCTGACATTCTTAAACTCCTTATAAAATTAAATTAAATAGATACCCAATAGCGATAATTCCACTACCTACAATTCCAAAAAATATGCCTATAAGTTTGAATGAAATAATCTTTTTGAGTATAAGTGCTTCGGGTAGACTCAGAGCAGTAACAGCCATCATAAAACTTAGTGCGGTTCCAAGTAACATTCCTTTGCTTGTAAGTACTTCGACAAGCGGCATAACGCCAGCTGCGTTTGAGTACATAGGGATTCCCATAAGTACAGCAAATATAACTGCAAAGGGATTGCCCTCTCCCGTATACTGCACGATAAAATCAGTTGGAATATAGCCATGTATCCATGCACCAACACCAACACCAACCATGACATAGATATATATTTTTTTGAAAATGTCTAGTGTATAGTCCCAAGCTTCGTTAGCTCTCTCTTTAACTGACAACATTACTAAACTAGCTTCAAGATTTTGCTCCATTGGTTTGACATCCATTAAGATCTCTTTTTCAAGGTTTAATTTTCCTATGAGCCAACCACCAAATATGGCAACACTCAAACCAAAAACTATATAGATTGAAGTCACTTTCCATCCAAAGATGCCAAACAGCATAGCGATTGCGATTTCGTTGTTCATAGGTGCAGAAATTAAGTAGCTAAAGGTAACTCCAATAGGAATTCGTGCTTGAATAAATCCTAAGAATAGAGGTATGGCGGAGCATGAGCAAAATGGTGTAACTATTCCAAAAAGGGATGCACCAACATGTCCATACATTGAGGATTTTCCTTGTAAGTGAGCACGAACATATTCTGTGTTAACCCAAGTTCTTAAAAAAGAAACAGCAAATATAATGCTGATAAGTAAGAACCAAATCTTTATAGTGTCATAGATAAAAAAGTGAGAAGCATCTGCTAGTTTCCCTTCTAAACCTACAAAGTTATAAATAAATTCTCGTGAGAGTTCATGCCACATTTAGCAAAGCTCCTTTTGAACAACTGCTAGTAACTCTTGTTCAATTAAATTGAGTGTTTTAGCATACTCTTCTTCGGCTTTACCACTTGGATCATCAAAGCCTAGATGAATTGTTTTTACGGCCTTAGGAAATATAGGACAAGTTTCTTTTGCATGCTCACACACGGTGATGATTAAATCAAACGCAGTATCTAAAACCGTCTGGATTACTTTGGAGTGATATTCATCTCTCCAATAACCTTTTTTTTCTAATAATGCTTGTGCCCTTGGGTTTACAGTTCCACTGGCTTTTACTCCTGAACTTTGAGCAAATACACAATCACTTAGCTTCGCGTTTATGAGTGCTTCTCCCATGATAGAACGACAACTATTTCCAGTACATAAAATTAATACATTTTTTTTCATACTTTGCACTCTCCAATATCAGATACTTTTTTCAGTTGAGGCAACTCTATATCGAGATATTTAATCTCTGCTAATGCTTCACTTCTAAACTTGTCTAATGGGCTTCGTATAGAGTAGTATGCCCAAGTTCCTTTTCTCTCTACTCTTATAAATCCTGCTTCTTTTAAAATTTTAAGATGACGAGAAAGTCGAGACTGAATCATGTCAAGTGAAATTTGCAAATCACAAACACAAGATTCCCCATACTCATCTAAAAATCGTAATATTAATACTCGAGTTTCATCATTTAAAGCTGATACACTTTTTAAAAATATGTCCATATCTAGAGTATATCTAAAGTAAACTAATATATCAATATATATTGATATATTAGTTTTTCTCTTTTATTTTTTCATAATAATAAAAGAGTTGTAGTTTTGCTCGGTATTTTTTGGTGTAGTATGTGTGAATGCATGTGTCTTAATCAAAGTTAAGTCAGATGGTAATGCCTCAAGCATTCTTTCCTCATCATATTGAACTATTGGAAGTCCTGCACATTGAGTTTGAGAATCAATTGAAAAAGTATTAATTATTGCGATACCACCAGAAATAAGTGCTTTACTTAAAACTTCAAAATATTTTTTTCGCTCTTTTTGGAGCAGTAAAAAGTGGAAGAGGGCCCTATCGTGCCATATATTATACTTTGCTATTTCTTTTAAACCAAGAATATCTGAGCAGATATATTTGGGGAGCTTAGAGTTGGCATTTAACCTTGTTTTGACTATATCTAAAGATGTTTTAGAAGTGTCAAGTAGAGTTATATCTTTATAGCCTTGTGATATTAAACTATCTACTAGAAACGATGCTCCACAACCTACATCAATGATAGAATCTCCCTGGTTTGAGTAGTGTTCTATAAGAGATAAAGATTTAGAAGGCACATTTTGATGCCATAGTACTTGAGTATAATCTTTTGTTTGAAAAACATTTTCCCAATGTTTTTCTCGTAAGCTATCTGATGGAATTTTTGTAGCTTTAAATGTAGTGTCCCTCGTTGTTTTTTCTATTATCTGAGTGTTATCAGACATTACTGTGCATCCACTACTTTAAGTACAGTTCCTAGACCATTATCATAAGGGTACTGAGCTCTTACCCAGCCCTTAAGACCAGCACTCAGGTTATAAACATGAGTGTATCCTAGTTTTTGTAGGGATTGTGCTGCAAATAAACTTCTCGCTCCCATACGACTATAAAGTACTATTGGCATTGCTCTATCTTTTACTGCGTTTAGTATCTCAAACTCTAGGTTTGTACGAGGGATTGCAAGCATCTCATCAGCATAAATCTCACCTTCTGCATGCTGGATAACTTCTCTTACATCAAGTAAAATAAACGCATCTTCATTATCTATCATTTTTTTAAGGACTGCAGGGGACATCTCTTGTACATCTCTTCTTGCCTGTGCCATCATGTCATCTAAGGCGCTATAACCTGTTCCAGCACATGCTACTTGACCGCAAGCTGTAGGGTTTTCTTCTTCATCACTCATGTACTTTAAAACAGGTAAATCATCAATATTAACAGTTTGTGTTACTGGTTTCTCTGTTATATTAGTATCACATGCCCCTATTGCACAGCTCTGGGCAGTTGGAGCGGAAGAAAACACCTTGTTACCCCATTGAGGAAAACTTAACATTACTACTACAAAAACTGTAACCATTGCTAAAAAAGTTTTACCCGCAAAGAAACTAGATTCATCGCAGGCACAATCCAATGCCTTACTTCGTTTTAACTTATCATACCATGCATAAACAAGTACAAGTATAGTAAAAACTACTAAATAATTATGATAAGGTGCTAACCAAGAGAAAGAAGAAGCAAGAGAACTTGAACCTGCTAGAACAGCTAGAACTGGAGTGACACAACATAAAGAGGCTGCAATAGTTGCACCAATAACTGTGATAATATTTTTCATAAAATTCCTTTTATATTTAGCTAAATTGCTAAATTGATTTCAAAAGTTTACAGATATATTTCTTAATATAAAGTTAATTGTCTAAATTGCTAAATAGAATTCTTTTAGCTATACTTTTAAAAATTGTTAAATTTGAAATAGAGGTGAATAATGTTAGGCATGGATGATAAAATAAAAATTTTCAAAGCACTAGGTAATGAGACAAGGTTTAAAATTTTTAAGAGTATCTTTACTGGTGGTTATGCTTGTTCTGTTGATGATGCCCAACCAAAGGACGACCTGATTGCACAGGCTACTTGTGTATCAAGTATTGCAGAACAGTTTGATTTTGCTTTGCCTACTATATCGAGACATTTAAAAGAAATGAGAGATGCAAAAATTATTACAATGACAAAAAGTAAAAATAAGATTTATATTGAGCCAAATATTGAGATTATGAAAGAGATAGCAGAATGTTTTACTACCTTAGTTGGTGACTATGAAAAAGGTGTTGTCTATCAGTTTGACAACACCAAATAAGTAAAGGTTTTTAGTGCTTTTTGAGCTCTTTTAAAAGCTGATACGCTTGGTTTATTTCCTGCGTTTTAGCTGTTGCTTTTTCTATATATGCTTCATCTTTATTTTGTGATTTTATGATATCTGGATGATACTCTCGTACAAGTTTTCTATAAGTCTTTTTAATGGTGCTTAAATCATCGCCTTCATTTACACCTAAAACTTTACAGGCTTCTTGGGGACTCATAGTTTGCTGCTTATTTTTGCTAGTGCTTTGGAATTTATGCAACATTGAGGTGTATTCATCAGCTGAGATATTTAACTCAGTGAGAATTTCTCTTAAAATCCTATCTTCCTCGGAGCTAATTTTCTTATCTACAAACGCGAGTTGTATTAAAAATCCTACAAATTGTCTGCGTTTTAATCTACTACGACCCAGCAAGTGATTTAAGGCTTGTGCTATCTCTTTTGTATTGTCAGTTCTATCTTTTTCTTCATTGAAGATCTCTTTTAAAATGTTTCTTGTTTTTTCTTTATCTACAAATACTTTGGAGATATCATCAAGCATCATGCCTACAAGTTGTGCTTCTAGTTCATGAACTCTTCCATCTGCTTTTGCAACTTTTGCAACAAGTGCAATAAAAAGTCCTAACTGACTTTCTCTAAACAACTCTTTAGAACTTGACAACTTGTTTAACTTCTTTCTAGAATAAACCTTATATAATTTTATAGCTAGGTATAAAGAAGCTATAACCCATAACGTAACAAATATATTTACAATAAAAATATAATACAATAGACCCAAGGTTATTGCTAAATAAATCCATTTTTTCAATTGAATCCTTTAAATTCCTGTAAGTCAGAGAGAAGTTCATTTTTAAGTATTTTTCTTAGTAATAGTCTAGTATAGAAGGTATTTAAGAGTTTAAAAGAACTCCATTTCACCTTCTTCAATTTCTGCAGGTGAGATTAAACCAATAACTTGTTGAATACTAAGTGAGGTTGGATGGTGAATATGATGTATGTTCTTCATAGCCATACTCTCTACTGAAAACCTTTCAATGTATAGTTGTATATCGATTCTGACTGCGTTAAAGAGTGCAAAAACAGCATCTTGATTATCTGTGAAAACATTGGAGAAATCAGTTATATGGTTTACTATAGCAATGCCTAAAGCACACATACTTGAAGCTAATGGATCTAAAAAAGGTGTATACTGATAAAAAAGTGAACCCACTTTATTAAATGATTGACCTAGATCTTCTAAATGTTTAATATTTAAATCAGTAGAGTAGATAGATGCTAGCTCCATGACCTCTTCCATTGTTTCCTTTATTTCAGCTGCATCATCAGAAGTGAAAAGAACATTCTCATGACCTTCATCTTCATCAGTTTTAAAGTAGTCTTCCATTAGTTCGCTAGCCGCTTTATCAACTGGTGGGGCAGTTTCCTCTAGTAGGACTTCTACTTGGTGATTTTTAATTGATGTAGCATCTATCTGTGCTTTAAGCTCTAGGTTCTGTTTTTCTAGTGTTGCAGTTTGAATACTAAGCGCTTCGAAAAGTTCTTCATTGAGTTGAGATGTTCTAGCATCACGACAAACAGAATAGAGTGCTTTGTACGCATCTTCGTTATTAATAGGTTTTAGTATAAAACTACTTACCCCATTTTTGATCAGGTTTATAAGAAGGTCAGACTCATTATGTGCGGAAATAACAAGTATCTTTTGGTCAGGATTAATATCGTGTATATGATGGCTCATATTGATACCGTTCATATTGGGCATGTTGATATCTGTTATAACTACATTATAATGATTGTTATTGTACTTATCAAGCCCTTGCTGACCGTCAACTGCAGTGTCAACCTTAGCAAAAAATTGCTCAAAGAAAGAGAGGGTTGCCTCTCTTAATATATCATCATCCTCTACATATAATGCAGTTAATGTTCGTGAAAACTCAAATATCGCTTTAGCTGTTACCATGATGTATCCCTATATATATATTTAGGGATGATAGCACAAAGAAATAACAATTGATAACTAAAATATATAAATCCCTAAAATTGGTCCAATTATTTAGAAATATCACCTAAGTCTATAATCATTCCAGAGTTACCTGCTTGAACTTTAGACTTAACTCCATCCCATTTTAGGATTGCATTATTTTTAAGAATTTGTCTAGTAAGTGATTTACTGACCAATTCATTTGCTTTTGCTTGAGCAGTTGCTTTGAGTAAGATTGCATCAGCTTCACCTTGTGCTGTAATTTTGACTGCGTTTGCCGTACCTAAAGCTGCTGCTTCAACAGATTTAGCTTCATTTTCAGCTTTAACAATTAATTCTTTAGATTTAAGAGCTTCTTGTTTTGCAACTTGAACCTCCTCTTGTTTATCACGAATTTTTTGAGGAACAATAATGTCTTTAAGGTTAATATTTACAAGCTGAAAGTATGGATTTTCGGCATAACTTTTGTTAAGTAAATCTGTGAGAGTTTTCTCAACTGCTGATCGGTTATCCATAATGCTATCTACACTAAACCTTGAAATTGTACTTTGTACTGCATCTCTGTTTACTTGAAGAACTTTTTTATAAAATGAATTGTCAAAATCTCCATCTGATTTATACATTTCAGCTAATTGCTCTGCTACTGGAGCAACTTCAATAGATAGAGCCAACTTAATTGGAATACCTTTCTTATCTAGTCCCTTAAGTACTGGCTCGAAGATAAGTAATTCAGAGTCTTCTTTGTGCGCTTCTGAAACTGAGTAGTTAATCAACTTAGGACGAATTGTCTTGACATCAACTGTAGTGTAAATGGGTATAAAGAAATGATAACCAGGATTCATCTCTGTCATATCATAAGTCGTACCACTTTTTTTGACACCTCTTTCACCATCATTCACGATAGCAAAACCTGTTTTTGTTACAGCCATAAAAGCTAATGCAATTACTGCTAGAAACGCAATTCCAAAAGTCCAGCCTAATGTTTTAAATAATTGTTTCATTGTATTTCTCTTTTTTGTTTTGATTTATAAGATGATTATAACATTGTCTTTATATTTTTACTGTAAATACTCTCTTTTGATTTTTTTAGAGAATAATACTAGCTATTTTTGAGAATATTATATCCAGACCACTAACAACTTTGTTTGCTGTAGAAACAGAGTCACTAGTTTCTTGAAGATCTTGGATAATCTTTTGGGATACTTCTTTTATAGCATTAAGTTGCTCATGTAGTGCATTTATGTCTTTTGACTGCTCTTCAAGTGCTTCGATGTCAAATGTTTCTAATAAGTCAGCTAATTCTTCATGTCTTACTATCATCATTGAATGTTCTCGTCCAAGTTGAGTCTTTTCTAGATAGACTCTTATCTTAAGATATGTAATCTCTAGTGAATTGTATAGTGAATTGTCTATTGCCATGTACTGCTTCCTTATTCATTTATCTTTAAATTTAATATATTATATACTTAACTTTTGCACCTAAATCCAAGTAAATCTTAAGTAGTGCTTCGTTATGTAGTGATTATACTTGTAAAATCCTTATTGTTCTTTACAATCTCATCAATCTGTGCTATTTTGACCATGATTTCAATAAATGCTTGCAAAGTAATAGATAAATTTTGAAGTTCACACTCCAAATCTTTAAAGAGTCCACCTATAGTTTTAGGTTCATTGCTCATTCTGTTAATGTAGCTGACAATAGTATAAGCAAAAATAAAAAAGACTTTAAGAGACCAATTGGTCCCTTAAAGTTAAAAGTTATAAGTAAAGTAAAGTTGTATCGTAGACATAGCATTAACATAATCTACTGGTTTTACAGCATCTTGATCGAACATGTCATAAAGTAATGCAACTGATGTATCTAGTGAACCAAAAGATTTTGAAGCAGTTAATGCGACTTCTTGTACACTATTTTCAGAAACACTATTGTCTGAACTATAAAGTCCTAAGAATAGATCTACATCAGACACACTTGCTTCAGCACTTAAGCTCATAGAAGTAGCACCTACTGAACTTACCGTACCAAACCACCACCACATTTCAGTATACAGTGAAGATGCAGCTCCAGATGTTTGGCCATTAGTAGCCATGTTTACTACTCCATTCGTACCAGTATCAGATACTACTGAATATGCAGCCGTAAGAGCAACAACATCTTTGAGTGTATAACCAAGTTTAGCAGCATAAGCTGTGTCATTTTTAGAACCTGTAGCTTCATAACCTATATCAGTATACTGAAGACCAGCAGATAGACCAGCTATTTCTAAGTCAGTCTGAAGCCAGTAAGCACTTCCATCAGATGGCATATTATAATACCAAGCTTGAGCGGTAAGTGGCTCAAAAGAGTTATTTACTGCACCTAAAACTAATGCTCCATTAGATCCAAATGTATCAAACTTACCACCAACAGCTGTGATGTTTGCAACATTTGCACCTGAAGTGTCATCTGCATAACCATTAGATTTTCCGATAAACGCAGCGGTGATAGTGGTAGAAGGGATATCCTCATTTGTTATCATCCCAGCTTCAAATGTGTTGGTGTCAATACTCCATGTTTCTGTAAATATAAGTGGTGTTTGAAGTTCCATTCTACCTAGAGTACCAGTAGTTTTACCATAAGTACCACTTATCCATAGATCTGAAATCCAAGCTTCAACATTATCATCTGTCGTACTATGAGATCCAGACCATCTACCATCTGCTATTCCATCGGTACCTAGAGTAGTTATTGCAAGTGCAGTTACCCCCATACTAATATCTTTAGCTAAATCACCTGTGAAATTTAAACGAAGAGCAGCATCTGCATAACTACTTTCTTTTTGAAATAAAGAAGCATCTTTGTTAAAATCATTCCACTCTTGAGTCTGTGTTCCATAAAAGAATCTTGTATCCCCTTCAAACTTTATATTATCCAGTGCATAAGCACTTGACCCTAGCGCTAAAGCAGCTATTAAACTAATTTTTAAAAATTTCATTTTTCATCCTAAGTATGATTTATTAAAACATGGCAGTAAAGTTATTACAAAAGTTACTACAAGGAGAGAATAAATTTTCTACCATGTTTTGTGAAGATAGTTTAATATAATAAATATAGAAAAAATATGATTTAATGATTAATTTATATACAATGATATGATTTTTTATATCAGCAAACTACCATAAAAGAGTTTTTTGACTTATTTAAAAACAAGAACTGGAAAACCTTGTGGTATGAATTATTTTATACAAAGTGAAATTTATAGCATATATTTAAGCTGTAGTATACTTTAAGCAAGGAGTAAATTTGAGAAATAAAAAATAGCAATATTGGGTACAGGCCCCAGTGGATAAGTACAGTAACTCATAACTATATATTAAATGAACACCTTATCATCAAGTACTCTACGGAATGTCTCCTGTAAACTAGATAGTTACTAAACCTGTAGAGTAGGTCTTACTAAGTCAGAATATTGCCACAGGAAAATTAATTACTTATATCCTACAGAATAATATATCTTGGATAGTGTCTTTTCTATTTGTCTTCAGTCCCTAACATTAAAGCTCCTCAAAATCTAGTTACTAGCTTTTCTAGGAAAACGGAACCATTGAACGAATAGGTCTCTTTTTGTGAGTTATATTTAAGTGTATTATTTTAATGACTATACAGTAGTATAGTTGATTGTAGTTCGTAGTGTTTTGAAGGGTTAAAGTAGTAATAAAAGTGGCAGTATGTAGGCAGTTGAATCTGCCTATTTAGTATTAAAAGAGTAGATCACATCCCAAGATAAGGTTTTAAAACGTCAGGGATATCTATAGAACCATCTTCGTTTTGATTGTTTTCCATAATAGCTACTAATGTTCTACCAACAGCGAGAGAACTACCATTTAACGTATTAACGAAGCTATTTTTCTTTCCATCTTTATAACGGATTTTTGCTCGTCTTGCTTGGAAGTCTCTTGTGTTTGAGATTGAAGAGATCTCGCGGTATTGGTTTTGACCTGGTAGCCAAACTTCTATGTCTGTTGTATGTGCCGCACCGAAACCTAAGTCTCCAGTACATAAGTTTACAAGACGATGAGGTAACTCAAGAGCTGTCAAAATGTCTGATGCACATGAAACCATTTCATCAAAAACTTTTGCATTTTCCTCGGGTTTTACTATAGCAACAAGTTCAACCTTGTGAAACTGATGTTGTCTTATCATTCCACGAGTATCACGTCCTGCGGCTCCTGCTTCTTTTCTAAAACATGAAGTATAAGCAGTCATCTTTTTTGGAAGTTCATCTGAGACAAGTATCTCATCTTGGTATAGATTTGTTACAGGTACTTCAGCTGTAGGGATTAAAAAAAGTTCTTGTCCGTCCATTTTGTACAGGTCATCTTCAAACTTTGGAAGTTGTCCTGTTCCTTCTAGCGCAGCACGATTTACAAGAGCAGGAACACTGACTTCCTCAAAGCCGCGTTCACGGTTAAAGTCAAGCATAAAGTTTATGAGTGCACGTTCAAGTCTCGCACCCATCCCAAAAGAAACAGAAAAACGTGAAGTCGCAAGTTTTACACCGCGTTCAAAGTCTATCCAACCATTTTCTTCTGCTAGTTCCCAATGTTCTTTTGGAGTAAAAGAAAACTCTTTAGGAGTAAGAATCTTTCCTATTTCTATATTGTCCTCTTCATCTGCACCATCTGGAACAGAATCATCAGGTATATTTGGTATAGCCATAGCCATTTTCTCTAACTCTTCTTGTCTCTCGCGTTGGATGTCAAGTGCTGTAGTTATTTCTATCTTGTTTGCGTCTACTTTAGCTTTGAGTTGTGATACATCTTTACCTTCGCGTTTATAAACACCAAACTCTTTACTCATTGCATTTTGTGAAGCTTGAAGAGCTTCAAAAACCTGCTTTGCAGCTCTGAGTTCTTCATTTTTTGTTTGAAGGTTTTGCATAAGAGAAGCATCAACACCTTTACGTGCTAATTTTGTACTAAGTGTGTCGAAATCTTTTTGAAGTAGTTTTAAGTCAATCATTTTGTTCCTTGAGTTATGTGAGTATGTCTTTGGCAACTTGAAATTGGTTTGCTGTCATAAGATGTATTTTTGGGTGGAGTTCTTTTAGGTCTTCAAAGATTTTTTTACTAAGTTCAAAACCAACTTTATATTCTTCTTCTGGACCTTTTTCATGTGCAAGACGAAGTTTTTCTATCCAAATGTCAGGAACATTTATTCCTGGAACATGAGCGGATAAAAACTGAGCAGTTCTGAGTTTAGTTATTGGGAAGACACCAAAGATGAGTTCACCTTTCTTTTGCTCAGGGCAACACTCTTTGTTTGCATTTTCTTTCATCTCAAGTAAAATCTTTGCACTTTCCATGTCATAAACTGGCTGAGTAACGATTCCTAATGCCCCGTTTTTTATTTTCTTTTGGATCTTCTTTTGAAGTGTTTTAGGATTTTTTGCATAAGAGTTTACAACAGCAAAAGGATAAATCGTTTGGGGTGCGACTGCTAAAGGCTTACCGGCATAGTTCATTCCTGAGTTAAACGCAGAGATCATTTGAAGTAAAAGTGAACTATCACCTTCAAAAACACCTTTTGTATGTGGTTGGTCACTCATGTTTGCTGGATCACCAGTGAGTGCAAGTATTGCTCGGATATCTACTTCGTTAGCGCCAAGTAGGTCTGACTGAAGGGCTATCTTGTTTCTATCTCTCATACTCATTGTTGCAATGACAGGTTTGTGAAATCTATCTTGAAGCATTTTTGCAGCGAAAAGAGCATTGTACTTTAGTTTTGCAAGAGGGTTGTCTGTTGTAGAAAAACCGTCAACATGCTTGTCTAGTCCTAACTCTGCAATCTTTTGGATAATAGGAGCAAAAACAGGAGAGTGACCAGGAGTAGTCTCAAGTGTAATCAATGTACCGTTATTTAGTTTATCTATGAGTGTGTCAAACAAATCTAAAGTCCTCTTTCGTTATAATTTCAGCATTATAACAAAAGAGAGTATTTTATATGTTAAAACTTGCAGTATTTGACTTCGATTCTACACTTATGGATGGGGAAACTATCGATTTTTTTGCCAATGAGCTGGGAATCGGTGAAGCAGTAGCTAAAATAACAGAAGAAGCTATGAGTGGAAGACTTGATTTTTTTGAGTCACTACAGCAGAGAGTAGGGCTTTTAAAAGGTCTTGATTTTTCTGTGGTAGAGAAGATAAGTCAAAACTTACCTTATATGCCAGGTGCTGTTGAGACGATAGCGGAACTTAAACGCAGAGGTTTAACGGTAGTCTGTTTTTCTGGTGGTTTTAGAACCGCAACAGGACATGCAAAAAGTATCTTAGGTTATGATGCAGATTTTTCAAATGTTTTACATGAGAAAGATGGCGTTTTAACAGGGCTTGTTGGTGGAGACATGATGTTCTCTCACTCAAAAGGCGATATGCTAGAGCGTCTACAAAACATACTAGGAGTGACTGAGCAAGAAACTTTAGTATGTGGAGATGGTGCAAATGACTTGAGTATGTTTGCTCATGCGGGAATTAGAGTGGCATTTTGTGCAAGAGAGATTTTAGAAAAAGAGGCAAATATAATCATAAAAGAGAAAGATTTGACTCAAATATTGGAGAAGATATAAATGTTAGATAACACAGTCTGGAGACAGTACCACAAAGATAATAGTTTTAGAACTTACATAGCAGAGTTTTGTTCTATAGATGAAGTAGACCTAATAGTAGAAGATAATGAACTTTACACTGTTCTTAAGGCAAAACTTACAAAAAAAGAATTAAAACTTTTTGCTATGGATTGTGCAAACAGTACTGAGAAAGCTTTGAAAAAAGAGTTTTCTTATGAAGATGCAGATTTAGAAAAGGCAAAGTTTAAACTCTACAAAAAGCTTAAACAAGACAAAGTAAGACTCGACTTTCGTGAATCTTCAAGAGAAAGATAATTAGAAATATTTTCAAATTTCTTAGATTAACCTACTCTTTATCTAAGAGACTGTAACATTATGGCAGACTAATTCAGATACAAGGAACAAAAATGAAAAAAACGACATCACTATTATTAGCAGCAATGGTTGCTGGATCAGTATTGACTACAAGTGCAATGGCTGAAGCTAAAAAAGGTCAAAAGTATTACCTTAAAAAACTAAAAGTTTGTAAAAAAGACGGACTTAAGAACGGTGCTGTTTTCGCTACTAAGCATGCACGTAAAGAATGGGCCGCAATTAATGATAGTGGAAAGCTTCTTGATGAGTGGAAAACAATCTGTCCAAGTGGTGCTAAGAAAATTAGCAAAATGAAAGAAAAAGACATTAAAAATCTATATGATTTCGTTTGGAAATTTGCTTCTGATGGTGAAGTACCATCTTGTGGTTAATCCCTTAGGGTTTAGCACAACTACTTCAAAACAATCTTAAAAGTAACTCTTCGTGAGTTGCTTTTATCTTCTTCCATTTTCTTCATTACATTTTTAGAATAATTAAAACCACTTCCCTTTATAATTTTACTTAACAGTTTTTGCTCATTTTTATTTTGTGACTTAAATATATAACTCAGTACAGAAAATGAACGATTAAAAGAAAGCTTTTCATTTTTAAGATATCCATCTTCAAAATTAGTTTTCGCCCACTCGCTAGATGTATGTCCATTTATTTCTAAGCTTTTAATATGGTCCTTATTCTTTTGTAAAAATGGTATAAGTTTTGCACTAAATGTATCTAGAAACTTTTTTTGTGCTTTGGAAAGTTTATATGCACCAACTGAGAAATAAAGTTTTTCATTATTTAGGTTTAAGATGAGGTCTTTATCTATTGTGAGGGTATTTGAAGAAATTTCTTTATTAAAGACTTTTTTCAGTTGAGGCAGTATCTTTTTATTGCTAGGTTTTACTTCTAGTATAGTAGCATCAGAGTTTAATTTTGTAACCCACATATTTGACTCTTGAGATTTGTTGTCTGTATGTAGTCCTGCAACTGCAACTTGAGAGTTATGGAGGATACTAAGAGCATTAAAAGAATCATAACTCTCATCACCGTAGTGTTCTTGGTTTAGAAGTACTAAGTTTGCACTCAGTACCATTGCTAGAGCATCACTATTTTGAATGTCTTTTACATAACCAACAGCCATGATAGTACTATCTGTAAACTCTTGTAAATCATTTATAGCACTAGGGTAAGTAGTAAATATCTCTTTATCTATAAGTATATTTTGATATATATCAAATTTAACTAAGCGAATATGCTCTTGTCTCATATGGTTGTATTGTGCAAGTGAAACTAAAAAATTATTATCTTTTAGTTTGATGATCTTTTTTGGTATAAATGTATCATCACTTTGTAATTGTGACCCATAATATTTAATCCATAGTTTATTTCCATTTTCATCTAAACGCATAAAACTCACATCTCTCTTGTTCTCATATGAAGTACTACTAAGAACCATAAGTGAGCCATCTCGAGATTCAACTATATCAATACCTTTGTCATCATTTTGAGTACCATACTTTTTACTCCAGAGTTGTCTTCCGTCTTTAGTAAATTTTGTAAGTGAAATATCACTTCCTCCAAGTCCTGTTTTAAATATTGCATCAGAAGAAGAACGCGATGTAACAGAAGAACCAATAGCGAGAACCCCACCATCTCTTAAAAGTAAAAGATTACTCATAGTGTCGTTATTTTTCGTACCAAATATTTTTGTATAAATTGGCTCTGCATTAGCAGTTAGTTTCATTAACATCATGGAACCATCAAGGGTATAACCACCTATAAAGTATCCATCTTGAGGAGTTTTTACAATAGCAACAGCTTCATTAAAACGCGAGAGAGAAGACATTTTTGATAGTACTATCTTGGCATCTTTATCTATTTTTAAAAGGTGCATTTGTGAACCATGCTTGCTAGAGAGACTTGAAAGGTAGTCAAAAGCATTTGAGTAAGAATGATTTGTAGTAGTGTTTGCTTTTTGAAACACTTTTGAAAAACCTACAGCAGTTATAGTTCGGTCATAGTCCTCAGTAACATCAAACAATGCAGCATTAAATGGTTTTTTAACGATAACTGAGAAGTCTACTTTATCTGCGAAGAGTGAAAGGGTAATAAATAATAGGATGAATAAGGGTTTCATTGAGCTACTTTTTTATTTTAAATATAGCAATAAAGGTACCAGAAAGTATTGGTTATGGAGGGTAGTAAAAAATTGAATGATTTTCTACAATATGGCTTAATATTTTTTTAGCATAACATAAAAATGGCTTAATATTTTTTAAGCATAACATAAAATTTAAAGTAGTATTATCTAACTATAATTAATTATAATTATAATAATTATGGAGGAAAATTATGTTTGAATTTAATACACTTAAAGAAATTCCATCATACTTAAATAAAAGCATATTTAATGATAGTTTTTTAAACTACATAGAAAATGGCAAATATAGAAGTATCTCTTCTCAAAAATTTGTTGAAAATATTTATAAATTATCACATGCATTTTCAAAAGTGGGGGTAAAGAAAGGTACAACGGTTGCAATAGTGTCAAACTCATCGCCATTTTGGCTGATGGTAGATTATGCACTCCAAGATTTGGGGGCTATATCTGTACCAATCTTTGCAAATATTGCAGAAGAAAATTTTATATATCAATTAAATAATGCAGATATAAAATATATATACATTGCATCTCAAGATAAATATGATCAAATTAAAGATAATATTTCTTCTTTAAAACTAGTCATTACACATAATGTAAACTGTAACAATATAAACAGTGTTGATTTTTTTGACTTTATAAATGAAGAGGCTAAAAAAAGTATGACATCCGTACTTGAAAACGATACGGCAACAATCATTTATACTAGTGGCTCTACGGGTACACCAAAAGGAGTTGAACTATCTCATAAAAACATACTAACACAACTTAGAAATACATCAAAATATTTTCCATTGCTAAATACAGATAAAGCACTGAGCTTCTTACCTTTAGCTCATATATTTGAGAGAATGGTGATGTCTCATTATTTAACAAGTGGTCTCAGTATTTATTTTGCTGATAATATTGATAATGTGGGTAACCTGATAAAAGAAGTTAAACCATCAATAATGACAGTTGTTCCGCGTTTACTAGATAAGATGTCTATTAAAATGCATGATAAGATCCAAAGTTATAGTCCTTTAAAAAAGTTTTTAGGATCTTTAGCCCTTAGTGAGGCTGATAATAAAGAGCTTGAAACTAGGACTATATTTACTCCATTATTTGAAAGACTTGTATATTCAAAACTTTTAGAGGCTCTTGGTGGAAATATGCGCTTTGTAATTTGTGGAGGAGCACCTCTCAGTACTAAAACAGAAAGATTCTTTACTAACATTGGCCTAAATATTTATCAAGGTTATGGGCTAACAGAGACATCACCCGTAATAAGTGCAAACTCGCCAAACAATAAAAAACCTTTTACTTGCGGTAAAGCTTTTGATAATGTAGAAGTTATGATTGCAAAAGATGGTGAGTTATATACTCGTGGTGACTGTGTAATGAAAACTTATCATAAAGATATAGAAAAAACTAGAGATGTGCTTAGTGCGGAAGGGTGGTTTCATACGGGTGACTTAGCATCTATGGATAATGAAGGTTATATCACTATAAATGGTCGGAAGAAAGAGCTATTTAAAACTTCAACAGGAAAATATATATCAGCAATACATATTGAAGAGTTACTAACACAAAATAGATGGTCTGATTATGCTGTAATTGTTGCAGATAACAAACCCTTTGTTAGTGCTATTATATTTTTAGATTCTGTAGTTATGAAAAACTATGCAGTGCGTAAAAATCTAAAATATTCAGATTTATCAGATTTATATAATACTAAAAAGGTTAAAGACCTTATTGCTAAAGTTATAAAAAGAGCCAATAAGCATCTGAATTATGAGGAAAAAGTAAAGAAATATCATATAGGTATAGATGAACCAAGTATCGAGAATCTTATGCTGACTCCATCCATGAAGGTGTCTCGAGGTGGGGTTTACAAAAAATACGAATACATAATAAATTCATTATATGGAGAAGAATCATGAAAGAAAGAATTGCAATAATAGATGGCCTTAGAACCCCTGTAGCTAAGGCCGGAGGAAAATTAAAGAATATTCAAGCCGAATCACTTGGTTCATTTATTTTAAATGAATTAGCATTGAGGGTTGGTTTGGACTTAGATATGTATGACGAGATTATCATAGGTAATGTGTCTCAACCAGGACATGCTGCAAATATTGCAAGGGTAATTTCTTTAAAAGCTGGTTTTCCTGAAGCAACACCTGCTTATACAGTTCATAGGAACTGTGCTTCGGGTATGGAAAGTATTACAAGTGCTGCTGAAAAAATACTAGCAGGTCGTGGAGAAATCTATATGGCTGGTGGTGTTGAAAGTATGAGCAATATACCTCTAATGTTTAACAAAAAAATGTCTGCACTTTTTGAGGCACTTTTTAAGTCACGGACACCTCTACAAAAGATAAAAACTCTCTCTACATTTACTCCATCACATCTAAAGCCTATTATAGGATTGATGCAAGGTTTGACAGATCCTCTAAGTGGTCTTATGATGGGTTCAACTGCTGAAATATTAGCTCAGGATTTTGGTATTAGCAGGAAAGAACAAGATGAGTTTTCTGTTTTATCTCACCAAAAAGCAGAAGCCTCACAAAAAAACAAGATTTTCGAGGATGAAATAGCACCCATAGTTTATGACACTGTAAAAGGTTTAATAATGTGTGATGATGATGGTATTCGTTATGGACAAAATATGCAGGCACTGACTAAATTAAAGCCATTCTTTGATAAGAAGAATGGAACAGTTACTGCCGGGAACTCCTCTCAGGTCTCAGATGCTGCAGCTGCAGTTGTACTTATGAGTGAGAGTAAAGCAAAAGAGTTAGGACTCAAACCTCTTGGATTTTTAAGAGAGTATACCTATGCTGGACTTGATCCTACTAGAATGGGATTAGGACCTGCATACTCAACTGCGAAAATTCTAGAAATGACTAAGATGCAAATGAGTGATTTCGAATTAATAGAATTAAATGAAGCATTTGCTTCACAAGTTTTAGCAAATCTTGCAGTATTTGAATCACAAAAGTATGCAAGTGCTCACCTAAACCGCACGACGGCTCTTGGTTCTATTGACACTAATATTTTAAATATAAATGGTGGTGGTATTGCACTTGGTCACCCTGTAGGTATGACAGGCACACGTTTAGTTATACACACACTCAAAGAGTTACGACGTCAAAATAAAAATATTGGCCTTGCCACACTATGTATTGGTGGTGGACAAGGTGCATCTATGATTTTGGAGGTAGAGTAATGAATGCTTTTAACTTACAAGTCGAAAATAAAATTGCGACTTTAATGTTTGATATGCCGGATTCCAATGTTAACATCTTATCAATAAGTGTGATGAGAGAACTTGAAACTATTTTAGATGAACTAAAAAATTCTAAAGATATTGATGTACTTCTTTTTAAATCAGCTAAGAAAGATATTTTTATAGCTGGTGCAGATATATCAGAAATTAAAGCTCTCAGTGATGAGCAAGTAGCTTATGAAGTTGTTAGAAAAGGACAAACCATCCTTTCAAAAATTCGTATCTTACCCTTTCATACTATTGCAGTTATTGATGGGGCATGTCTTGGTGGTGGTTTTGAGTTAGCACTCAAATGTGACTACAGGATTACAACAGAGAACCCTAGTACAAAAATAGGATTACCAGAAGTAAATTTAGGTGTACTCCCTGGTTTTGGTGGTACTCAAAGTTTAAAAAATCTTATAGGCAAGCAAAAATCCCTCGAGCTTATTTTAGGTTCAAAGCTTATCAATGGTCAAAAAGCTCAAAAACTCAAGATGGTTGATTCTTGCGTACCAGTCGGCTACCTAGATTTTAAACTACAAAGCCTTATAAAGTCTATTATGAATCCATCGGAGAAAGAGAAGATAGATGCTCGCCGCTACAAGTCTAATCTAATAGAGAGGTTTGCTCCATCAATAATTTACAGTATTGCACAAAAAACAGTTATGAAAAAAACTAAGGGTAAGTATCCAGCAGCACTTGAGGTCATAAAACTATTTCGTGAGACAGACAAGTTACCGGTTAATGAAGCACTTTCGCTAGAAGCATATGCCTTTGCTAGACTTTGTGTTACAGATGTATCTAAAAATCTTATTTCATTATTTTATGCGTCGGAACAACTAAAGCATGATTCTTTTGTAAGTAAGGATATAAATGCCCTTCCTATTCATTCTCTTTCAGTTGTAGGTTCAGGGATTATGGGTGGTGGTATTGTATGGCTTTTTAGCAATATTAATAAAGCAGTACGATTAAAAGCAAGAACATATGATTCTATCGCTGCATCTTTTAAACCAATATCTGCAGCATACAAATCAGTGATAAAAAGAAAAAGATTAACACCAAAGCAGGTTGAACTCAAAATGGGTCATATCTCATATACAACGGACTACAATGGTTTTAAAAATATAGACATTGTGCTGGAAGCTGTAGTAGAGAGTAGAGAGACGAAACAAGCTGTGTATAATGACTTAGAAGAAGTAGTTCGTGACAATTGTATTATTGCTTCGAACACATCATCCTTATCTATTAGTATGTTAGCAGAGGGAATGAAAAACCCTGAACGTTTTATTGGTATGCACTTTTTTAACCCAGTACCAAGAATGCCACTTGTAGAAGTAATAGCTGGAGAAAAAACTTCAGATGAGACAATAGCCACGGTTGTAAAACTAGCTCGTGATGCTGGAAAAACTGCAATAGTTGTTGGAGACTGTGCCGGATTTTTGGTAAATCGTATACTGTTACCTTACATCAACGAATGTGCCAGACTATATGAAGAAGGTGGTAGCATTGAAAATATAGATAAAAATATAGAAGACTTCGGTATGCCCATGGGTCCTTTTACTTTAGCAGATGAAGTGGGACTTGATGTTGGTTATAAAGTCTCTAAAGTGTTAGAAGATGCTTATGGAGAGAGAATGACTGTAGCACCAATACTGCAAAAAATGTTAGATATAAAACTACTTGGTAAAAAGAATAAAAGAGGCTTTTATATACATGAAGGAAAGAATCAAAGTGTGAATCCAGAGTTAAAAACCTTCCAGTTTCATAATAAAACATTTATAAAGGCAGAAATAGTCGATAGAGCTATTTTAATGATGGTTAATGAAGCAGCTAGATGTTTAGAAGAAGGTATTATAAAAGATGCTTCTAGTTTAGATATGGCCATGATTATGGGCACTGGTTTTCCACCATTTCGTGGAGGACTTCTCAAATATGCAGACTCTATTGGTATTGAAAAAGTACACCTTACTTTACTTCATTTAGAGGAAAAGTATGGTTCAAGATTTGCACCAGCACAGCTTATTTGTACAATGGCTGAAAAAAAAGAATATTTTTACAAAGGATAAATTATGGAAATTTTAACTTATATACTTATTACATTCGGATTGATGCTTTTTGTTCCTCCAATTAGACGGGGACTGATTTCTGGACCACTCGTTTTATTAGTAGCTAAACTAAAACTAATGCCGAGTATATCTGAGACTGAAAAAATTGCTCTTAGAGCTGGTGATATTTGGATAGATGGTGACTTTTTTTCTGGTACTCCTAACTTTAAAAAGATACTATCAGAACCATATCCTCAGCTTACAGAGGAAGAAGACAAGTTTTTAAATACTACTGTTGATGAGTTGTGTAGTATGACTATCGACTTTGAAGTATTCTCTAAGCGTGACCTAGATAAAGAAACTTGGCAATACTTAAAAGACAAAAGATTTTTTGGTATGATTATTCCAAAAGAGTATGGCGGTCTTGGATTTTCAGCACTTGCACACTCTGCTGTAGTACAAAAGCTAGCTTCACATTCTCAAGTTTTAGCGATTACTGCTATGGTTCCAAACTCTCTTGGGCCTGCTGAACTCATCTTACATTACGGTACAGATGAGCAAAAGAAACATTATCTTCCTCGTCTTGCAGATGGACGAGAAATTCCATGTTTTGCACTAACTGAACCATTAGCTGGAAGTGATGCAACTTCAATTAGCTCACGTGGTGAAGTATTTCTTAAAGATGGTGAGATATTTATACGACTAAACTTCAACAAACGCTATATCACACTTGGATCTATAGCTACAGTTATAGGACTAGCATTTACTCTAAGTGATGAAGATGAGTTACTTGGTCGTGGAAAAGATTTAGGTATCACTTGTGCCCTTGTAGATTCAAAACTACCTGGTGTAGTTCAAGGAAAACGCCACGATCCGCTTGGTGTTCCTTTTGTGAATTCTCCACTTAGCGGAGTTGATGTAATCATACCATTATCTAATGTAATAGGTGGAGTTGATGGAGTATCTAAAGGCTGGTTAATGCTTATGGAATCCCTCTCAGTTGGCCGTGGTATCTCTTTACCTTCAACGAGTACTGGAGGGACAAAACTAGCAACTGCTGTCGCTGGTTCTTACTCAACAGTCCGTGAACAGTTTGGTTTATCTATATCGAAATTTGAAGGAGTTGAAGAGGTACTTGCTCGTTTAGCAGCAAATACTTATATGCTTGATGCTGCTAGAATTTTTACATTGGGTGCCATCGATTCTGGAAAAAAACCAGCTGTAATCAATGCTATTATGAAGTATCACTCAACAGAGATATTTAGAAAAGCCATAAATGATGGTATGGATATTATCGGTGGAGCCGGTATATCTTTAGGTAAAAAGAACTTACTAGGTAATGCTTATATGGGCGCTCCAATTGCAATTACCGTAGAGGGTGCAAATATTATGACTCGTACCCTTATAATATTTGGTCAAGGTGTGATTCGCTGTCATCCTCATGCTTATAATGAAATTACAGCATTAGAAGAGGAAGATGTTAAGGCATTTGATAAAGCATTTTTTGCACATGTCGTGTTTACATTCAAAAACATGTTTAAAATGGTACTTTATTCTCTTACTCGTGGGTATGCATATTTTACAGTATCTAAAGGTGCAGCTTCATATTATGAAAGAAAAATAGCATGGGCAAGTGTAACTTTTGCTTTTTTAACTGACTTTATCATGGCTTACTATGGTGGCGGTTTAAAACAAAAAGAGAAAATTACAGCAAGGTTTGGAGATATTTTATCAGCTATGTATCTTCTCTCTGCGACACTTCGTAGATATAAAGAAGATGGAAATAAAGATGATGATTTTGTAAAATATATAGGTGATGAACAACTGCGCATAATTCAAAATGCTTTTAATGAGATAGCAGCTAATCTATTTACCGGTGGTATTATGAAGGTTCTATTTAAACCTTTTAAATGGTACATGTCGGTTAATTCACTAAGCCGTGATGTAAGTGATAAACTATCTCATAAACTAGCACTATCAATCAGTACAAACAGTGAGTTAAGAGGAAGGTTGGTTGAGGGAATTTATCATAGCAATGTATACAATAAACTTCAAGAGGCATTTAAGCTTCATGAAAAATCTATTCCAACTATACACAAAATAAAAGCAGCTATAAGAGCTAAAAAACTTCCTAAAACAAGTGTAACTTCACTTATAGATGAGGCAACAAAACTAGGTGTTATCACGGAAGATGAAAGCTCAACTTTAACATTAGCCCAGCAGCTCAAGGAAGAGGTGGTTCAAGTTGATGGCTTTGATGATGAGCAGTACTTAAAAAGAGAAATCTAAGGCTTAATTATGCAAGATCAATTGTACGATGTATCTCAATATGTGTTTTCTCTTTTAGAAAAGACCATGTCAAATCATATAACATTTTCTGGAGAAGAGAATCTCGATGAGAACTTCCCTACACTATTTGTTGCAAATCATTTTACAAGGATTGAAACCTTTCTAATACCATATGTGCTATATAAAAAACTAGGATTTAAAGCTAGGTCACTTGCTGACTCGTCTATATTTACTGGTGTGCTTGGTGAGTATCTATCTGCCGTTGGTACTGTCTCTACAAATGATGAGAAAAGAAATGAAAAAATACTAGGTGATTTGATTACAGGGCGTTATAACTGGATAATCTATCCAGAAGGTTTTATGATAAAGAGTAAAAAAGTTCTGCTAAGTGAAGATACATTTATGGTTGAAAGTGCAGAAGGTCTTTATCCTTTGTTTACAGGTTCTGCTGTCATTGCCCTTCAAAGTGAAATAGAAAAAACAAAATATATACAAGCAAAAAACAACTGTGATGCCCAAGTAATAAGAGAAATGAATGAACTTTACTATATTGAAGGTACTGAGGAGATATCTTATCACAACACACAAATTATACCTCTGAATATATCTTATACTCCAATTAGAGGTGGTGAAAATTCTATTTCAGACTATGTACATAAATATGTGAAAAGTGATAGTGAGCAAACGAAAGAGGAAATTGAGATAGAAAGTAATCTACTCTTAAATTCACAACTGCATATACATTTCTCCAAGCCTATAGATGTAAAGGATTATTTATTAAATACAAAAAAAGAGCTACAGAGGCAAAACAAAGATTTTGATAATACTGCAGTACTAGAATATGCTAGAATCCCCCTCACTAATTTAATGATGAATGAGGTATATAAAAATATTTTGATTAGTTTTGATCATGTTTATGCTCTTTGTTTGGAGTACTTCGAAAATAAAGAATTTATTCTCAAGGAGTTAAAAGCTAGAATATATTTAATATCTAGAGAGTTGAAAAGTTTAGGAACTTATCGTTTAGATGATGCATTAACAGCCTCTTTATATAAACTGATGAATGATGAGACTTATGAATTATTTGATGATGTATTTACTTTATCTTTAGAACAAAATATTTTAAAACTAGTTAAAGATGATATATATACTGTTAATGTAGAAAACTACAAAAATGAACATAGTTTTTATACCATTAGACTGAAAAATACTCTCCGTGTACTAGTAAATGAAACAGTAATCTTACATGAGCTTCATAACATTATAAAAACAGTGATGAATAGGGATTCTAAAGCTGTATATAGAGATGTGTTTTATGTGATTTATAGACGAGATTTAAAAGAGTTTAAACATGACTACAACAAATTTTATTCTGTCTTCTCTACAAAAGAGAAAGAGATAGGTTCACCTTTTATTTTGTATGATGAAAATAATTCTACCTCTTGTGTGATTTCCCATGGATACAAATCAGCACCACGGGAGATAGAACCATTGGCAAAATACCTTTTTGATAATGGTGTTAATGTGTATGCAATTAGGCTTAAAGGGCATGGCACAATGCCTGAGGACTTAAGAGATAGAACTCATCAAGATTGGTACGATTCATTTGATGTTGGCTACTCTGCAATAGCTGCAGTGAGTGAAAAAATATATCTTTGTGGTTTTTCTACAGGTGGTTTAATAGCTATGCTAAAAGCAACTAATGTTAAAGATAATATAGATGGAGTTATTTGTATAAATTCAGCCATATCTCTTCAAGATATTAGAGTGAAATATATAGTACCAACTATCAATATTTTAAACAACTTTTTATCTTTATTTAACGCCGATATGGATACTTATGAGAGTGAAGCGGAACATCCTGAAATCAATTACAAAATGCATTACCTTACATCTCTAGGGGAACTTAAATCGTTAGTAGATATTGTAAATAATAAACTCTCCCTTATTACGGAGCCTACATTAATAATCCAAGCAGATAATGACCCTGTTGTTAATCCAAAAAGTGCAGATATTATCTACGATAAGATAGCTTCAAAAAAGAAAGAAAAATTTATAGTTAAAAGTTCTAAACATGTTATTACACTTGATGAAAAGGTGAACAAAAGTGTGTTCGAGAAGATTGTCAAGTTTATAAAATCTACTTAAGTGTTAACTTTACGTGCTTAGTCTACTTGTAAGAAATGGTTTGCATCTTTGATATAAGTTACTGTTGCTACTTGAGTAAAAAATTCTCTTGCACTTTTTACATCAATAATTTTATCTGCTGAACCTATATAAACTTCTAGCTTAATGCCCTTGTTCACTAAGTCTTCAAACTCATTCAAAATCCATTGATGATTTAGCAGCTCTTCTAAATCTCCTATTGTATTTTTTTGGAACTCTATCTCTTTATGTGGGTATGGTTCAAAACAACAATCTAAGAACTTTGACATATATTCTTTGTTGTTTGTGTTGTAAGCCATAGTTTGAACACGCTTAAACCTTTGACTTTTTGTCTGAAAAAATACAGGCGATAGTAGTTGCAGAATATCTACACTTTTTCCATCTTCTAGTAGTTTTTTAGCATGCTTAAGCGCTTTCATGGAACCATACGAGAAACCACATACACAGTATTTACTTTCATTTATAAACTCTTTAAAAAGGTGTTGCTCGTTTTTAAGAGAAAAGCCGCTAAAAAAAGTCATATGTTTTCCTGTGATTTATTTTATACATTATATCTACTTTTTATTGAAACCTAAAAGTATTAATAAAGAAATGAATCAAGGGTCTAGAGGTAAAGGTGGTGCTGGAAAAAGATAACTCTTTAGTTCCAGCTATTGAGCATCTTCTTTAAATTATGAAATACTTCATTCATATGATTTTTAACCATATCATCTATGTCAAAGTTTTTCGTAATTTCATCCATTTCGACAGTACTGAGAATTACTTGTCCATCTTTTTCATATACAGAGACCCTACATGGAAGATATACTGAAACTTCAGGGTATTTACTTAATACTTCTTCTGCTGTAACAGGATTGCATAGCTCATATACCGTTATATCTTGTTCTATAGGATGACCTTTTGCCTTAAGAATATCTTTAAATGGATACTCATTTAAAATACCCAAACCATTATCTTTAGCTTTCTCTGGAATTTCATCTTTGATTGTTTTTAGATCTACATTTGATTTTACAGTATACAACATGGATTATCCTTATATATTTTTTGAATTATATCTTAACTATGTGAAAATTAAAGAATTACTTATAATAAATATAAATAAAAGAACTTAATTCAAGTTTAGTAGGAAAAGTCCTGTATTTAGCCTAGAGAAACTCTTTTAAAGTCTCATATAACTCATTCTCATCTATAGGCTTAGCTAAATAGCCATCCATTCCATGTTCTAAGAATTTTTCTTTATCGCCTTTCATAGCGTTTGCTGTAAGAGCAATTACAGGGGTAGTCTTTTCTTGGTATTTCTCTTTCATAGCTTTCATTGCTTCAATACCATTAAGGTTTGGCATATTTTCATCCATAAGAACTAAAAGGTGCTTTTGTGGAGCATACATTGCAACAGCTTCTAACCCGTCGTTCGCTACATCACATGTTAATCCAAAGTCTGTTATTAACATTTTTACTAGCATTTGATTGGTTTTATTATCTTCAACTATGAGTATATGACCTTTTAAAGTATCTTCTTTATTATCTTCAATTATCTGAGCTTGAGTATCTGTGTTCCTTTGTTCTTCAACCTTTTTCAATGGGATTGTGACTTTAAAAGTTGTTCCTACTCCCTCGGCTGATTCAAGTTCAATATATCCACCGATAAGACCAACTAAACTTTGAGTTATACTTAGACCTAACCCCGTACCACCATACTTTCTTATAGTATTTCCATTAGCTTGAGTAAATGGTTCAAATATTTTGTCTTGAAGCTCTTTATTCATTCCTATACCATTGTCGGTAACACAGAGAATTAAATTTTCATCTTTATAATCTCCATTAAGGATAATGAGACCATTTGCTGGAGTGAACTTGACTGCGTTAGATATCAGGTTTAAAATGATTTGGCTTATTCTATCCCAGTCTCCAAAGAATATTCCTCTTAGCCTATCATCGATATTAATATTATAACTCAAAACTTTTTTATTTGTTAAACCTTCAAACTGCCATGAAAACTCTTGAAGTTCTTTATACCCATTAAATTCATAAGGTTCTATCGTAAAATTAGAATCTTTAATTTTAGCTAAGTCTAAAATGTCATTAATCAGTTTGAGTAAAGACTTAGCACTTGTATTAATTGTGCGGGACAACTCTTTATGACTTAAATCAGTTTGTTTTTTATTTAGGATTGAGCTAAAGCCAAGGATTGCATTTAATGGTGTTCTAAGCTCATGGCTCATGTTTGACATAAAGTTTTCTTTAGTCTTTTGCGAAGTTATATCATGTCTAACAGATGAATAACCTACAAGTTTATTCTCGTTATTATACTCGGGGATTATTTTTGATTTCACCCAATAAAACTCCCCATTTTTATTTTTATTTTTAATTTCACCAACCCATTTTTTTCCTGCAAGTATAGTTTCCCAAAGCTCTTTATAAACAGCAGTTGGCATGTCAGGATGCCTCAAAATACTATGACTATTCCCAATGAGCTCTTCTTTAGAATAACCTGAAATATCGCAAAATGCCTGTGAGGCCTTAGTAATCAATCCATGTAAGTCAGTAGATGAAGATATTACATTATTATCTATTATGATTAAATACTCATCTAGCTTAATTTGAGTATTCTTACGTTCTGAAATATCAGCATGCGAGCCAACCATTCTCAAAGGACTACCATCAGCATCATAGCTTACAATCATAGCCCTATCAAGTATCCATTTATATGAACCATCTTTACATTTTACTCTATGTTCATTTCTATAAGCATCACAATGACCTTCGAGATGTCTTTTTACATCAGAGAAAACATCCTCCAAATCATCTTTATGTACCCTTTCTTTCCATTCATCTAGAGTCCCAGCTATTTCATCTTCATTAAACCCCAACATTTCTTTCCATCGCTTTGAGAAAAAGACCTCATTTGTTTTTAGATTCCAATCCCATAAACCATCGCCAGTACCTTCAATTGAGAATTGAAGTCTCTCTTCTGATACTTTCAAATCTTTTGAAAGTTCATTTGCAATTCTTTGAGCATTCTCTTTAGTATTTATTAATGATTTCATCAATAAATAGAGTAAGAAAGTTGGCATAATAATAAAAAATGGAGCAAGTATAAGCATAAAGATATTATTATTTTTTAATGATTCGTTAATTTTAAATTCAATAGTCCAAGTATGTCCATTAGTAGAAAGCTCTACTTTTTTAAATAGTGTTTTAGATTTATTATTAGTATCTGAGTTGTATAGAAGGGTCTCATCAGTAGTTATACTACCATCATAAATAGCAAAATCAACAGTATGTAACTCGCTTCCTAAAATACCATTCATTAGGTCATCTACACGAAATGGAGCACTGATAAGACCTTTAATGGCTAAGGTTCTTTGGGAAGGAGTATCTACTTTAAAATGTTTTTTATAGACTGGCAAATACATTAAAAATCCAGCTTGAATGTCTTTAGCATTTTCTTGAACAAGTTTTACTTTTTCGGTAATAGTGGCTTTAGCACTTAGAATAGCTTTCGTTATAGCTTTCTTACGTATTTTTTCCGAGAATACATCATATCCAAGCACTTTTTTATTGCGTTTATCAAATGGCTCAAGATATACTACAGGAGTATAAAACTCTCTTTTTCCTTCTGGTTTTATTCTATAGTTAGGAAAGCCTTCTTTTTGTATGCGTCTTTCATGCTTTGTCTTATTTTCTGGAAAAACCACTTCTGAATAACCAAAGCCTTGTATCCCTTGGAAGTTTTCATTGAGTTTATGTGCATCTACAAATATAGCCCATTCTTTACGAGATACATTATTAGAAGCCATAAATAAACCAACAGCACTTTTTAAAATTTGCTCATACCCTGCCATGCTTTTTTTTATGAGGATAACTACTTCACTACTTTTGAGTTCTGCATCAAGATTTTTTTCTTGATCATAGTAATTATATGTATACCAACCCGAAAAAATAGTTAAGAAAAAACCAATAAAGAGAATAAGATTTAATACTTTGTTGTTATGTGTCTTGAACATGGCCACCCTTGGATTAATTTAACTATTTGTTAATATAAGAATAAGTATAAGTATAGCTAATTTTTAAAAAAAATCAAAATATAATTTTAGATAATAAATTTATGGAATAATTAAGCTTATATTTTAATATAGGTATGTGCAGATTGGAAACCTATAGTTAACCCTTAAAAAAAGAAACTTTAATTAATTTTGACAGAGGATTGGCTGCTGTTTAATGGCTTATGGAAGTAGTCTGCATCAATTGATTGATAGGAGTTTAAAAGAGGAAGGAAAGTCTCGAGAAAAGTGTCACCGTAGAACAGTTGTATTTATAATAAAACTGTTACAAAAAGTACATAAAGCCCTATATTAGGGCTTATATGAAACCTATCTAAGGTTTTCGAATGGAGCAGTTACAACTGTTTTACGAGTTACAGTATATGGCACTAACGCAGCTGCACGAGCACGTTTGATCACTACTGAAATCATGTCCTGGTGACGTTTACAGTTACCTGTTAAACGACGTGGCATGATTTTATATCTTTCTGAAAGAGAGAAACGTAAAGCTCCTGCATCTTTATAATCCATGAAGTCAACTTTAGCTTCACAATACTTACAATATCTTTTTTTATATTTTCTTTTTTCTGCCATGTTAATACCTTTGTTGTATATTTTTTAAAATGGAATTTCGTCTTCGTCTATGTCAATCGTTGGGATTGACTCGCTACTCGGCATTTGGCGATTCTGTGGTGCTGCTTGATTATTGTTATAACTTGGCTGTTGCTGTTGTTGATAACTTGGAGCTTGCTTCTGCTCTTGCGCTGGAGCGTAATAGCTCTGTTGCTGTTGCGGTGCTTGATAACTCTGCTGTTGTCCTTGGGCAGGTGCATTATATCCACCTTGATTGTCCGCGGGAGCATTAGCTGGTGGAGTATATCCACCTTGGTTATCACCCTTTGAATCTAGCATTTGCATAGTTTCAGCCGTTACTGAGTGCTTAGAACGTTTCTGTCCATTTTGGTCTACCCATTGTTCAAAGTTTAATCTTCCCTCTACTAGGATTTTACTCCCTTTTCTGAGGTATTGGTTAGCAACTTCAGCACTTCTTCCGAAAAAAGTGATATCTACAAAACATACTTCTTCTTTCTTCTCACCATTACTAGTGAACTTACGGCTAGTAGCAAGTGCAGTTTTTGCAATTCCCATTCCAGCTTGAGAGTATCTGAGTTCGATATCACGTGTTAAGTTACCAACTAAAATTATTTTATTGAACATAAGTTTTCCTTAAATTTCTTAGCGCTAGCTAATTACTCTGCTGCTGCTTCAGTTGTTTCAACTGGAGTTACTGCTTCTGCTACTGGAGCTTCTGCTTCTGCTGGAGTTTCTTCAACTGCTGGAGTTTCAACTTTCGCTGGAACTTCGGCCGCTTTTAAAGCTTTTGCAACAAGACCGTTGTAAGCAAGTATTTCACGATTTGAATCGTATTTAATTGTTACAAAACGAAGTAAATCTTCGTTAATACGGAAACGTCTTTCAATTTCTGAAATTGCTGCTGGAGCAACTGAATAATATACAACATGGTAATAACCACGTTCGTTTTTATCTATTGGGTATGCTAATTTTCTCATTCCCATAGGACTTGTAGCTGCTATTTCGCCACCGTTTGAAGTAATAACTTCTTCGATTGCTTTAACGCTAGCTTGAATTTCCTCTGCTGTAAATGTAGGTTTTACGATTACTAAGTTTTCGTAGTTTCTCATATAGTATGATCTCCTCTTGGTATTTGCCTCTCGGCGTTTGTTTCCCCTTTGGATCTAAATATAGCATCACAATCGATGTTACAAAGAGAAAGGAACTCGGGATTATACAGAAATTTTACTTAAATAATGTTTTAACCTTTAAGCAGGTATAGTTACATAAAATATGAAAAGAGCAGAAATAGATGGCAAAAAGAAAGAGTTCTAAAAAGAAAAGTAATTCTAAAGTATTAGTATATATTGCTTGGGTACTTGCATTTATCGCATTTATACTCAGTACTTTAGTAGCTGGGTATTATTTTGGTTATAAAGATGCTAAAACTGATGTGTCTAAGACTATACATAGTGATAAAGAAAGAAGACTGGAACTTATAAAAAAGTTAGAAAAAACAGTACAAAAAAAACCAGAAAATATGACTAAAAGACTACAAGAGGTACTTAAAAAAGCCACTAAAACTGATGTTTCGGCTTTGCACGAACTCGATGATGTGAAATTAGTACAGGTGAAACGGAAAATAAAACGCAAACCAAAGCTTTCATCAAAGAAACCAAGACTTTCTATAATTATAGATGATGTAGGGACTCGTTCTCAAGTTGCTGCTATTAAAAATTTAAAATTACCTTTGACTATGTCTTTTTTGCCCCCAAGTAAAGCTAGACCAAACACACCAAAGTTGGCAGAAAAAGAAAATTTCTATATGATTCACCTTCCTATGGAAGCAAAAAACTTCAGTGCAGAAGAACCGAATACTTTGAGGGTTAGTGATTCTCAAAATACTATAAGTTGCCGGATAAAAGAGATAAAAAAACTTTTTCCTAAAGTGTCTTATATAAATAACCACACTGGAAGTAAATTCACATCAGATGAAGTTGCTATGAATAGACTGATTTTAGCCTTAAATGATAATAAAATACATTTTCTTGACAGCAGAACAACAGCTGAAACTAAAGCACCTAGAGTACTTAAAAACTTTGGGCTAGAATACATAGCCAGGGATGTTTTTTTAGACCATCATATGGAAAAAGAGTATGTGTTAGGACAGATAAAAAAAGCTATAAAAATAGCAAAAACTCATGGAACGGCAGTGGCGATTGGGCACCCTCATAAAAATACACTTCAGGCTATCTATGAGTCAAAAAAGCTCTTTAAAGATGTAGAGCTCATTTATATAAATAAAATCTTTTAATTACTATGATAGAAGAAGTAAATTTCCATATTGGCGAGTGTGAGTCTATGAAAAAATACCCTACAAAACTTTTCTATATTGGCAACACAAAACTTCTGACAAACAAAAAGATTTCTATTATAGGAAGTCGGAAACCAAACCAATATGCAAGACATAAAACACAAGAGTTAGCACAAAAACTCTCAAATGCAGGAGTTTGTATAGTTAGTGGTGGGGCAATAGGTGTAGATGCAATCTCTCATAAGGCTGCGGGCTCATCAAACACTATCCTTGTCTCTGCAACAGGGTTGGACAAACGCTATCCAGCTATTAATTCGACTCTTATAGCAGAAGTTGAAAGAAATGGTCTTGTCATGAGTCAGTTTGAAAAAGGCTCTCCTTCTACAAAGTATAATTTTGTGCTTCGAAATGAGCTTGTCGTAGCACTTGGAGATGTTTTAGTAGTTACTTATGCAGATTTGAACTCAGGAAGTATGAGAAGTGTTGAGTATGCTCTTAAGATGGGAAAAGAGATATATGTCTTAGCTCATAGAATAGGGGAAAGTGCGGCAACAAATAAACTTCTAGAAGAGGGTAAGGCAAAAGCTATTTATGACATTGACACTTTCGTATCAATGTTTGGCAAGAGTAGTATTATGGTAAATAAGAGTAGTGATGATTTTCTAGAGTTTTGTAAAACAAATCCTACTTATGATGAGGCACTTGCAAAATTTCCAAGTAGAGTTTTTGAGGCTGAACTGAGTGGAGAAATAGATGTGCGAAACGCGAGAATTTATTTAGTATAAATTACTATATAATCAACATTGCATCGCCATAAGAGTAAAAACGATACTCTTCTTTTATAGCCTCTGCATATAATTCCTGAGTTTTTTCTAGTCCTACAAATGAAGCAACTAACATAAGAAGTGTAGACTTTGGTAGGTGAAAATTTGTTAGTAGATGATTGACTCGACTAGGTTTGTTTTGTGGATGCAAAAAAAGATTTGCTTCGCCTTTTTGAATTTTTCCATGTTTATCATAAAATTCTACCGTTCTTGTAGACGTTGTCCCTATACTCAAAACTGGTATGTCTGAGTCAAGTACATCTTTGGCCGCGTTTGATATATCGTAATACTCTGAGTGCATTGGATGCTCAGTAATGACTTCGGCATCAACAGGTTTAAAAGTACCACTTCCAACATGAAGTGTTACATACGCATGCTCAAAATTTTCACATACTCTTTTATGTTGTTCCTCAGTAAAGTGAAGAGAAGCTGTTGGAGCAGCTACTGCACCTTCTTCTTTGGCAAATACACTTTGGTATTCACTAGCATCTTCGTCTTCGTCTTCTCTCTGGATATAAGGAGGAAGAGGTATGTGACCGATTTTATCTATTATAGGGAGTAAGTCTTCAAAACGTAGGTCTATACTATTTTGAGAAAAGTTTACATTGCGGCTTCCATCACTGTTTAAATCTTTCACTTTTGCAACTAAGCCCTCATCGAATAAGATAGTAGTCCCAACTTTGATTTTACCACGAATATATACATTGATATCTACTGCATTTAGGGCTCTATTTATAAGAAGTTCTAGTTTTCCACCACTGGGTTTCATTCCAAAAAGTCTTGCTTTTATAACCTTCGTATCGTTAAAAATAAGGGCACAGTCTTTGGGAATATACTTCTCAAAATCATAGAAAAAACTATGTGTTATAGTGTCTGTTTTTCTGTCATATACGAGAAGTTTTGCATGGTCACGAGGTGAGGCAGGATGGGTTGCTATGAGATTCTCTGGAAGAGTGAAATCATAGCTGGCAGTTAATAGTTCAGGATTTTCCATTTAAGAAGTCTGCTGCTCTTCTTCATCTAACTCATCTTCATCATCCTCTTCTTCTTTGTAAGGGTTAACAGCCTTTACTATAAGAATAGAAAATCCATAAAGTATGATAAGTGGACCGGCCATAAGAAGTTGAGTAAGAACATCTGGCGGTGTTAAGAGTGCTGCAACTATGAAGATTATAACAACGGCATATTTAAAAAAGTCACTCATCTGTTTATCGTTTACAAGACCTAACAGAGCGAGAAAGTAGGCAAATACTGGAAGCTCAAACGCGACACCAAAACCAAAAAGAATCTTTGTGAAAAAGCCCACATAATCTTCAATGTTTATAAGTGGGGTAAATTTAAAGCTACCAAAAGTAATAAGAAAGTCAAAACCAAAAGGTGTCACAATATAGTATGCAAATAAAACACCTAAGAGGAACATCAGTGTTCCTCCTATAACAAAGGGAATAATCATCTTCTTTTCACTAGCATATAGACCTGGCGCGATGAAAAGCCAGATTTGTGAAAGAACGATAGGAAGTGAGGCAATGATAGCCGCAAAGAACGAAACTTTGAGTGCGACAAAAAATGCACCACCTACTTGGGAAGTTGTTACCATTCCCTCTGCTGCATGAAGGGACTTTTTACCAACTTCTATAAGTGCTACATTTAGAGGTTCTACCATCCAGTTAAGAATGATTTCATGAAAGTAAAACATAGCAAAGAACATAACTATAAGACTTAAAACAGAAATCCCAAGTCTTTTTCTTAACTCTACAAGGTGTGGTTTTAGTTCATCAAACATCAGTTATCTCTTCTTGTTCTATATTCTTCTTTTTCTTCTTGAAGGTTACTTCTTGAGGTGTAGTATCAGCTTTTTTAACTGTATCTGTGGGTAATTCATTATTTGTTACACTCTGTGCCATACTTGTAATTTCTTTACTAACAGTTCCTTTGATATCTTTGAAATCATCTAGACCTGAAGCAGCTTTTTCTAGTTTGGCTTTGTATGCTAAAGCTTCTTGTTTGATGTCACTGACATTCATCTCTTGTTCAAGAGAGTCTTTGACCGATCCTACTGTACTTTTAACATTTTTGAAAAATTTTGCTATATCAACTAGGGTTCCCGGAAGTTTATCTGGACCGAGAAATAGTATGGCGATAACAGCGATGATAAGTATCTCAGTAAATCCCATACCAAACATAGTAAACCCTCATAATTATTTAATAAATGTGATTTTAGCTAAACAATACTTTTATGAGGTTAAAAAGAGAACAATTTCATCTGCTAAGAGATAGTCGTTATTGTAAAATATATTATTTTTAAACTCAAGTTTTTTTTCATCTAAAAGTAATTGTGCACGTTCTAATTCTTCTTTGCGAAGTAGTGATTCATTTACCCCTATGACTGAACGCAGACCTAATAGTAATTTTTCAACATGAATGTCTTCATCGCTTAACTCTTCAGTCTCCATAACGGTAGGATTTTTTATATACTCTTCAATAATGGGGTTTGGATAAAAACGCTGATTTGTTAGTTTTCCAACAGCTCCAGCCCCAGCCCCAATATAATCTTTGTATAACCAGTATCCTTTGTTATGAGAAGATTGGTATTTTCCAAAGTTGCTTATTTCGTATTGAGGAAGTCCTTTTTTCTCAATGGCCTCAAAAATCCACTCAGTAAGTTCTAGGTGTTCTGAACTCATATGTGGTTTGTTTTGAAATGCAGTTCCTTCTTCAATAGTAAGAGCATAAGCACTAAGGTGGTTAATAGGGAGAGTAAATGCAGTCTCAATGTCATTTTGGATAAGTTCTTTCGTGTCTCCAAGTGTCGCATATATAAGGTCAAGTGAAAGATTTTTAAAGCCGACTTTTTGAGCATTTAAAAGAGCTTCTTTTGCCATCTCTGGAGTATGGGCACGGTTAAGTACTTTTAGTTTATCAGCATTAAAACTTTGCACTCCAAAACTGATTCGATTTACACCAAGTTTATGCATTCCCTCTAGCCATGCGTAAGTGGCACTATTTGGGTTCGCTTCACTTGTTATTTCAATATCTTTTTTAAGATATGGCTGTAAAAGTTGGAAAATAGGTTCGTAAAGTTCGGGTGAAACGGTAGAAGGTGTTCCTCCACCTATAAAAACTGTTTCAATTGAATTTTCTTTAGTTTTAAAACGTTTAAGTTCGTATTCTAGTTGGCATTTAAGTGCAACCATGTAATCGCGTTTGAGATGGAACTTGTCTACATAAGAGTTAAATGCACAGTAAGAACATTTTGAGTCACAAAAAGGGATATGAATATATAATAGCATGGCCGAAGTATAGCTATATATTTTTAAATTATATTACTTTAATCACTATTTTTGTATAATCGCGATAATTAATAGACAGGTTTAATGAATGAATAAAAAAGATTCCTATCGTCCAAATGTGGCGATGATTATTGTTTCACATCACTACCCAGAGAAAAAAGAAATTTTTATTGCCCAGAGAAATGACTTAGCCGATATGTGGCAGTTTCCTCAAGGTGGGATTGATAAGGGTGAAGAAGTAGAAGAAGCACTTTTTCGTGAAATGGAAGAGGAAATTGGAACTGCTGATGCAAGTATAGTCGCTCAGTACCCAGAATGGATCTCTTATGACTTTCCCGCGAAAGTAGCAGAGAGAATGAAGCCTTTTAAAGGGCAAATACAACGCTATTTTTTAGTAAAACTTAGTGAAAACGCGAAGATTAACTTAGATACAGAGCACCCTGAGTTTATCTCACATAAATTTGTAAGTGTAGAAGATGCATTAAATGTAACAGCTCATTTTAAAAAACCTGTGTATGAAAAAGTGATAAAGTATTTTAAAGAAGAAGGATTATTGTAGATGTTAATAGTGCAAAAATTCGGTGGAACAAGTGTTGGGGATTTAGAACGAATCCAAAATGTGGCAAATCGTGTAAGTGAATCGAAAAAAGCTGGTAATGATGTCGTAGTTGTTGTTTCAGCAATGAGTGGAGAGACAAACAAACTTGTTGGATATGCAGAAAGTTTTTCTAAAAATCCAGCACAACCTGAAATGGATATGCTTTTAAGTGCGGGTGAACGTGTAACAGCTTCTCTTCTTGCTATTTCACTTCAAGAGATGGGACATAGTGCTACTGCAATGACTGGAAGAAAAGCAGGAATAGTAACAGACATGAACCATACAAAAGCTCGTATAGAAGAGATAAACCCTGTAAATATGCACAGCGCTCTTAAAGAGGGAAAGATAGTTGTAGTAGCTGGTTTTCAAGGTGTTAATGAAAAAGGGGATGTAACAACTCTCGGTCGTGGAGGAAGTGATCTCTCCGCTGTTGCAGTTGCTGGGGCACTCAAAGCAGACTTATGTGAAATATATACAGACGTAAGTGGTATTTACACTACAGATCCACGTATTGAACCAAAGGCTAAAAAACTAGATAAAATTTCTTATGATGAAATGTTAGAACTTGCTTCATTAGGGGCTAAAGTACTTCAAAATCGTTCTGTAGAGATGGCAAAAAAGTTAAATGTAAATTTAGTAACAAGAACAAGCTTTTCTCACGAAGAAGGCACATTAATTACCAAGGAAGAAAATATCATGGAAGCACCATTAGTAAGCGGAATAGCATTAGATAGAAATCAAGCACGTATCTCATTAATGGGTGTTAAAGACAGACCTGGAATTGCTTCTGATATTTTTAATAAATTAGCAACCGCTGAGGTAAATGTTGATATGATTATCCAAAATAAGGCACATGATGGAACTACTAACATCGACTTTACTGTTCCTGTAAGTGATCTTCATGATGCAAAATCTGTTGTAGATTCATTTGTTAAAAGTGGAGAAATCGAAGCTGACTCTTATAACGAAGACATTTGTAAAGTTTCTGTTGTTGGTGTTGGTATGAGAAGTCATGCCGGTGTTGCAGCAAAAGCATTTTCAACAATGGCAGAAAATAACATCAATATAAACATGATTTCTACATCTGAGATTAAAGTTTCTATGGTTATAGATGAGAAGTATGCAGAACTCGCTGTTCGTGGACTTCATGAAGCTTATGAGCTAGAGAAGTAGAACCTTATGCCAACAACTCAGACATCTAATTTTGCACATTGGAGTTTAGATGCTATACGTGATGAGGGTGCAAGTCTTTCTTGGTTGGAAGAGTATAGGTTTGAGTGGGCAAAAACTACTGCTCTTGCACTTGAACAAGTTCTTCAAGGTCGGACTATTATTCTCATTACAGATGAGAAAAGAAAATGGCTTGAAAACTATATAATTACCTCATTAAATGCTAGCACAATTGAGAGACCTCTTATTCCTATTATTAGCATTGACCATATTTATCCACATTATGACAATGTAAGTGGCGGAGAGATGATAGATACCGTGGATGATATAATCTCACTTTCATACAAAGAAGACTTTTTCTTTTGGTACATTGGCAAGGGAAATGATAAACGTGCAGATATTGCAAAGAGAAAAGGCGATAGTTACTTTTGGATGTTTGACGAAGAGTTTAACAATGCTTTTACTCTTAAATCATATGACCCAATCTTGGATATTAAGCTTTTACAACTTTATAGACTCTTTAATAGTTCTCTTAATGCTTGTATGTTCGGAGAAGTAGATGCAAGCTCTTAGTCAGATAAGAAGCCATATAATTATCTCAGACGAGATAGAAGCTGAATTTGAGCGTTTAGAGACTGAGCTGAAGCCAAGCAGAGTAGTAAAATTTTTACTTATAGATGAGAGCTTTAAAATTGAACATGCCAAAGCAGTTCTCGCAGAAGCATATATAAGTGAGTCTCAGACTAAGTACATTGTAATTGGGTCTAAGGACATTACAGATATTGCACAAAATTCTCTTTTAAAACTACTAGAAGAGCCTCCTGAAAATATAGAATTTATTATTATCAGTCCAACTAAATCAAACCTTTTAGCAACTGTACGTTCGCGTTTACCTATTTTAAAACAAGAAAACTCACATAAGGTTGAGTCTTTGGATATTAATCTTACGAGACTAGACTATAAAGAGGTATTTACCTTTTTAAAAGATAACGCAAGAGTAAAAAAAGAGGATGCAAAATCTTTAGTGGAGTCTATCTTTCACAGAGCAACAGTCACAGATATGCTTATTCTTTCTCCTCTTCAGCTTGACAATTTTGATAAAGCCTATAGACTCCTTACTCTAAACTCAAGACCTCAAAGTGTTTTAGCAATGCTTCTTATGAGCTTCGCGCAGGATAGATAATGATTGTAGAAAAACTATCTTCAAGTATAGATATAAAAAGATATCTCAAAGAATTAAATGTAGATGGTGGTGGAGTGAGTATTTTAGCTTCAAAAGCGAAGGTACATATAATCCGTATCAAAAATCTCAATGTTGGTGGGGCAAATATTCTTAAACAAGATGCTCTCTCCATCGGTGCGGACTTAGCTGTTCCTCGTGGTACAGTCTTAGCTAAAACTCCTTTTGTAGATACTCTTCTTATAGCAACAACATCTCAGCTCAAAACTTTAGCAAGAAAAGAGTTAGCACAGCCTTTTGGTTTAAAAGAGTTAGCTCATAAGCTTGGAGAGTTTGTTAAGGACTTAAAACCAAGTAAGATAGATGTTATGGGAATTATAAATGCAAATGATGATAGTTTCTTTAGTGGAAGTCGTTTTGTAAATAATGATGCTCTGCATAAAATTGAGAGAATGATAGAAGAGGGTGCTACCATTATAGATATAGGTGGTGTTTCATCCCGTCCAAATGCTGATAGTGTGAGTGCAAGGCAAGAACTTCAAAGAGTCAAGCCTATTATTGATCTTATCAAAGTGAAAAAGCTTTATGATAAAGTGAAATTTAGTATAGACAGTTATGAACCGAGTGTTATAGAATATGCACTTAGTTCAGGTTTCTCTATTGTAAATGATATCACTGGATTGCAAAATGATGAAGTGTGTGAGTTATGTGCAAAGCATAAAGCAACTGTTATTATTATGCATATGCAAGGAGGACCTCAGAGCATGCAAGATAACCCATTTTATAAAGATGTACTAAGTGAAGTCTATACCTTCTTACAAGAGCGAATAAAGAAAGCACAAAGCTTTGGTATAGACGGTATCGTTGTAGATGTTGGGATAGGATTTGGAAAAAGACTAGAAGATAATCTTAGCTTGATTAAAAACTTAGAACATTTTACTACTCTAGGAAAACCTATACTTATAGGTGCATCAAGAAAGTCAATGATAAACAGTATTATTGAAGCTGAGGTAGAAGATAGATTGAGTGGGACATTAGCTATTCACTTAGAAGCTCTTAGGAATGGAGCTTCTATAGTGAGAGTTCATGATGTGAAAGAACATGTTCAAGCACTTAAAGTTCAAAATGCTTTGGACATGGTTTAGAATTAAACCATTATTCCTCTAATCATGTAAAAGAGTATAGCTGATAATGTGGCTGCGGCAGGAACAGTTATAATCCAAGCTGCAATTATTTTCTTTACAGCATCGCGTTTAACATACTCAACTTTTTTAGTTTGTTTAATATGTTTCTTTGTTGTTCTTATGAGTTTTTCTTCATCAGAAATAAATTTATACAGCTGTACAACTCTCTCATACTCTACTGCATCTTTATCACTTTTTGCTTCTAGTTTCTTAAGCTCAGCCTTGTATGCATTGAGTGTTGATTTCTCATCTTTGATTGTTTCTTTATCTTCCTCTATCGTTGTTGTGTCATTTAAATGTAGGTACTCTCTTAAAAAACCAACACCAAAAACGCCACCGATGGCAATATGTGTAGAACTTACTGGAAGTCCAAGCTGAGAAGCGATAATAACAGTGATAGAAGCCGCCATTGCAATGGAAAAGGCTCTTATTTGGTTAAGCTCAGTAATCTCACTACCAACTGTTCGTATAAGTGCTGGACCATAAAGTGCAAGACCAATAGCAATACCGATAGCTCCGACACCCATTACCCATAAAGGAATACTTGCTTTAGATGAAATACCACCATTTACAACAGCATCGTTAATAGCCGCTAATGGACCAATAGCATTTGCAACATCATTTGCACCATGAGCAAAACTAAGAAGTGCTGCTGCAAAAATAAGGGGAATAGTAAAGAGTGTGTTTACTGATTCTCTTGAATTCGCCAGTTCTTTTTTATCTGAGTTGAGTCTATTTCTTACTATAAAATAAACAGCAAGAGCTACGACAAAGCCTAAAGTAAGAGCTGTAAGTAAAGATGGTTTTTTAGTCATCTCTAAAGATATAAAAGGAATGAAGTTTAACATTTCAACAATCTCTGGCCATATCTTTTTGAGACCCTTAAGTGTTAAGTATGTTACAAAGGCTAATGCCATAATAGAAACAAAAATAGGAACATATGTTTTTGCAGCCTTGACCTTGTCTTCTTTAAAAACTATAGATTTTTTGATAGAGTAAAGAAAAGCAGCTGCAATTAGTCCACCAAGAACAGGTGAAATAACCCATGAAGCTGCAATCTTTGCCATAGTTGTCCATGAAACTATACTAAAACCGGCTGCAGCAATACCTGCACCCATAACACCACCAACAATTGAGTGTGTCGTAGAAACCGGAGCTCGCATCATAGTTGCAAAGTTAAGCCATAGAGCAGCCGCAAGAAGAGCTGCCATCATTGCCCAGATAAAAGGATCAGCATTTCCACCAAATGCAGAGATATCAATAATACCTTTTTTAATAGTTTTCACAACTTCGCCACCAGCGATGAGTGCACCAGACGCTTCAAAAATAACAGCGATAACAATAGCCATTGTCATTGTCATTGCTTTGGAACCAACAGCAGGTCCTACATTGTTAGCTACATCGTTTGCACCTATATTCATTGCCATATATGCACCAACTAAGGCGGCCACGGCTAAGAACATGTTATTTGGTATACCACCATTACTTAAAAAACTAAATGCAAGAACACCTATCATAAAAAATAGAGCAAAACCTAAACGTGTAAAGTCTGTTCTACTCTTTTTTAAAGCTTCTTTTTCTAGTTTTTTCATAGTTTGTATTTCCATCTACTTACCTTCATCTTTAATATATGCTTTTATGATTTCTTGGCGTTTAAGAGGTTTGTCACCATAGCCCGTTTGTGTGTTGTTAAGTCTCATTAATATTGACATACTAGAGGGTGCAATTTTCCCAAAAATTGTATGTCTACCATTGAGCCAAGGTGTAGGAATTGTTGTGATGAAAAATTGACTGCCATTAGTATTTCTTCCAGCATTAGCCATTGCTAAGATTCCAGGTTTGTCAAAAACAAGATTTGTAAACTCATCTTTAAAAGCTTTTCCCCAGATACTCTCACCACCACGACCACTCTCAGTAGGGTCACCACCTTGAACCATAAAGTCTTTTATTATTCTATGAAAAGCAATGCCATTATAGTAACCATTTTTTACATGTGTCAAGAAATTTTCAACTGCTAAAGGAGCAACATCAGGATAAAGTTCAAGCTCAATATTTCCCTGAGTTGTTTCTACAACTACATGAGGATTTGCTGCAAAAAGAGTAGTAGATAGTGTTAGTAGTAAGATAAAATATAGTTTTTTCATTATGCTTCCTTAAAGTCTAAACAGACTGAGTTTATGCAGTATCTAAGACCTGTTGGTTCTGGTCCATCGGGAAAGATATGTCCAAGGTGTGCATCACATGAGGCACAGGTAACTTCAACTCTTATCATTCCATGTGTAACATCTTTGATTTCTGTGATAGAGTCTTCAATAGACTCATAGTAACTTGGCCAACCTGTTCCAGAGTTAAACTTAGTAGATGCTTCAAATAGTGGTGCATCACAGCAGATACAGTGGTAAGTACCATCTTCTTTATTATCATTATACATACCAGAAAAAGGTGCTTCTGTCCCATGCTGACGACATACATTAAATGCTTCAGGGCTAAGTTGTGCTTTCCACTGGGCATCAGTTTTAGTTATTTTCATATTTATTCCTTAAATCTTTAATCTCTTGAGAATTTTTTTCATATATAACAGTTACACTTTTAAGTGCTAAATTTAATGCATATTCTATCTCATTTACACTTGCAGAATATAAATCCATTATAATGATATGATGTGGAGATAAAGAATTTATATCTTGAGCATGACTGAGTAATACATTTGTAAAATTTTGATTCATGAGGCTAATGTGAGATTGAAGTACACTTACCTCTCTTTGCATCGTTCTCATCTCTGCAAGAAGTTTTTCTCTATTTTTTTCATTAGATATTATAAGTATTTTTTCTTCATTTTGATTGAGTAGTTTTTGGATTAGAGAAATGGACTTTTTTAAAGGAGTTGATTTTATAAAGGTAACTCTCTTTTTTTGATTTTTAAATGTTTGAAGGGGAGTATCATCTTTTATATTTTCATCGTTTACTAGAAGAAGTTTAGACTTGTTACACTTTTCTTTGAGTGAAAAGATAAATTCTTTTTCAAATAAATGAGCATCGTCACACATAACTATTTCAAAAGTATTAATCTTTTTTGGATTCATTCCTTTTAGTTGACTCTTAGAAATGATGTTAATTGAGGTTAAATCTATACTTAAGATGGAGTGCTCTAAAATACTTAGTAGTCTTTTCTTTAATATATCTGCACTTAAAATTGTTGGTTTGATAATTAAAATATTGCGAGCTTCTTTTTCTATGATTAAGAAGATAGATTTTAGTAATAAAAGAGTACTTTTCCCACTTCTTGGTAAACCTTGAAGATGTGTAATATTTAGTAATTTTTGATCTAGAAATAAAATTTGTTCTGGAGTACAGAGAGTAGTTGTTAAATCTTCTTTGAGAAAAGAGTACTGAACAAAGATACTACTTGCAACTATATTTACATCATTGTAACTAACTGGGGTATTTGTGGCACCTGAAAGTTTTTTCAGTATTTCATTTTCATTTGAATCGCAAAAGATAATTTTTTGATTAGGCAGTAAATCTTGAAGGGAAGCATTAAGATGAGAGTACTCATCTGTACTTAAATACTCCATTATAAGATAGTTAAATATCCCAACTTTTATTTCTCTAATAGATTGGAGCTTTCTTTTGAGAATTTCTTGAACATTATCGAAAGAAAGAGTCTTTGAAGAATATTCTTGTTGATATGCTTTTTGTGCTGCGGCATTCCTTAGTTCCTTGAAGGTCCACTCTTTAGTTTCAAAGACATAAATACCAGTACTATTAATTAATATAAGTTTTGTATGATAAATATTTGAATTATGATAAATATTTGTATTTACAAAGATGAGAAAATTATTTTTTAGGGAAAGTTCTTTTAATTTTTTGATAAGTATTGAATTAGGAGTTTGCAAAAGTGTAGATTTTTTTTTGAAAAGTGAGTTAAGTAAAGAAAGTTTCATTGAAAATAAAATATTATCACCTGTGAGGGTGACAATATATTAGTTGTTACTTACCAGCTGCAACACGGTCTTTAAGACCTTTACCAGCTTTAAATTTAGGAACCATTTTATCTTGAGTTGTATAAGCCTTGTCAGTACCTGGTACTTTGCCACTTTTACCTTTTTGAAGTGCAGCGTTAAAACTACCAAAACCTACTAAAGAAACATCTTCTTTTTTAACTAGAGCAGTTGTAACTGCTTCTGTAAATGCTTTAATTGCAGCTTCTGCTTCTACTTTAGTCTTGTAGTTACCACTTTCTTGTACTAATTCAACGAATTGTGCTTTATTCATAAATTTACCCTTAGATTTAAAATATTTCCGAACTTTCATCAAAAATGTGAATCATTCAGCTAGAGACACTTTATAGTTTATTTGCTTAATTTTTTCTTCTTTTTAGTATGTTTTATAATAAAAGTGGACAAACTGTTCTCTTTGAATCCATAAGTAGCCACTTTGAAGAGGTTTTTAAATTCACAACCGGTCTGTTGATTCATTATCAATGCAGATAAGTCTTTTATTTTTTGGTACTTATTTGCATGTGAATGTATAGATGAAAATACTTCATCAAGACCATCTCTTTCATTTTTTGTAAGTGCACTCATCAACTTATTCCTCTAGTGAATTAATTTTTCGAACAGTTCTTATTATCTCTGAATCATCTAACATTCCTAACATTTGCATCACAGTAGCTGCAGCTTGTGGTTTAGCACGTCCAAGCTTCCAGTCTTGATATGTACGCATAGAGAGACCAAAACGTTGGGACATATCTTTAAGAGATATTTTCTTGCCATTATTTTGAGACTCTAGAGAGTTATGAAGGATGTTAAATAGGTCATTAATTTGCATAAGAAAGATTATACGGATTAAATACTTTAAAATACATTAATAACATATATATATACATTAAAATTTGTATTATAGTATATAAAGTAACAATAATATAAATTATACTATATATTATCATATATAAATACAATATTATATACGGTATTCCGTGTATATTTACTATAAAATGAATATAATGCTAAGATGTTATATAAATATATTAGATAATAAGGAAGTTTTTGATTGTTTTAAAGATTAACTGGATTGTTTATGCAAGATTTATATCTGTATTGAGCTGTACTATTTAAATACTTTCATAATTTATTTCTAAGTCTGATTTTATTTTTATCAGCATAGGTTTCGGACAACTATCCTGACACAGAGGGGGTCTCCCCAATATCACTAGTCTTTAATGTCAACTCTTGTCCTTCACTCAGGGCTATTCCAACAAATCACTATAATCGTATTTAGAAAAATCAAGATAAATTTTTCCATTTTGTTTAATGACACGAACATCTTTTCCATAAGATGCTAAAAATCTGCTTTTGATTTGCTTTCTTTGGTTGGATTTGAGGTCTAGACTTTTAAGATAGTACTTGAGTTCTACTATCTCTTCTTGCTGCGTTTGTTGTTCTATAGTCTGAACTTCATGGACAGTTGTGGATTGTTCTTGTTTAAACTTTGCATTAATTATCTCGACGATGCTTTTAAGTTGTTCATCTTTTGAGTTATAAAGATTTTCAATTTTATTCATTTCATCACGAAGCATCTGTTCTTTATCATCAATGAGTTTATCTATTTTCTCTTCTAGTTCTACTATTTTTTCTTTGAGTTGTTGATTCTCTTTTTGATAAAGAGAAATTACCATGGCAACAGTAGTTTTTTGTTTTACTGGAACAAGTAATTTAGGTGTTTTTAGTATAGGAGTATCGAGTAAGATATAAGTTATGTCATTCTCTATGGTATGTGATAACTTTTTTGTAGTTATCTTAGAAATCACCATCTCTTTAGACATTTTAAATTTATGTGAGTATTCATCTATTGTAAGTTTCATTGTGTCCTTGTATTCCTAGCTTTAATTTTATATCATTGAGTTAAAGTTTATATCTGGTGGATTAATGATTCCAGATTGTCTTAACCAGACTAAACAACCTTTTTTCTCATTTGCATGTTTATCGCTAAATGTTTGCATACTCGCATATTTAAACTCTCTACTGAGTAAGAGTCGACTAAAGTCTTTATGTATATCTAAAAACTTTTTTAAACTCTCAAAAGCATAGTCTGAAACCATTACCGTAGAGATAGTAAAGTTTTTAATTTCTAAGTATCTCGCACAATCATTAAGTCCATCACCAATAAAGTTTTTACTTCCTAAAATATCGGTAAACTCATTTACTTCACCTGTATGAACAGCTATCCTAATGCCTTCAAAGTAAGGATAGCGTTTAGAAATATGCTCAGAAAAGTGATTAAAACTAAGACCAAGCATAGTTCCAAAACCTTTAAGTCTTGGGTTTAAAAGGCAGTAGAAACCATCACCAGTTGAAACAAAACCTAAAATAAATTTTGACAATGTCATATTTGAATTTACTAACATTTTTTCTATAATTTTTTTGAAGCTTTTAGTTAAAAATTTTACTATTTCTAACTGTTCACTTGAATTGAGCTTTGAAAAATTGATGATATCAATAAGAACAATATCTGTTGTTATTGCTTGTGTTTTTTCTCTAATCATTTTCTCTTTTCTGTGTTACATAATTAGCCAAGTTTACCATAAAGTTCTTTTAAATGAACTTTTTAATATAATAACAAAATTAAAATTTTAAGGTGAGTCATATGAGTAAAGGCATTTTAGATATAGTAAAACCAGGGGTACTTTTTGGAGAAGATGTTCAAAAAGTATATGCACATGCTAAAGAGGTTGGATTTGCTATCCCTGCTGTAAATGTAGTGAGTACAGACTCAATAAATGCTGTTTTAGAAGCTGCTGCAAAGGTTAACTCACCGGTTATCATTCAGTTTAGTAATGGTGGAGCATCGTACTATGCAGGTAAAGGACTTTCAAATGAAAATGAGAAATCTGCAATCGCAGGTGCAGTGTCAGGAGCAATACATACACATATGATGGCTGAAGCTTATGGTGTAGCAGTTATCCTTCATACTGACCATGCTGCAAAAAAACTTCTTCCTTGGATAGATGCACTTTTAACTGCGAGTGAAAATTATTATAAGGCAAATGGAACTCCTCTTTTCTCATCACATATGCTTGACCTTTCAGAAGAGCCTTTGGAAGAAAATATTCATACTTGTAAGGCATATCTTAAACGTATGAGTGCTATTGAAATGAGTATAGAAATAGAGCTTGGTGTTACAGGCGGAGAAGAAGATGGTGTGGATAACACAAACATTGATAATGCTCTTTTATATACTCAACCAGAAGAGGTTGCATTTGCTTATAAAGAGTTAAGTGAAGTTTCTTCCCACTTTACTATTGCCGCTTCATTTGGTAATGTTCATGGCGTTTATAAACCAGGAAATGTCTCTTTAACTCCTAAAATATTAGATAACTCACAAGACTTTATAGCAAAAGAGTTTGGTACAGATGCAAAACCCGTAAACTTTGTGTTTCACGGTGGTTCAGGTTCAGAGCCAAGCGAGATAAAAGAAGCTATCGGTTACGGTGTTATAAAAATGAACATCGATACAGATACACAATGGGCAACTTGGATAGGGACAAAAAATTATATTGAGAAGTATACTGACTACTTACAAGCTCAAATAGGAAACCCAGAAGGTGACGATAAGCCTAACAAAAAGTACTACGATCCAAGAAAGTGGTTACGTGCAGGACAAGAAACTCTAGTAGATAGAGTTGTAGTTGCGTTTAATGACTTAAACGCGATGGATAGAAACTAAACTAACCCTTTCTCTTTTTAACCTATTTTCCGAAGATACTTTAGGTGTTGTGGAAAATAGGTGGAATATTGTAATGTTACTTTATAAAATAACAATTTACATATTGACCTTAGCATTATTTCCCAGGTATCTGATCTTTGTCAATAACTAAGTTATCCATATTATTTTCAGCCGCATATACTAATAGATTAAATAAAGAGTGTATCATTGCATTATCATCAGTATAATCACTCGCAGTTACCACTGCTATAAATATTTTTTTATTAAAATTTTCTAATTGAAATTGATTGTGTAATTTTGATGTGGCTCTTATCGCAGAATCTGAATCTGTTCCTTCAAGGATTAAGCAAGCAAGATGATCTTCTAAAACTATGAATTTGTCGCTTTTTCTTTTGTAGCCAGAAAAACTATTAAGATTAATTTGACCACTAACTAAAGCTATTGCAATTGAAAAATTTAAACTATACCTTTTATTTCTATAAGAACAAGATTTAATTTCTTGAACTATATCCGTATAATATTTTTGACGATTGACTTTGAATGAATCTAACATATATATCCTTTACTTTAGAAACTTAAGTAATTATAGTATGAATTTAATTAGAATTAGTAGATATACTCGATAATTCTGAATTTTTAACTTTTAAAATTAAGATTATAACATAAGACTTAAAAGTAAAGAGTATAGTTTATCGCAGTTTGGTAGTGTTCTTTTATATCAATATTATATGAAAAACTAAAATTAATTGTGTTGTTTTTAAATACTTTAATGTGGCTATTTAGATCTAATCTATGTGCTTTGATTTGGCTATTAGAAGATTCGAAGTCATAGAAATATCTATGTTTATACACTATGTCAAATATGTATTTATGTACTTCTTGATACTCTAATGAAAATTCTGCTGAAGCCATATAAATATCTTCTTTATGATAGTAAGCCCCTGTTTGAGCTGATATATGATATGTCAAGTTCTTGTTTAACCTATATCTATATCCTAGGCCATAATTTATATACGCATAAAGATGGTCATCATAAAAAAGCCTCTGGGCACCTACCTGCATTCTTTTTGTATTTTGAGTAAAGAATATACTCGATATTGGTAAGGCTTCAAGGTTTATAAGGGTAAGCTTTTCTAGGTCAATCTTGTCATCTTGTAATCTAAACATAAAATCCATAACTTCAACACTTCCATTTTTCTCAATCTTATCCATGAGGTCAAATCTATTTCTATATAAGTATCGATAACCAAGATAAGCATAATTCACTTTGTCCATTTTGTAACCATGACCGACTACAAATTTATGAAATTTATTCGAAAGAGGGATATCATCATAACTAGTATTTTCATCTAGCTGCTCCAAGCTATTCTTATTTTTTATTTTTATTAGTTTCATGAGTGGATAGAGTAGTTTAGTATCAAAATCACTTTTTGTAGACTCTATCTCTATGAAATTGATTGCTGCTAAAACTATATTTTTTTTATCTTTTTTGGTTATTCTCTTATCATTGTAAAAATTATATACACTTCTTTTTCTTGTAATTATCTTTTTTAATATGTTTATATTGTTGTCATCCATCTTAAAGATCACATTGTTGAATTGTTTAAATTTTGATGCACTTGAATTTATGTTTTTAATATATCCGGAATTTTTTAAAATATGCACAATATCTATGGGCACTGTGATATGAGATAATTTTGAAGTGAGTTCCATATCATCCCTTGCGAAATCAATAAGTTTAATAAGCTCTGAACTACAGTTCCTACTCATAAAATAATAGTCTTGGTCTGTGTCTAAAATTTCATAAAGATGTAATAAAATATTTTCAATTTCATCTTCTTTAAAGAGGAGATCAAAACTGATTAAATCACGAAACTCTTCATTTCTATATTCATGTTCTTTTGCTAAAAATGGCAAAAATTTATATTTACTTTTATAGCCGCCAAATATTCCTTTATAGGCATATACTGGAGAGCTAACCTTTATTGGTACCTTGGCAGTATAATCGATCACATACTTAGCATCATCCGACTCTACTTTAATAAATGTATGCCCAAATACAGATGCCGGAGAGTTATAGCGTTCAGAGGTGAAAACTAAACTTATCTTATTAAAATTTGGTTTGAGAAAATCTTTTAATTTCTTGCACTCAGCATGCTTAAGATTTAAATGCAGTTTTGAGTTTATCCATTTATATCTTGCGGGGTATTTACAAATTGAAGAGGAGTTGTTTTGGAATGCTTTTATAGTTTCGAGAAGTTCATCTTTTAAATCTATATTTTCTTTTTTAGATAAAAAAAAATCTTTATTATTTATGAGAGTTGTTTTATCATAGTGAAGTAGTTTAGCCCAATATGGATGAACAGAGAGTTCATCCAAAATCAAGTTATCGTAAGCGAATAGTGAAGTGCTTAAAAAGAGCAAGAAGAGAAATCTGCATATAAGTTTTCTCATTTAGTACTTTTGACTAATTATTTGCAGTGTCTAAAAGGATGTTTAATATACCTTTTTTCTTTATCTCATTTTCAAATTTAGGAGTCTTAATGGCTGCCGCCGCATACCCGTCCTTTGAAATGTTTAATACTTGAATTCTATTCTGAGCAATAACCTTATTTGTACTGTTTAGAGTCGTTAATGTAACTATTACATCTGCGAATGAAGCACCCTTAAGTCTTGGATCAGAAGTTTTAACATTTTTAGGCTTATCTGTTTTTCTAACCTTTACGATGATTAGATTATTTTTATTTTTCACAGACTTTGGATTATCTACCAAGGTCATTCCATATGAAGATATGTATTGTTTTACAACTTCTGCGAATGCAGGTACCTTGCTATGAGTTACATGTACCATGGCATTTGGTATAGAATCTCTTAAGCCTTTACTTATCGCATCTAACTTGGATTGATATTGAGCTTGTTTGAAATCTGCATTTATTGCTTTTAAAATTGGCAATTTAGATGCTACCGTACTAACAAGTTTTTCAATTTTTGACTTTTGATTTATTAAAACAAAAATATTGTTTAATTTAGCACTATCAAACAGAGAATTTAATTTGTCATACTCTACGAGCATAGCATTCTTTTGTGCTGAAAATAAAACATCTCTGTCGACTTTAACATAACTATAAAAGTTACCAGCATTATATGCATTTTGCATAACTTCAGCACCAGAGAATTTAATCTTTTCTATTGATGACTTCGTTTGAGATTTCATATATTCATCAATTTGGCCATTAGTTTCGGTTGTAGTCATATCTAAATCAGCGGATACACTAATAGAAATTTCACCACCTATCTGAGATAGAGCATTAGCTTTGGCAGTATCTTTACTAGAACCTTCACCAACACCATAATAAAATATTGAATTTGAGTGATTAGGATTTAGGAACCATTGTGGTAAATTACCAGCGGATGGAGTGGGCTGAGTGCCCGCTCCACATCCAACTATTAAAGTACTTATAGCTATAAGTAAAATACTTTTAGAGATGTTTAGCATTATTTAGTAGCTTCATCAGCACTTGATTTAGCTGCCTCTGCACCATCTAACACTGCATTTACAATGTCCTGATATTTTCCTATTTTACTTGACTGTGAACCTGCATAGTAGCTACCAATAAATATATTTGGAAGAGCTAATAAAGTACCTACTCCAAGTCTTGATAATCTTTCACCTATAAATTCTTTTTGATTACCAACTAAACTAGTTAAGCCTTGTGCTATTGTCATTGCCTTTAATTCCTTTTCTATCATTCCGGAACCTCTTGCCATACCTGCAGTTGCTGATGCGAACATACTGACTGCACCAAATGCGTTATTATCAACTGCATCTAATAAATTTACAAGTTTTTTAGCTAAAGGAACCTTAGATTCATCAAAATTAGATTCGATAGCTTCTGCTCCACTCGTAATTAATTCAAAATAAACATTTTCTTTCTCTTCAAAAGCAGCTCCTCTCTCTTCTTCTAGTACTGTCGCTGTCTCAAGTTCTGCTTCTTTATCAGCTCTTTCACCGCTTTGTGCATTAGCATCATCATCTAACCAAGCATCGATTGTTTTTACATCTGATGTAGCACTACCTAGTTCATCTCTTGCTGTAATATATTCAGACTTTGCAGAACTAACCGCTTCTTGTAAATCTTCTGGAAGTAATGATATAACAGCATCTTCAACATTGTTATATAAATTTCCACTAGCAGCTTCAACATCTATGAATGAAACTTTTGAATCTGATTTAAATGAAGTGTATGTCTTTGTGTCTGAAATATCAGGAAAAACATTCATATTAGGTATATTAAAACCTTTATTTCCATTTGTTTTATTTTTGTATAGTACAGATGCTTGCCAAAATAGTCTAGCTTCAAGAGGACTCATTCTAATAGAAACTGCTTTACCAAGAAGGGCATTAGTAACGTTTACAGTAGAGTAATATGCATCGTACTTCACTGCATCTAAATTATTTACAGTAGCATAGTCTACCGCTGAAACAACTTTATCAACCCATTCACTATCTTGTGAAACAGGCATACTCTCTAAGATGTCAGTATTGATTCTTACTAAGTTTATACCAACATTAATTCTTACTATCTGCTTTTCAAAACTTGGGTCTTCTAGCATAGCACTTGAAGACTCTGAAGAACCTTCAATCATTCCTCCAGCAGAAGCTGCATATAATGAAAACGGACTTACAGCTAATGCTGCAACTATACTTAACTTGATTGATGAACTTTTAATCTTTTTTAACATTCATTTTCCTTGTTGTTTTATAGAATTTGAAACATGCTGTTGTCGTCTTGCACAGCATTTTTGGCTTTTTGATCAGCAACTTTTTTTATTATCTTATAGTACTTGTCGAACTTAGATTTCCCTTTTGTAATGATTTCATTTGATCCTTCACTCAGTTGCATTGCTTTTTCATAATACTCATCCGCTTTTGTCAACAGTGCTAAATCATCAGTTTTAGAAGCTAATGCTTCATAATATACAGCAAGGTTAAAATAATACTCATATGTTTTTTCACCATCGTACTTCTTCATACCCTTTATAGCACCCTCGTAATTCTTGTCTTTTGCATATTTCTGTGTATATTCAAGTTCACTTGGAAGTGACATAATCTCAACAAGTTTACGTGTCTGCATAGGAGAGATGTCTTTAATGAGTTTTTTAGCTAAATAGTCCGATGCTTCAGAAAGTAGTTGCGCTCTAGAAGGTAAACCTTGTTTTCCAGCTTTTGAGTATCTTTTAATATTATGTTTATAATTTTGTGAATAAAAAACTGTTCCATCTTTTCGAATGTTAAACTCTACACCTACTAAACCTGTTATAGTATTTGAAGTAGTTTTATATTCAAATACTAAAACTTTCATGTCAAGAGAAAGACTTCCCTTATCTTCAACCTCACTAATAGAAATGAAATTAGTTTGTGTAATGAATTTTTTCAAACTTGAAAGAAGTTTACTATCAAAAGATTTATCCGACTTTATTCCATCGGCTTTTAAAATATTTTTCACTATTTCTATTTCTAAAAAACCTGCAGATGATGTGCTTTGATCAAGCATTTGAGTAACTTCTTTAGGCTTTTTAGGAGCTACATATGTATTTAGAAGGAGTTGTTTTTTAGCACAACCTCCTAAAATCATTGTAAGACCTAAGAAAAATAGAGCTGTTCTGATAACATTTGTAAACATTATTAATTCCCTTTGTCAATTATAAGATAAATACATAATATGTAAAGATTATTTAACTAATGCTTAATTTTTCTTAAAAAAAGAATATTACTTAGAAATTTTCTATTTTTCTACACAAGTGTGGTTTTATTTTTCCAAGGTGGTATAACTTACTTTAATATACTAATTATTAGTAAAGTGTTCCCGGTCATGAGCTTTAATAAGGTGGTTTAAACGATTTTGATTAAAACGCCAAAAGAGTTTACTGTCAAAATCCTTATCTTCTTTCATTTTCAAAAAGAGTTCCTCTCTTTTTAAATCTTCATTATTTTCTTTTATGATTTTTAACATTAACTCTTTTAATTGCATCTGGGCTTCATCCGTTTTATCATTATCTTTGAGCGTTTTTGTTTGTAAAAAAGGATAAACCTTCCAGAGACTTGTAGTTAAAGCAAATAGAAAAAATAACATCATTAAGTTTGAGACAGAAAGTTCCATTTGACCCCTTTTTGTTTAATTATATGCTAATTTAGATAAAATTACATTATGAATGATACAGTATTTACAAAACCGATAAAAAAGCAGTTTGAGTTTGATGAAGAAGTTGCCGCTGTCTTTGATGATATGCTTGAACGCAGTGTCCCTTTTTATAAAGAGAGTCAAAAAATAACTCAGTTTTTTGCACTTAAAAATTTAGAAGAGGGTGGTGTGTTATATGACCTTGGTTGTTCCACCGCTTCATTACTCTTAAATATTCACAGAGGGCTAGAAGTAAATGCAGAACTTATTGGTCTGGATAACTCAGAAGCTATGCTTGCACAAGCTCGCCGAAAATGTGAAGCATATGGTGTGAAAATAGATGTGAAAAATGCAGATATCTTGGAATACGAGTATAAAAAAGCAGATGTATTTATAAGTAACTATACACTTCAGTTTATTCGTCCTTTAGTTCGTGAAGAACTTGTAAAGAAGATAGCTGATTCTATGAGGGAAAAAGGTGTTTTTATTTTTAGTGAAAAGGTTATTTCTCATCAAACAAAACTCAACAAAGATTTGATAGAATGCTATTATGACTTTAAAAAGACTCAAGGTTATTCTGAGTATGAAATTATGCAAAAACGCGAGGCTTTGGAGAATGTATTAGTTCCCTATAGTGAAGAAGAAAACATTAAAATGGCGCTTAATTGTGGATTTTCTCATTGTGAAGTTGTTTTTCGTTGGGCAAATTTTGCGACCTTTATAGCTATAAAGTAGTCGCTTACTTTTTTCCTCTGTCGTCAGCTCCAAAAATTTTAGCACTTATGCTGTCAACACTAAAAATAACAACCACACCAATACCTATAATGGTAGTAATCACAAAAAATACTATTAGTCCTGTACTCATTTTTCTCTTCCTTTAATAAACGTTACCCTTAGGTGTCGTATCTTTCTTTTTTAAAAATTCACCAGCTTCTTTATATGTAAAAATGTCATCTTCTCCACACTCTTTATGATAGTAACCCTGTAAGTCATAATATTCTTTACAGCCACTATAGTATTTTGCTGAGACACCATGCTTGTTGATACATGCAGTGAATAAAATACTCATAAAAACAAGTAAAAAGAATAATATAATTTTTTTAATCATAATCAAATTATATCTAAACTTTGAAAGTTTCTTTTGTTTTACAATACTCGGTTAAAAAACACTCATCACAGCTAGGATTTTTTGCCTTACATATATAACGACCAAAAAGAACCATTCCTTGATGCAAGGCATGAAGGTTGTTTTTGAACTTTTTAGCTAGTGTGGCTTCTGTTTTAATTGCTGTTTTATCATCACTTAAACCAAGTCTATGTGCTACACGAAAGACATGAGTGTCTACAGCCATAAGGTTTGCACCCGTATATTCTATCATTACAACATTTGCTGTTTTTTGACCGACCCCAGCAAGTGTCTGGAGTTCTTTACTATCTAAAGGTATCTCACCATCATATACTTCCACAACTCTTTGTGCCATAGCTATAATATTTTTAGCCTTGTTATTGAAAAATGAGCAAGAGTTGATAAACTTCTTGACATCATCAAGCTCTGCAATAGCTAATGACTGAGGAGAAGGGTAATTCTCAAATAATGGTGGAGTTAGAATATTTACTCGTTTGTCCGTGCATTGTGCTGAAAGTGCTACGGCTACAACAAGTTCATAAGCATTTTTATAAGTAAGCTCTGTAACCGCATCATCATATCTATCAATAAAAAGCTGATGTATTTCAGCTATCTCTTTTCTTGTGGCTTTTTTCATAACTGTATTCTAGCAATATTTTGTGTTATAATCAAAGTATATTTTTCACTTAGGAGATATCTTATGGGTATGTTATCATTATTTTCATCAGATAAAAATACAAATAAAACACGGCGAGTAAAGAGCTCAGAGTTAGATGAGCAGCTAGATAAAGATTTTTATCTTGACATAGTTAACAATAGTCGTTTAATGATACTTTATTTCATGGATGGTCCTGGTTGGATAGGCTCTAACCAAAGATTCCTCGATGTGATGGGCTATGATGATATTAATATGTTTAGGGAACAAAATGCAAGTGTTCGAGACCTTTTTTTAGATGAATATGAAGAAATATTTACCGAATCAGATAAGAGCTGGTTAGACTATATTAGGAAGCATCAGCAAGGTGGCTATCGAGTTAGTATAGCAAGTAAAGATGGTTCGATAATGACTATAAGTGCAGTGGCCCATAAGTCCCAAAAAAACTCTAAAGTTTATATTTTAGAGTTTGAAGATATTTCTAAAGTCTACGAGTCTGAACTAAAAATTCATGAAGTGGAACAACTAAAACAAAATTTCTTATCTAATATAGGGCATGAGTTTAGAACACCAATGAACTCTATACTCGGGTTTATTGAGCTTCTTGATAAAACACAACTAACAGAGAGCCAACAAGAATATCTGAGTCTCATAAACCGTTCTTCAAAAAATTTGATGACAAACATTGAAACTCTTTTAGACCTTTCTCAACTGCAAGCAGGTCGTTTAAAGCTTCAGTTAAGTGAATTTAATTTTATCCATGTTGTTGAAGAGCTTTTTTCGGGTATTTATTTTGGTGCATATGAAAAAGGTATTAAAGTCATTACTTTTATAGATCCCAAAATTCCAAAAGTACTTCTTGGTGATCCAAAGAAAATTTCTCAAGTTTTATACTCTATCGCAGAAAACGCAGTAAAGTACACAGCTAAAGGCTCCCGAGTAAACATAGAAATAAAGCTTTTGAAGCGCTTGAGTAGTGGAGAATGCACTATTGGCTTTACTGTAAGAGATAAAGGGAAAGGTATCTCTAGTGAGCAGGTAGCCATTCTTAATGAACCTTTTACTTCAACAAATCAGGCAGATGAAAGACTGGGTGTTGGACTGAGTCTCTCTTGTGGTTTAGTTAACCTTCTTAACTCTGAACTTAAGATTAAAAGTCAGGATGATGGAACAAGAGTGCATTTTGTTTTAGACTTTAAAGAGTCCAAAGATCAAAGTTTTGAGCCAATACCTAAGAAAAAAGTCAAAGTTCTGTTACTGGATAATAAACTACTAGACGAAGCAAATCTTTTAACACTCTACCTACGTTCATTTGGCATTGACGTTGTAAAATCAAATATGTTGGATGAAAATATATATGATGGTGTTGATGCACTCTATCTGTTGGCAGATCAAAGTGAGCCATCATGGATAAATGAGTTTGAAACTTATGCAAAAGGTACTCCTATAATTTTAGTATTAGCAACTGGACAAGATATCGTAACTAAGCTTGAACATAAAGTAAACTACACGATAAATCTTCCTCTTCACCCAAGTATCATAGCACAACAACTATACTTTATTTACCATGTTCATGGGTTCAAAGAAAAGAGGGAAATGGAACTTAAAAGTAGAACTCATGCACTTGTCGTGGAAGATAACGTTATAAATCAAAAGCTAATAAAAATACTTTTAGAGACATATAACATTAAAGTATCAATGGCTTCTGATGGGAATGAAGCAGTTGACGCATCAGCAGAAACTAAGTATGACATTATATTTATGGATATAGATATGCCACATAAAAATGGTATTATCGCAACACATGAGATAAAAGAATCTTTTGGACAAAATATAAAGACTCCAATAGTCGCACTTACTGCAATGGCAATGGAAGGTGATAGAGAAATGCTTCTTGGAGAGGGATTCGATGATTACTTAAGTAAACCACTAACAAAAGAAAAGTTAGAGAGTATTTTAAGTAGATACTTATAGCAAAGTATATTCGTTTGTTTAATAAGTGTTAGTTAATAAAGATTACACTTCCTAATAACAATAAATGAAGGAATATAAATGAACACAGCTACAAAACTTCTCTCAACTCTTTTACTAAGTGGTATTGCACTCTCTGCAACTACTTTAGTAACTGTTAATGGCAAAGCAATCACTCAAAGTGAAGTGGATAATGAACTTATGAATGCGACTCAAGGTCGTCTTAATGAAGTTCCAGCAAACAGAATTAACGAATTAAGACAGCAAGTTCTTCAGCAGTTAGTTGGCAAAGAACTAATATATGGCGATGCTAAAAATACTGGTATTCTTAAAACAAAAGAGTATGAGGCTGAATATAAAAAGCAAGAAGAGAGAATGAAAAAAGAGTTGGCTGTTCAAGTGTGGCAAAAGAAGCAACTCAATAGTATTAAAATTTCAGATAAAGACCTCAAGAGTTACTATGACAAGAATAAAGAAGAGTTTAACCAAAAAGAGACACTTCATGCACGTCATATCTTAGTTAAAACCGAGGACGAAGCAAAAAATATAATTGCACAGATTAAACCACTAAGTGGAGAAAAACTAATGTCGAAGTTTATAGAGCTTGCTAAAGAAAAGTCAACAGGACCTAGTGGACCAAAAGGTGGAGATTTAGGTTATTTCGCTGATGGACAGATGGTACCTGCATTTAACAAAAAAGTATTTAGTATGAAAGTTGGAACAGCAACATTGTCTCCAGTGGAAACAAACTTTGGTTTTCATGTTATTTATCTTGAAGACAAAAAAGCAGCAGCAACAAGAACATACAAGGAAGTAAAAGCATTTATCGAACAGCGTTTAAAAATGGAAAAATTTAAATCATACATGAAAGATGTAATGAAAAAACTTCATGAAAAAGCAACTATAAAATAAATCTAGTATAGATATGACTATGTCCCCTCTCTCTAAAATCACTTTAGATGGACGGGATTTTTTAGTTAAACGCGATGACAAAATAGACAAATACCTCTCCGGAAATAAGTACAGAAAACTGTACACTCTTTTAAATACTCCAAAAAACAGATATAAAACGATCATCTCTTATGGTGGAATGCAGTCAAACGCCATGCTTGCTATAGCTGCTATATGTAAGGTAAAAGGATGGGAGTTTCTCTACTATACTAAGCCTCTAAGTAAAAAACTCCATAGTGAAATAGAAGATAACCTTTTTCATTCGCTTAGCCTAGGAATGAAACATACTGAGATAGAGTTTGAACTCTATAGAAGTTTTGTAGCTTCTCTTTCATTAAGTAATGATGAATATACATTAGTAGTAGATCAAGGTGGAGCTCATAGAAGTGCAAAAGAAGGTCTCGAAGTTTTAGCTGATGAAATTAGAGCCCAAAACTTAGAGGTTAAGAGTGTGGCTACTCCTTCTGGAACCGGGACAACAGCTCTTTACCTAGCATTAGCTCTCCCTGAGTACAAAGTTTACACTACTCCCTGTGTTGGAGATGTAACTTATCTTCGAGAACAGATGAGTGCATTAGCAGAGATTCCAAGTAACCTTATAATCTTAGAGCCCCAAAAGAAGTATCATTTTGCAAAACTTTATGATGAGTTTTATGAAATTTATGAGAAGTTAAAAAGTGCTGGAATAGAGTTTGACTTACTGTATGCACCAGCTATGTGGATGGCACTTATGTCCCAAACAGAGGAGTCGGTGTTATATATTCATAGCGGGGGAGTAACCGGAAATGTTAGTATGTGTGAGAGGTATAAACGAAGAAGATAAACTTCTTCGAGTTTCTTAGTCTATGAAAGTAACAGACTCTCCTAGTTTTACCTTTTCTGGTTGATATGCATTGATTTTTGAAGATTTATCTTCATAACCTAACACAACACTATATAAAAGTGCAAGATTTTCAGGAATATCTAATGTACGAGCGATTACTTTACCAAATTCAGTTGTAGATCCTTGAGGACAAGATTCTATTCCAAAATCTTGAGCTGCAAGCATAATACTTTGCATATAAGCACCACAATCTATAAATGCACCTTGTGCTTCATCAATATTTGCTTTTGCTGTAAATACAAAAATTACTGTGTTTGCACCAAACCATCTGAAGTTATCTTTCCACATTTGGACACGAGTTATATCATCTTTTCTATCTACATCCATATGTTTATAAAGGCCAGCACCTGTAACGATACGACGTTTTTTATATGGATTTGTCCACTTTATTGGATAGTACTGAATAAACTGGTCGTTTAAAACACCTTCATCCATTTTTTTGATTACTGCATCACCAACATTTTTTAGAACTTCTTCATTTGTAATAGCATAAGTAACCCATGGTTGCATGTTGGCCCCACTTGGAGTAAGTGCAGCTGCATTGAGTATCTTCTCTAAAGTTTCTTTAGGAATTTTCTCATTAGTATATGCTCTTTTTGAAGAACGGTTCTGTAAAGCTTCTAAAACTGTTGGCATTCGCAATCCTTTAAGGAAATTATAGTAAAAATTTATTAAGAAAATAATAAAAGTAGATATGAATTAAATAACTAAACAAACTTGACAAAGATAGACTCAAGTTGCTATAATGAGTGTAACTATAAATTAAAGGATTAACAATGAGTCAAAATATATTTGAAAAACTAACACATAATATGACAGAAGCAATAGAAAGTGCCATTTCACTGGCACTACATAATAAAAATCAAGAAGTAGAAATAGAACATTTTTTATGGGGACTACTTACAAATTCAGATTCTATTTTAAATCAAATGTTCAATAAAATGAATATTGACAAGATTACTATAGAATTAGATATAAAAAGTTTAAGTGAAAAGTTTCCAAAATCTTCTGCTATAACTAAAGAGAATATACGTTTATCAAAAAACTTTGCACAGACTTTAGAAAATGGTGCTGGACTAATGACTCAAAATGGAGATAGTTTTCTTGCGGTAGATACATATATACTTAGCAACTTGAAAACTCCTCCATTTTCTACAATACTTCCAAAATACATAGATATGCTAGAGTTTACTAAAAACCTTGAATCATCTCGTGGGGGAGTTAAGATAGACTCTCAAAGTGCAGATGAGAAGCTCGAAGCACTTTCGAAATATGGAATAGACTTAACAAAAGAAGCGGCAGAAGGAAAACTAGCTCCCGTTATCGGTCGTGATGAAGAGATAAGCAGAATGATGCAGATTCTTATTCGTAAAACAAAAAACAACCCTATCCTATTAGGAGAGCCTGGAGTTGGTAAAACAGCTTTAGTAGAAGGTTTAGCTCAGAGAATCTATAATGGAGATGTTCCTACCTCTTTACAGAATAAAAAAGTAATAGCTCTTGATATGTCCGCTTTAATTGCAGGGGCTAAGTATCGTGGAGAGTTTGAAGATAGACTTAAAGCAGTTATAGACGAAGTAAAGGAAAATGGAAATATCATTCTTTTCATAGATGAGATTCATACAATAGTTGGTGCAGGTGCATCAGAGGGAAGTATGGATGCTGCAAATATCTTAAAACCCGCTCTAGCTCGTGGAGAGCTTCATACTATTGGAGCAACTACACTTAAAGAGTATAGAAAGTACTTTGAAAAAGATACAGCACTGCAGCGTCGATTTTTGTCTATTAATCTTGATGAGCCAACAGTAAATCAGTCTTTACAAATCCTTCGTGGCATAAAAGAACGCTTAGAGTCTCATCATAATGTGACCATTACAGATAGTGCTCTTGTCGCGGCTGCAAAACTCTCAGATAGATATATAGCAGATAGATTTCTTCCAGATAAAGCGATTGACCTTATAGATGAAGCTGCAGCAGAGTTAAAAATGCAAATAGAGTCAGAACCAAATATCCTCTCCGCGGCTAAACGCAGACACTCTGAACTCATGGTAGAAAAAGAGGCTCTTAAAATGGAGAAGACACCTTCAAATGAGAAACGTTTAGTGGAGATAGAAAAAGAATTAGCCGATGTTGTAGAGACTGTTCAAAAACTAAAAGCACAGTTTGAAACTGAAAAAGAGGTTTTTGAAAAGATAGCAACTATTAAACATGAGATAGAATCTAAACGCCATGATGCACAGAGTGCAAAAAGTAGTTCAGACTTTAACCGTGCCGCTGAGATAGAGTATGGAGACATACCAAAACTCATCGAAGAAGAAAAAGCCATTAATGAGAATTGGGAAAGATTGCAAGAAGAAGGAACACTACTTAAAAATTGTGTAGATGAAGATTCTATAGCTTCGGTAGTGTCCCGTTGGACGAAAATCCCCGTTGCAAAAATGCTTCAGACTGAACAAACAAAAATTCTTAATGTGCAAGCTGAGTTAGAAAAAGATGTTATAGGGCAGAGTAGAGCAACTCATACAGTTGCACGTGCCATTAAACGCAACAAAGCAGGTCTTAGTGATAGTAATTCACCAATTGGAAGTTTTTTATTCCTAGGACCAACAGGGGTCGGAAAAACGCAAACAGCTAAAACACTGGCTAAGTTTCTTTTTGACAGCGAAGATGCACTTATACGAATAGATATGAGTGAGTATATGGAAAAACATGCAGTCTCTCGTTTAGTTGGAGCGGCACCTGGATATGTAGGATACGATGAGGGGGGACAACTAACAGAAGCAGTCCGTAGAAAACCTTACAGTGTAATACTCTTTGATGAGGTTGAAAAAGCACATCCAGATGTCTTTAATATACTATTGCAGGTTTTAGATGATGGAAGATTAACTGATAACAAAGGTGTAACAGTAGACTTTACAAATACCATTATAATTCTTACTTCAAATACACCTAGCGATGAACTTAAACAGACTTTTAAACCAGAATTCCTAAATAGACTTGATGATATAGTAACTTTTGATGCATTAGGTCAAGAAGAGATAGTAAGTATTATAGATATCTTCTTTAATGAAATTGTTAAGAAACTTGAGTCAAGAAACATTGAACTTACTCTGAGTGAAGATACGAAGAAATTTATTGCTGAAGCTGGATTTGACCCTGTGTATGGTGCTCGTCCACTTAAACGTGCTCTTTATCAAATAGTAGAAGATAGACTAGCTGATCTTATACTAGAAGGAAAGGTGTCCGAAGGATCAAAGGCGGAGTTTACGATGGAAGATGGTGAAGTTAAGGTATTGGTCTCATAACCTTAATGACATTTTAAGTAATATTTTTGTATTATTTCGAACTTAAATTTATATAAGGATATGTCAAATGAAAAGAACATACCAACCACATTCAACACCTAGAAAGAGAACACATGGTTTCAGATTACGTATGTCCACTAAAAATGGTCGTAGAATAATAAACCGTCGTAGAGCTAAAGGTCGTAAAAGATTGTCAGTTTAGGCGGATTTAACACACTGAAACTCCATAAGGAGTTTCAGTATGTTTACAATAGAGGCAAAAATCAACATTCAAGTAGTGTTGTCCTTTTTTTTCTTCCTCAAAATGGAATTCATAAAGTAGGCTTTACCGCAACTAAAAAGTTAGGTAATGCCGTAAAACGCAATCGTGCTAAACGTAGAATGCGAGCTATCTTTACTGAATACTCCAGCACACTCAAAGATGGATCTTATGTTTTCGTTGCAAAAGTTGGACTCTTCGAATCTTCACATGAAAAATTAACACATGACTTCAAAAAAATACTCACTAATGCAAAAACTCTTACTTAAACTTTTATGGCTCTACCAGAAGTTTTTTACCCTTATTGGCTTCGGTTCTTGTCGTTATTATCCATCTTGTAGTGAATTTGCACGATTAAATTTTGAAAATAACTCAATTTCAAGTGCGTTTTACCACTCTTTAACTAGAATACTACGTTGTAATCAATTATTTGATGGAGGAATTGAGTATCCATTACTCGATGAACTCCGATGTAAACCCGTAAAATTAAGGGTTGAGACTATAAAGTATTGGCTGGTTCCAGATTCTAGGAACCGCTATTACATAATAAAAAATTTTTCATATAAAGGCTAGCCCGTGTTAGACCAAATGTCACCAAATCAGAGACTAATAGTAGCAGTACTATTATCAGTAATTTTTTTCGTAGGATACACTGCGATATTTCCACCCGTTGAACATGAGGTAGCAGAAAATGCTCAAAGTACTATAAACAAATCTACTAATTCAGCTACTGTTAAAGACACAGTGGATACAGAGGCCGGACATGTGGTTTCCTCAGTAGAAAGTCTACCAGTAGATGCTGGGAATACAATTCTAACTGTTACGAGTAAGGATTTCATTTTAAAAATGGACACACTTGGTCGTATATCTTCAAAAGAGTTACTCGATGCAAGATATAGAAATAAAGATGATGGGCATGCACAGCTAATACCATCTACTGGTACTAAACCTCTTTATTTGAGATTTATGGATGAGGCACTTAACAAAGAAGCATCTTCAGTAGCATACACAGCAAATTCAAGTGAAGTTACTTTAGTGGGTGAAGCAAAGAAAGTAGTTTTAACACAAAACTTAACAAACTTAACCATCACAAAAACATTAACATTTTTTACTGATGGACATTATGATGTAGAGATAGCTGTTTCCCAAGATAAAAGATACTATGTGTATCTAGGTCAGAGACCTCGTGTAAATGAGTCTGAGCAGATGATGACAGTTGTTGGTGCTATGGTTTATACTACTACTAATGAAGATGAGTTAGTTACTATAATCGAAGATGGTGATGCTGAGGGGAGAAAAGCTTTTTCAGCTGTAGCGTTGATCTCTGCGTTTGATCAGTATACCGCTTCAATCATGTACGGTTTTGATAAAGAAAGAAACATTATTGTTGAACGTGACCGTGAAGATAATCCTGTTGTATATTTTGATGGTTTACAAAATATTAAATTTAATGGATATGTTGGACAGAAGAATTATAAAACATTGAAAGCTATTAATCCTGTTTTAACAAATGCGATTGAATATGGTTGGTTTACATTTGCGGCCAAACCACTCTTCGCACTTCTTTCATGGTTGTATAGTATCTTTGGAAACTGGGGTTGGTCGATTATTGCACTAACGGCTATTATCCGATTTGTTCTGTACCCTCTTACTTATAAGGGTATGGTTTCTATGCAGAAGATGAAACAACTTACTCCTAAGATGAAAGAGCTTAAAGAGAAGTATAAGGGCGATCCAGCAAGACTAAACAAAGCAACTATGGACATGTACAAAAAGAATGGTGCGAACCCTCTTGGTGGCTGTCTTCCTATGTTAATGCAAATTCCTGTTTTCTTCGCGATTTACCGTGTTTTACTAAATGCTGAAGAACTTCAAGGTGCAGAGTGGATTTTATGGGTAAATGACCTTTCACGTATGGACCCTTACTATGTTTTACCACTTCTTATGGGTGCATCTATGTTTTTTCAACAAAAACTTACACCTACTACTTTTACAGATCCAATGCAAGAAAAAGTTATGAAATTTTTACCTGTAATATTTACATTTTTCTTCATAACTTTTCCATCAGGTCTTGTTCTTTACTGGTTCGTAAATAATCTTTTCTCAATTCTTCAGCAGTTTATTGTTAATCAACAATTTAAGAATGCTAAAGATGCTAAAGAAGCGATAGCGATAAAAAGCGAGAAGTAGATATGATTAAAATAGAAGCACAAACATTAGAAATCGCATATAAAGATGCAGCTACTAAGTTTAACTGTTCAGTAACTGAACTTATCATAGAAGTTGTACAAACTCCAAGAAGTGGTATTTTAGGTATGTTTAAAAGAACAGCAATTATTGTTGCTGTTCGTGAAACACAAGTAGCAGAGACGGTTAAAGAGAGTACTCCTGCAAAGATAAAAGAGAAACCTACTATGGCAGCAGAACAATATTTAAAAAAAGAAGAACCCAAAGCATCTAAACCTCCAAGAAGTAAGAAACCTTTTAAACAACAAGAGAAGCAAGTAAAAGTAGAAAAAATAGAAGAGCCCGAAGTAATTCTTAATGATGCTATTGGGCCTATCTCTTTTGTAAGTGATCAAGATGATGATGACTTAGGAAGTGGACTTGACTATACTGCTGACTATGACGATGAGTTTGATGAAACACAAGACGATGGACAAGAAACTTCTTCTGAATCTCTTAATATAAATGGAATCGTTAAAGAAGTCGAAGTTGAAATTAATGCTCTTTTTAAATTTGCATGTTTTAGTATCGATAAAATCGAAGTAAGTAAGTATGATGACCAGACTCTTCTTGTTGAGTTTAAAGGTGATGATGCTGCTTTACTCATAGGAAAAGAGGGTTACAGATATAAGGCACTCTCTTATATGATTTTTAACTGGATAAATACTAAGTATGATATACAGTTACGTTTAGAAATAGCAGAGTTTTTAAAAAATCAAGAAGAATCTGTAGGACGTTACCTTCAAAATGTTTATGAAAACATAGAAAAAGATGGACGAGCTCAAACAAAGATTCTTGATGGTGTTTTAGTACAAATTGCTCTAAAAGAACTTCGTGAAAAGTACCCTCAAAAATATGTAGTAATTCGTACTACTAAAGATGGACTGAAATATATAATCGTAAACGATTATCACAATAATTAAACTCTCATGACAGATACTATATGTTCAGTAGCAACGGCTAATGGCATAGGCTCTATCGCCATTATAAGAATTAGTGGTGATAAAGCTCTAACGATTGCAAAGACCCTCACAAAAAAAGACACCCTGAAAACTAGATATGCTACATTGAGTGATGTATATAACTCTTCGGATGAACTCATCGATGAAGCAATTATAATCTACTTTGAAGCTCCGTATTCTTTTACTGCTGAACATGTTGTAGAGATACAGTGTCATGGAGGATATGTTGTAGCTCAGAGTATACTCAAGGCGACACTAAACGCAGGGGCAAGACTTGCCGAAGCTGGAGAGTTTTCTAAAAGAGCTTTTTTTAATGGTCGTATAGATTTAAGTGAAGCAGAGGCAATATCACAGCTCATAGAGGCTAAAAGTGAAGATGCCGCAAAGATACTTGCCTTACAAATGAAAGGCTCTTTAAAAGAGTTTATAGAATCTGTTCGTGATGAGATTATACATATACTTGCATACTCTGAAGTGACTATTGATTATGCTGAAGAAGATTTACCAGAAGATTTAGTCTTACAAATAAGAGCTAAGCTTGATGAGTTGTATGTACTTCTTAAAAAAACTTTGAGTGCTTCAAAAGCGAGAGAAGGTCTTATGCAAGGCTTTCGTGTAGCTATCATTGGAAAACCAAATGTTGGAAAGAGTTCACTCTTAAATGCACTACTAAATTATAACCGAGCCATAGTCAGTGAGATAGCAGGTACTACTCGAGATACTATTGAAGAACAAGTAAAAATAGGAACACATCTCATAAAAATTGTAGATACGGCTGGTATACGTGATGCTAATGATGAGATAGAACGCATAGGAATACAAAGAAGTTTAGAAGCAATAGAAGAGAGTGATATCGTGGTTGTTCTGTTTGATGGTTCTCGTGAAGCAGACAGTGAAGACTTAGAAATAGCAAGACTTGTAGAAAACTACAGAGAAACAAAAAATATTATTATTATAAAAAATAAAATAGATTTACAAAATAAATTTAACTTAGATAACATCGCATATGATTTAGAGCTAAACTCAAAAAATGATGTGAGTTCGCTTATTGATTCTCTTGAAGAGATTATGAATGTTAGTAATGTCTCTGATGAAGTTATGTTGATATCACAGCGTCAAATTTCAGCAGTTGAAATGACAATGCAAAATATTAAAGAGGCTTTCATACCACTTGAAGATCAAGAATTAGAGATTTTTTCTTTTCACTTAAATGAGGCGGTAAAAGAGATGGCTGGAATAACAAGACCATTTGAAAATGACGAAATGCTGGACAAAATGTTCGGTTCATTCTGTTTAGGAAAATAACATGAAATATATAGCGATTGACTTAGGCTTAAAACGCATAGGTTTAGCTTACTCTGCACATAAAGATTTGGTAACACCACTCCCAGCAGTTATCCGTACAAATCGTGACCAAGCTTCGCACGAAGTACGAAAGGTCATAGCCGAATGGGAAATTGATACTGTTGTTATCGGTATTCCCCTTGGTGGAAGTAGTGAAGATGAAATGCGACGAAGAATCGCACACTTTATGGGGCTTGTCGCATTTGAAGGCGAAGTTATTTATCAAGATGAAGCAGGAAGCTCACTTGAAGCTGAAAACCTTATGAAAGGTGAAATAAAATACATAAGAGATGGCAGAATAGATTCTATCTCTGCAATGATTATTTTACAAAGATACCTCTATAAAATGAAACAAAAAAAGAAATAATGAGACTTGTCGGACTAGATGTATTTCGTGGCCATGCAATTTTCTTGATGATAATTTTTCATCTATTTTTTGATTTAAATAATTTTCATATTTTAGATATAGATATTCTTCATGGTGCTTTTTGGAAATATTTTAGATACTTTATCGTGTGTATGTTTCTGTTTTCTGCTGGAATCAGTATAAAGCTAGCAAATGAAAATGGTTTAAATTTTACTAAATTAAAAAAGAGAATTTTAATCTTAGCACTTGCTTCACTTTTTGTAAGTATTGGAAGTTACACTCAGTTTCCAAACTCTTGGATATATTTTGGCATACTTCATTTTTTTCTTTTTGCTTCTATCTTTGGACTCTTATTTTTACATATACCCAAAACTTCACTGATTGTTGCAATCCTAATCATAACAGCTTACAACATTGGTACACCAAATATGCACTGGCTTTTTAACATACTCCAAGAGCCTCTAAACTTACCTATAAAGTACACAGAAGACCTAGTTGGACTGTTTCCTTGGTTTGGTGTTTTTTTACTAGGAATGGTATTTAGTAGTTATAATCTTCATTTGAAATTCTTTGATAATAGTTTTTATAAGAGTGATTCTAAAATAAATATTGTCTTTGCATATATGGGAAAAAACTCTCTACTTATTTATCTTCTTCATCAACCTCTGCTATTTGGAGTTTTTTTTGCTATAACTTAATCATTAAGTATTGAAATTGTTTAAAATATGGGTATAATTCCCGACCGAAACACCATAAGCTCGATTAACTCAGCGGTAGAGTGCCTCCATGACATGGAGGTGGTCACTGGTTCAAATCCAGTATCGAGCACCATCCATAAACCATTTCCAGCCCTTACTTTCAATATGTTTAACGAAATTGTAAAATACTTTAAGAATACTGAGTTATGTAGTTCGAACCTCTTCAAATCACTGCTAAATACCTTATTTTATCTTTTTTTTGTCGTTGTTTAGATCGCCACTTATCTACTTCTTCAACATAATAAGTGATTTTTTCACCTCGTGCTTCCTGATAATAGGGCAATGGATCTTTGATCCGATTTCTGCAATGTCCTTGTAGCTTTACTGATAAATTATATATTTCAGTGTATTGTTTTGGTGTAATAATTGTTTTAGCTTGGATTTTATTCATCTCTATCTCGATATCTAATACTTCTTGATACTTTGAGTCAGCTTTACCCATAAACCATAAGTGAGTTTTTCTTATTTCTAATAAATTTTCTATTACATCTTTGATATTTTCATAGAAACAAGATTTTCAGCTAAAATAGTCCCTATTTTTAGTATATTTTTTACTTAGGTTAAAAGTTATCTCAAGGATAGCAACTAATAACAAAATTTAGAACTTTAAAGATAAAAAAGAAAACTCTCAATGCTATTTATGAAAAACATAAAATGCAGGTAAAATTACTCTCTCATTTTTGCTTATACTATTGTCAGCTTCATTAACAGAATGAGCAATGAACCTAAAACCATAGGTGGACTCTTTAAAGATTTGTAGTGTGAACTTCAAAATTTATCTATTACTTTGCAAGCATTTATTGAAATCATGGTCAAAATAGCACAGATTGATGAGATTGTAAAGAACAATAAAGATTTTACAAGTATAATCACTACATAACGAGCACTACTTAAGATTTACTTGGATTTGGGTGCAAAAGTCGCCATGCTTAAGTTGAGTATGATAGTTACAGGATTTGAAGTTAGTATTTCAATCTCAACAGAGTAATGCATCTTTGATTTAAAGTCAAAAAAACTTTAAAAAAAGATGTGTTATTAATAAAAGTATTTATACGAGGTTAAAAGATGATTGCTAGGGAATAATCGCTCTCTTAAATATCTATTTGTATGTATGTAACAGAAATTTTTGCTAGAGGAACAAAAAATATGACTAAGTTGGAAGTTTGTGATTTACTCCCTAATGGGATTATAATCTTTAAAAACAAAAAAATAGACCTTATTAACCGGTACATGTTGAGAATCTTAAACATTGAATCTCTTAGTAAGAAAAATGCCATTGAAGTTTTTCTCAAAACAATTAATATAGAAAATGAAGAAAATCTATTCTTGCTTTTTACGAATAATGAATATTTTAAATGCAAAGATGCAACAATTTTAATCTCAAAAAATCAACATGACGATTTATATATATTTTCCTTTACTACACTTACAGCATCTCTGTGTGGCTCAATCGCGAGTGATGGAAGAGAGCACACGAGAGTCATCTCGAAGAATGTTGATACGGAGGTCGCAAATTTTTTTAAAATTAATCAAATTTCTAAGGTAAATGTATTAACTTTCTATAAAGGTCTTCCCTTAAATAAATTTGGTAAGATTCTCAGACTTAGTGAAAATTTCATAGAGGTATTAGTAGACCGTAAGCATCATATCTCACTTCTAGAAAGTACAAGTATCCTACTTATTTCAAATACCAAAAAAGGAAGGCTTACTCTACGTGGGAATGTTGCCAATACAAATGAAAATATCTTTAAGATTAATAATTTTGTTTTTGCAAAAGAAGATATGCACAAGAGACAATCAATTCGCATTGAACCTACAGTAAAAGTTATTGCACATGTGGAAGACTCAAATGCTAAAGTTTTTGAATTCAATGTATGTGACTTATCAGAAAAAAGTATTAGTATATTTATAAATAGTCCTCAAGAAGAAGAATTTTTAAAGAAGCAAACTTCAATATACATTACTCTGAATGACGATATAATCCTTGTACAAACCAAATATCTTAAAACAGATTATAAGGAAGAAGAAACATTAAAAGTAATATTTTTGATAGTTAGTTCAGGAAAAAGCAGTAAAAAAATTATTGAATACCTTTTTAAAGAGCAAAACATGATTATTAGAGAAATACATAACTATCAGAGTTAGGACTATCCACTACAAAGTTACTTATCTCTAAAATAAGTCCATATAAAATGAAGGTTAAGAGTAGTATTAATTTAAATGTATAAAGATTTGTGGTGTTAACTTGATTGACATACACTCAACTCTTATGATATAATCACACTAATAATTAATATAAAAAATTTATCAGGAAAAACAGTGGCAAAATCCCTTTACAAAACTTTAGAAATAAACGAAAGTGCGAACGAATCAGAAATAAAAAAAGCGTATAGAAAACTAGCTCGTCAGTATCATCCAGATGTAAATAAAGATCCAGATTCAGAGGAGAAGTTTAAAGAAATAAACTCTGCGTATGAAATTCTCAGTGACAAAGAAAAGAAACAGCAGTATGACATGCAGGGCGATTCTATGTTCGGTGGACAGAATTTTCATGATTTCTCACGTAGTCATGGTGGTGCAGGCGCTGGAAGTATGGAAGATATACTTCGTGAAATGTTTTCAAATGGTGGCGGCGGTGGCGGTAATCCATTCGGTGGCGGCTTTGGTGGAGGTGGCTTTCAACAAGAAGTTAATCTTGATATTGAAACAAATGTAACGATTCCTTTTATCGTGTCTATATTAGGAGGAAGTCATCCTGTTTCTGTTCAAGGCGATAGATTTGACATTAAGATTCCTGCTGGTGTGAACTCTGGTGAAAAGATGCGTGTTAAAGGTAAAGGTCATGCTCAGTCTGGTCGAGTTGGAGACCTGTTCCTTAAAATCACAGTAGCATCTAGCCCAGATTATGTGAGAGAAGGTGATGATTTAGTTAAAAGTTTTGATGTACCTCTTTTTGCAGCACTTTTTGGAGAGAAAATTGCTATAGAAACTTTAGAGAAAGAGATAAAACTTAAAGTACCTCAAAATACAAAGAATGGACAACGTTTTCGTGTTAAAGAAATGGGTGCAATGAACCGTAAGTTGAAAACACGAGGAAACCTCTATCTAGAAGCAAATATAGTTTTGCCAAATGTTGAGACTCTCGATGAAGACTTAGTTGAAATAATGAAAGAAAAACTACCAAAAGACTAGAAGGGTTTAGCAAGTGATACACAAATATGATGAGCCAGTTTATTTAATAAGTATCGTTGCTAAAATTTTAGATATACACCCACAGACTTTACGTCAGTATGAACGTGAAAACCTCATATGTCCTTCGCGATCTAATGGTCGCATAAGACTTTACTCTGAACGCGACGTAGATAAAATAAAACTAATACTTCGTTTAACTCGTGAGTTAGGGGTAAACCTTGCCGGGGTAGATATAATACTTCGCTTAAAAATAAATGTTGATGAAATGGAAAAAGAGATAGCAGAACTTCGTCATGAGGTAAACTGTGCTCAAAACTCACACTCCGTTTCACCAGATAAGGCTCTTGTTACAACTAGATCAGTTTACGAAATGATTATATTTAAAGATTAAAGAGTTACTCTTTTAATCTTTGTATTTTTGCTCCAACATTCCCTAATTTTTTTTCTAAAGAATCATATCCACGGTCAAGATGGTATATACGGTGAATATTGGTCTCACCATTTGCAACTAGTGCTGCTAAAACAAGTGCAGAAGAGGCTCTAAGGTCTGTCGCCATAACATCCGTACCACATAACTTTGTTTTTCCGCAGACTGTTGCTGTATGACCATTGAGTGTTATATCTGCACCCATACGTTGAAGTTCACTCACATGCATAAAACGATTTTCGAAAAGTCTTTCTTCTATAATTGAAACACCATTTGCTTGAGTTGCTAATGTTAGAAATTGAGCTTGCATATCTGTTGGAAATGCAGGGTATTCTTGAGTGACAATCTTTACAGGTTTTATTTCTTGGGCAGGATGAATGGTTATAGTGTAATCAGTAATGGTAAAACTATTACCCATCTCTTCGAGTTTTGCTAAAACTGCTCCAAGGTGTTTAGGCTCTACACTTGTTAGTGTGATTTGTGATTTTGTAATAGCTCCAGCACAAAGGTATGTTCCTGCTTCTATTCTATCAGGAATAACAGAAAATTCTTTTATGGCGATAAGCTTTCCAGCTGTTCCTTTGATAGTTAGAATAGCAGTACCAATACCTTCTATCTCTATTCCGCTTGCACTTAAAACCTCACAAAGTTGTACTACTTCAGGTTCTCTCGCTGCGTTTGTAATAGTAGTCTCACCTTTCGCAAGGGCAGCAGCCATTACAATATTGGCAGTTCCAGTTACAGTTATTTTATCAAAAATAATATTACAGCCCGTTAGACCATCAGGTGCAGTTGCTTCGATATAACCAGCTTTAATTGCTATTTTAGCACCCATCTGCTCTAACGCTTTTAGATGTAAATTAATAGGACGCTGACCAATTGCACAGCCTCCTGGTAGAGAAACTTCACAATGTCCGAAGCGTGCAAGGATTGGACCTAAAACAAGGATTGATGCTCTCATCGTTTTAACGATGTCGTAAGTTGCCTTTGTTTCATGTAGGGATCTGGTGTCAACAGTAACTCTATCTTCATGAAATTTACAAATAGCACCAAGGTTACTAAGAAGCTTCAGAAGTGTTTTTATATCCGCAACATTAGGGAGATTCTTTAAAGAGACAATTTCACTTGAGAGTATTGTCAAGGCAATAAGAGGAAGGGATGCATTCTTCGCACCAGAAATTTTTATTATACCATTGAGTGATTTTACACTTTGTGCTTTTAAGTAGTCCATAAGTCTCTTTATTTAGTAATTTATGACATTATATCTAATTATTTTTTGATATACTTTGATGAAAGGAAATAGGTATGAGTTCAGCATTAGAGCGATTAAAAAACTTAACAAATAAAATCTCTAGTTATGAACTAGCGAGAAAAAATAACCTAAAAATTTTAGAAGAACTATATCTAGAAGTTGGTGTCGATCAAAAGGTACCCAAGTTTAAAAATATTTTTATATTTAAAGCTATAAATCTTTCTGGTGCTTCACTTTTAAATGAAAATTTAGGAGAGATAAAAGAAGGAAAATACCTTCAAGTTCTAGCAATACAATATGATAAGAATACAGATGTCAAAAGTAAAAATATTTCTTTAGCCTATTTTGGAAGAGTGGAAAATGTTGAGACTGAGTTCAAAGATAAGGTTGTTGAGTTTATTATTCGTTATAGATTTGAGAAGAGCTTTATGACACTTGAGCATTATCATACTATGTTAGATAGATTTAGTAAATAAAGATGAGTAAGTTTTACTTTTTCATTTGGTTAAGATGGGCTCTCTTCGTTTCATTTTCTAGTATCTTTTTCGCATCAATTTTCAGTGCTATTGTAAGCTTGTACCTTTATGTAAAACAGGGTTTACCCTCTTTAAACACAGAGCTGATAAGTGCACTGTTTGAAATTTTTAGTTTTTGGTTTGTTCTACTTTGGAGTATTACACTTTTACTTTCACTTTTTTTATCACTGAAGTATATTTTTAATATATGTTACGGGGAGTATAAAATAGAACTTTTGTCTTGTCTTAAAAATGATAAACAGGAGCTTATAGAGTTTATAGGTTATGGAGATTTAGTGAAGGTATGGAGAAAATGGTTTATGCTTCTAATATGGATAGTTGCTTCAGAGATAATAATTGCACTTGCACTTGTATATTTATTTTCATCGTCAGTCTCACTTTTCTCATGGTTTAATACTTATATACTTTATGGATTTATTCTTTTAGCGGGCTACTTTTCCTTTATGATTCTTACGATGAAATGTAAACGCATAAGGCTGACGAAATGTTAATTTTTTTAGACATGGAAACAACTGGGGTGGAGGTAAATGATAAAATCTGTTCTATCGCGCTTTTAAATGAGGAGCATTATATATATGAACTTCTTAATGAGGGTAAAAAAATATCTCCACAAGCATCAAGTGTACATCATATCACGAATGAAATGATAAAAGAGAAAGGTTCATTCCTTGATAGTAAAGCTTATCATTTTTTGTCAGATAATAACAATGAAGAAAGTATTCTCATCTCACATAATGCAAACTTCTTTTTAGAAAAACTTGTAGGAAGTGGACTATTATGGAAAGGAAGTGTTATTGATTCCTCTAGAGTCACTAAACATCTTATACCAGAGTGTGAACTGTTTTCCTTACAAGTGTTACGTTATGAACTCAAGCTATATCGTAATGAAGAAAAACAAAAAGAGTGCTATGGAATTAAAGATGCTTTATATGCGAACAACGCACTTAGTGATGTTATAGTGACAGAGCTACTTTTACACTACCTCGAAGATATGGCATCCATTGAAAAAATGATAGAGCTTAGTTCCCAAAATGTGCTAATTTGTAAGTTTAATTTTGGAAAACATAAGGGTCAGTTTATAGAAGAGGTTTGTCATGTTGATAGGGCTTATGCCGAGTGGCTTTTAAATAAAGCCGATGATTTAGATGAAGATATAAAGTATAGTATAAACTACTACTTACAAGGATAGTTATGAAAATTGCAGTAGAGTGTAAGTCTCCCTTATTACAAAAGTCATTGGAACTTTTTTTAGAGAAGTATCTTAGTAGTACAAAAAAATGTGACATAGTGGTAAGAGATCAGGAGTGCCTTAATGATGATAGGTGCTTTTATATTGGAAGTGGTGAGAATGTTGACTTACTAAAACCATTTTCAAAATCACAGCTGATTCTTGCACTTGAAAGTAGATATAAAGAGTTAGGTGGAAGTGAATCAGAAGAAGAGCCTTATAGTCATACTGAATGTATGGATTTTAGTATTTTAGAAAAACGGATAGAACTTTTAACACAAGAGTATCAGTCTAATATTATAAGAGCGGTAAAAGCATTTTATGAAAAATAATAGTAATAAGTTTACAAAAAAGATTATCTCTGGAAAGTATAAGGGTAAGGTTCTCAATATACCCAGTAAAGTGACAACAAGAAGTTCAAAAACCATAGTCCTTGAATCTTTTTTTAATACTCTTCAGTTTGACATAGTTGATTCAGTTTTTGTTGAGGTTTTCTCTGGAAGTGGTTCCATTGGTCTTGAAGCTTTGAGTCGCGGAGCAAAAGAGATCTATTTTATGGAAAAAGACAGAGATGCACTTCGTATTTTAAAAAGTAATATAGCTTCTCTTGGTGCTTCGGATTGCTATGTTTATAGTGGGGATAGTTTTACAAATATAAAAGAAGTTGTTGCCAAACTCAAAAAGACACAGCAGAGAGCTTATGTTTATGTTGACCCACCTTTTAGCATACGAGAAGGAATGGAAGATATCTATGATAAAACAATGGCTCTTATAGCCGCTCTTCCAAGTGAATATGTCGAAATGGTTATAATTGAGCATATGACAGGTTTAGAAATTCCTAATAAATTAGGAAACTTTGAACTTAAAAAATCTAAAAAGTTTGGAAACACTACTCTTAGCTATCTTATCGAAGAGTAAAGTGGAATAGTAATTGCTTTTTTCTTGTAAATGCAAGGAATTTAATGAAACTCTTTATCCTTTTTATACTTCTTCTTAGTACTCTCAACGCGACAAAGATTAATGATATATCAAATATCATTGGTGTTCGAGAAAATCAGATTATTGGTTATTCTCTTGTTGTCGGTCTTAAAAAGACTGGTGATGGGACAACTTCAAAATTTACCCTCCAATCTATTTCAAATATGCTCAAAGCAATGAATATAGATATGAATCCCATAGACATAAAATCTAAAAATGTTGCAGCAGTGGTTGTAACAGCTACAATAAAACCTTTTGCGAGACAGGGTGATAAGTTTAGTGTAAATGTTTCCTCAATTGGTGATGCTAAATCTCTAGAAGGCGGAACACTTCTTATGACTCCTCTTAAAGGGGTTGATGGGAAGATTTATGCATTAGCACAAGGTTCAGTAAGTATAGGTGGAAGAAATCTAAGAGGATCGGGTGCAGAGTCACACCCTACAGCGGGTATGGTTTTCGATGGTGGTTTTATAGAACGTGAAATAAATATAGATCTATTTCACCAAGAGTATGCAACACTCTCTTTAAAAGAGTCAGACTTTAAAAACGCGGTGGCAGTACAAAAGGCTGTGAATAGTTTTTATAATACACAAATAGCTGTTGCAATGGACTCTAGAAGTATAAAACTAAAACGCCCAGAGAATCGTTCTATGATAGAGTTTTTGGCAGAGGTTCAAGAAATTGATATGGACTATACGACTAAAAACAGAATTATTATTAATGAAAGAACGGGTACGATCGTTGCAGGTGTTGATATAACACTAAAGCCAATTATTATCACGCATGGTGATATCACAATTAAAATAGTTGAACAAAAAAGTGTTATATCTCCTGATGGAGCAATGGAAGTCGATGAAAACCTTGTAATAGGACTGAACCAAAATGAAGTGTATACAAAAGAAGGAACGACTACAGTTGCAAACTTAGTCCGCTCTCTTCAAAAGCTAGGGTCTACACCTAAAGATATCATTGCGATATTAGAAGCTATGAAAACAGCAGGTAGTATATCTGCAGACTTAAAGGTGATTTAATGAGCTATCCAATAAATACTTCGCAAATACTTTCACAGCAAAACAGTGTTCCAGCAATAAATAAGAATGTTGAAGATAAAGAACTACGAGATCAAACTGATGCTTTTGAGGCTGTTATCATTAAAATGCTTATGGATAACGCAGCCAAAGATGAAAAAAATATATTTTCTCAAGAGAACGATCCTGGTGATAAAATCTATAAGTCAATGTACAGAGATGAACTCTCGCGTGCAAGTGCAGGAGGCTTTGGATTTTCACAGATGTTATATGAATATCTTAGTAGAAAAAATTGATAAAACACTAAAGAATATCTATCCTTTGTCGATATAGTTATATATAAAAAAACCAAGAAAATGTTAAAGGATAGATTATGATTTCAAATCTCAATAGTGCAGCGGTACAGTCGGCTTATGCAAGTAAGATGAATGACTCAAATACAACAAAACAAGATGTCGTAGCTACAAAGCAGGATGATATGAGTGGTGTTGAAAAACTCAAAGAGTCGATAAACTCTGGAGAGTATAAAGTTAACTTAGATGTATTATCTCAAAAGATAGCGGACGAGTTACTTTAAAACTAAGTAATCAACAGGAGTAAATTATGTTATCTCATCATTTACAAAATGCCTTAAATGATTTAAGGGATATAATTAAAATTACAGAGTCTGACATGGAAGACATCAAAGTTGCAAAACATGATGCACAGTTCCAAAGACTATCTTTAAAAGAAGAAAAACTTAAAAGTTTTGAAGCAAAAAAAGCAATAATTGATCACGAAATATCATCTTTAATGACAAATAATTCAGGTGTAGAACTGACAAACCTAATTAATCAAGAACAACATAAACTTCTAGATGAACTTAAAATAGAACTTGCTACACTTAGAGATGTAAACAAAAAATATGCTAAACAAGTACTCGTTGTAAGCAATTTATACAATACTTTCCTAGAAAGACTTATTCCTACAGAGATGCAAGGCTATACAAAAACTGCATCAAAAAATCCAACAATATTAGAAGTTAGGGTATAAGATGTCTTCTATATTTAGTACATTAGGCATAGGGTATAGTGCTTTAAATGCGGCACAGGTTGGAATAAGTACAACAGGTCATAATATAGCTAATGCTGAAACAGAAGGTTATACAAGACAAAGAGTAGTTTCAACATCCGCTACTCCGATTCCTTTAGCTGCAGGAAATGTGGGTAATGGTGTGGAAATTCAAGACATAAAAAGAATTTTCGATAATTTTGTTTTTGATAGATACTCAGCAGTATCTGCAGATAAAGAGTATAGCGACTTTGAGCAACAAACTCTTGATCAACTCTCTACCTATTTTCCTGAAATAGATGGGGTAGGTATTAAATCTGATATGGCAACATACTATGGCATGTGGCAAACATTTGCAGATAATCCAGAAAATGATTCGATTAAAATAGCTTTAGTAGAGCAGACTCAAACACTTTCCCAGCATATTTCACAAACTGTTGAACTTGTTGAAAACTTACAGTCGCAAATGAATGAGCAGTTAGTAGTTAATGTAAATCAGGTGAATGAATTAGCAGAAGAGTTGGCTGGTTTAAATATTCAGATAGAAGTTTCTGAAACTACAAGTGGATATAGTGCTAATGATTTAAGAGATAAACGTAATGTAATTGAAAGAAACCTTTCAAAACTGATTGGTGCAGATGTGACGAACTCTAAACTTACAGCAAATATGAATATACATAGTAACTCGAATACTACCGAAGGGAGCTATACTCTTTCCATAAATGGATTTAATATTGTTGATGGAAGTAGTTTTCATCCTCTTTTTATCACAAACAAAGAGAACCCCTCTGGTTTTTATGAGGTTTCTTATGACAGACAAGATGGACAAAAGATTCCGCTAGAAGAAATTATTAGCGACGGGAAGATTGGTGCTATATTTGATTTACGGGGTGGTACAATAGACACAACAAGTGGAGTACCTTCAGATGGAATCTTACAAAATGTAATTAGCCAATTAGATGCACTTGCACAAGGTATGATAGAAGGTACAAATAATCTTTATGCCCAGAATGCAACTGGGAAGATGGAGTCAAATGTAATTGATGTAAATGCAGGAGATGCTCTGATTACATCTGGATTAAACATTAATAAAGGTTCTTTTGACATTTTAATTTATGACATTGATGGAAATGAAGTAGCCAAAAGAAATATTAAGATTGATGACTTTACTTCGATGAATAGTATTGAAGTCCAAATCGCAGCAAATTTAGATGATAATGCAGATAATTCGGCAAACAATGATATAGATGACTTTATATTGTTTAGTTATACTCCTTCGGCAGCAGGTGAAAAAAGCTTGAGTATGAATATGAGGCCTGAATTTATTTCAAATGGGTATACATTTTCAGTCGCAGATAATCTTACAACTAACGAGTTTGCAACTGGGAGTAATTTTGCAGGGGCTATTGGACTAGGAAGGTTTTTTGATGGAGATAGTGCAAAAAATATGAATTTGGCAGTTGATATAAGAAATAATCCAACAGATCTTAGATCTGGATATTCTACTAATATTGGGGATAATAGAGTCGCTTTAGATATGGTTCAGCAGCAGTTTGAAACTTATAGCTTTCAAGCAGCAGATAAATCATATGATTCAACGATATACGGCATGTATGATATTACAGCAACTTATGTAGGTATTTCAACAAATTCGGCAATAACTAGAAATGAAACTGTTTCAACGCTATTTAATTCAACACAGATGGAATATGACTCTACATCTAAGGTTAGTATGGACGAAGAATTGACAAATCTTATTAAGTATCAAACATCATATGGTGCAGCTGCTAAAATTATTACAACAGTAGATCAGATGATGCAAACACTCTTAGGTATTAAACAGTAATTTTTATGCCTAAATTCAGTATATTTGTTATTTCGTTTATCTTTATATTCTCTTTTTTTGGAGTTTTTATATATGCTGATGATGCAGGAACATTACACAAAGATGCTATACTTATTCCTCCCTCATTAGAATATATTTTAGGAACAGATAGATTAGGTCGAGATATTTTAGCTCGTCTTATCGAAGGGGGAAAAACTTCTTTAATTATTGGTGTTGGCAGTGCTTTTATTGCCTCCTTCATAGGACTTATTGTAGGGTCAACAGCTGGATACTTTCGAGGAAAAGTTGACAAGGCACTTATAATTACAGTAGATTTATTTTTAACTTTTCCAACATTCTTTTTGCTTTTAGCTTTAGTGAGTTACATATCAGCTTCTATATTAGTCCTAATCATTATAATTTCTGTTACAGGTTGGATGACAACAGCTAGATTAATCAGATCTGAGAGCTTTAAAGTGAGCTCTCAACCTTATATTAAAATCTTGAATATAGCAAAGGTAAATAAATTGAAAATATTATTGAAATATTATGCTCCAATTTTAGCTCCAATTTATTTTGTAAGCTTTACTTTTGGTGTGGGAGGAGCCATCTTAGCAGAATCAGGACTCAGCTTTTTAGGCTTGGGGATTGTTTCTCCACAGATGAGTTGGGGAACTATTTTAAGTGGAGGAAAAGATGTCATTGAAATAGCATGGTGGGTAAGCTTTTTTCCTGGACTCATGATTTTTCTTGTAACATTTTCATTAATTAATATATCAAATTATTTACAAAAATTGACAAACAAAAAAAAGGTTCAAAATAGTATCTAATAATTCTAACAAGATAATAAAGATATAATTCTATACATAAAGAATAGAGGAAAATAGAATTGATTTTAATGATAGATAATTATGATAGTTTTACTTATAATATAGTTCAGTACTGCCGAGAGCTAGGAGCTAATCTTAAAATAATTAGAAATGATGAGATGAGTGTAGAAGAAATAGAAGCACTTTGTCCTGAAAAAATAATAATATCTCCTGGTCCTGCTTCTCCTGATGAAGCAGGAATTACTCTAGATGTTATTAGGTACTTTGAAGACAAACTACCTATTTTAGGTATTTGCTTAGGTCATCAAAGTATAGCTCAAGTGTTTGGTGCTGATGTAGTACGTGCAGAAAAAATGATGCATGGAAAAACATCTCTAATGAAACAGAGTGCTAGTTGTGATTTATTTAAGGATTTACCACAAGAATTTATTGCTACGCGCTACCATTCTTTGATAGTAGATAAAGCTAATTTGCCTAAAGAGATAGAGGTAACTGCATTTAGTGAAGATGATCACGAAATAATGGCATTAAAGATTAAAGATAAAGAGATTTATGGTGTTCAGTTTCATCCAGAATCAATAATGAGTGAGTATGGACATAAAATAATTGGAAATTTTTTACGGTTATGATACATAGGTACATCTTCTTTCTTATATTAGGAGTAGATGCTTGTATACTCTTCTTTCAAACATATAATGTTTCTATATCTTTCGATGAAGCTGCTCTGGTATATGATGATTTCTCATTTCTCCAGTTTTTAGTTCAAAAATCTTTAAATATATTTGGACAAAATGACTTTGGTCTACGTTTTGTAATGATATTTTTTCATTTGATGAGTGTCTTACTTATGTACGATATTTCAAAAAGATATATTAATCTAGGGCGAGATCGAATATGGTTAGTTTTAGTATTTATCTTATTGCCGGGAGTAGTTAGTTCTGCTATTGTAATTAATAGTGCAGGAATGGTTATTTTTGGATTACTCCTTTTTATATATTTAGAGCAAAAGTTCCCAGAACCTTTTATAATAATATTACTCCTTGTTTATTCAATAATTGACATTGGGTTTGCATATTTATTTTTAGGATTATTTTTTTACTATATATTGGCAAAAAGAAAATATTTAGTTCTATATAGTATCTTCCTTTATTCGCTTACAAGCTACCTCTACGGTTTTGGTGCATCTGGTTCACCAACCGGACATTTTTTGGATACGATCGGTATATATAGTGCTGTATTTAGCCCAATCATTTTTATATATATCTGCTATATCCTTCACAGAAGATATATGACTGGTAAGATAGATTTGATTTGGTACATAGCAGTTACTGGCCTTATTCTCTCATTAGCTCTTTCATTTAGACAAAGAATTGCAATAGAACATTTTGCACCATACTTAATTATATCACTACCTCTTGTAGCACAATCTTTTATTAGCTCATATAAAGTAAGACTAAAGATATTTAGAAAAGGATATAAACTCATTTTTGTGAGTTCATTTGTTATTTTAATTTTTAATTCAATTATTGTTTCTTTCAATAAGGAGTTATATAACTTTATAGATGAGCCCAAAAATCATTTTGCTTATAATATGCATGTAGCAAAAGATTTATCTCGTGAATTAAGAATAAAGGGTATTAATTGTGTTGAAACAAATGCGAATATGCAAAAAAGATTAAAATTTTATAATATCTCTTATTGCAAAAAAAATGTTTTAAGAGAGAGTAATAATAGCGAAAACAATACATCATTTGTAACAATAAGTTACAAAAATAAGACTCTATACAGAGCAAATGTTACAAAAATAAACACACTATAAACTACTTTTATACTAAAGATAAACACAGCATATTAAATTAATAACTTTACGCTAAAATACTGTACAAATATTAAAATAGGGAATTTCACATGGCTCAAAAAGCGATACGCGAATATGATGCTAAGTCTATCTTAGCAAAACATTGGGATAAATACTTTCCAGACTTTACTTATGCATATGAAACAGTAATGGTTCAAAATGGATCAGAACTTAAAGAGGCTGCAAAAACTGCATCTTGGATTAAAGATAAAAAGTTAGTTGCAAAACCAGATATGTTATTTGGTAAACGCGGCATGAATGACTTAGTTCTTTTTAGAGATAAAAAACCAGGTGATGTGTCTTTATCTAAAGCTGCTTCATGGATAGATGAAAAAGCTTCTGGTAATCAGAGTGTTTATTTCTCATTTGATGGCGACAAGCCTACAGGTGAACCATCAGTAGATAAACTTACTAACTTTATTGTTGAACCGTTTACTCCACATACTGATGCTGAAGAGTATTATGTTTCTGCTACTTGTGTTGGTGATGATGATGTTATCTATATGTCTGCAGAAGGTGGTATTGCTATTGAAGAGAACTGGGATGAGAAAGTTATTGAAGTAGCATTCCCGATTACTGCAACAGAAGATGAAATTGCTAAAAAGATTAGAGCAAGTGTTCCTAAAGATGTAGCTGATAAAGATAAAGCAAACTTTGCTGAATTTTGTATTGGTTTCTTTAAAGCATACCGTGAGTTAAACTTTGCATATCTTGAAATTAACCCATTTGTAATGCAAGACACTAAGGTTGAACTTCTTGATATGGTTGCAAAACTTGATGATACTGCTGGATTCATGATGGTAGAAGAGTGGGGTGATGTTGAATATCCTACTGCGTTTGGTATGGAAGCTAAATCTCCAGAAGTTGAAGCTATTGAAGAAGCTGATGCTAAAACTGGTGCTTCACTTAAACTTACTTTACTTAAACCAGAAGCTAGAATTTGGACTATGGTTGCCGGTGGTGGTGCTTCAGTTGTTTATGCTGATACTATCGCTGATATGGCTGGAATTGATGATCTTGCAAACTATGGTGAGTACTCTGGTGGTCCAACTACAGGTGAAACAAAGTTTTATGCAGAAACATTACTTGATTTAATGACTAGAGAAAAAGATCCTCAAGGTCGTGGTAAAGTTATGATTATCGGTGGAGCCATTGCTAACTTTACTGATGTAGCAAAAACTTTTACAGGTATCATTCAAGCATTTGAAATATATGCTGAGAAAATGAAAGCTGTTGATCTTAAAATCTACGTTCGTCGTGGAGGACCTAACTATGAAAAAGGTCTTAAAGATATCAAAGAAGCTGCAGATAAATTAGGTCTTTACATTGAAGTTTATGGACCAGAAACACACGTGACTGACATAGTTCGTATGGCACTAGCGTAGACTAAGGAGAAAATATGGAAAAATTATATACTAAAGATACACAAGCAATTTTTTGGAACAACAACAAAACTGCTATCCAAAGAATGTTAGACTATGATTACACTATTCAAAGAAAAACTCCATCAGTAGCTGCTATAGTTGCACCTACAAGTGGAAATAAGTTTGAAAAATTCTTCTTCGGACCAGATGAAGTTAT
>NZ_JABIOQ010000005.1 GCF_018698455.1 Sulfurimonas sp. | reverse complement strand
TTCTTCATCATCAACTATCAAGATATTGTGTATCATTACTGCTCTTTTTTTGGAAAGTTTACACTCAAAGTACTACCAAAACCAAGTTCACTTTCTAGGGATAAACTAGCACCATGCATAGTAACTATAGCTTGAGAGAGTGCTAAACCTAGACCTAAGCCATCTTGAGAAGCTGTATTTTGTGTTCTGTAAAACTGTTTAAAGACACTTGCCTGTTCATCAGCTGCAATGCCACAACCATCATCCTTGACTGCAACGACGATACTATCTTCAGTCTGCTTAAGAGACACCTCAATACTTCCTCCATCTGGAGTATATTTGATAGCATTATTTATAAGATTATAAAAAAGTTGTTTACATTTGTCATAATGGATAATATGCTCAATATTTTCTACAGCAATTAAACTTATCTTCTGTCCTTTTTGCTGAGCTAAAGCTTCTAAAATCTCTATGGTATCTACTAAAAGAGTTAGTAAACTAGCATTTTTAAAATGCGACTTGCCATCTTGATACTCACAACTAAGAAGAACTTTCATTTGCTCTACTAGTTGAGTCAGTCTTACAACCTCTTCAACATCCATGACGAGTTTCTGACGAACTCCAAGTGGTATCTCATCGTTTGGAATCTCTACTTCTAAATGTGAACGAATAATAGTTAGTGGCGTCTTTAACTCGTGTAAAAACTCACCCAAAATACTGTGCTGCTTTTTTTTATACTCTTCTAGTTCAACATTAATCATTACCTATCCTATTTACTTCTTGCTATATAACCGATAGAGTGAAGTGTTTCTATGATGCCATCACCTATTTTTCTACGAAGGTTTTTAAGGTGTGCATCTATGGCATTTGTACTTCTATCCATACATGACTCTCCCCATATATGCTCAGATATCTGGAGTCTTGTGAGTGTTACATCTGCATTATGTAAAAAAAGTTCTAAAATCATAAACTCTTTTGCAGTAAGTTTTATCTGCACTCCATCACGACAAGCTTCTTTTGTTTTTGAGTCAAGTGTTAAGTCTTTAATACCAAGAACTGCACTACTCACCTCACTGTTTCTTCTTAAAAGTGAACGAACACGAGCGAGGAGTTCCAAGTTTGAAAATGGCTTAGATAGATAATCATCTGCACCACTATCAAGACCATTTACTCTGTCATTTATTTGATCTCGTGCGGTCAACATTAGTGTAGGTATTTTATTTTTACTTGCTCGTAGTTCTCTTATAAGAGTTATTCCATCCATTTTAGGCATCATAATATCAAGTAGTAAAAGATCAAAATGCTGCGCATAGAGTCTGTCCATTGCCTCTTCACCATCAAAGGCCTGTTCAACTTCATACGACTTTTCAAGTAAAATACTTTTAATACTATCCGATATTTTCTTTTGATCTTCAGCTATTAATATTCTCACTTACTTACCCCTTAAATACCTAGACTTTGAGTTTAAAGACAAACTCACTACCTTGATTTTTCCCTTGACTAAAAGCTTCTATACTTCCACCAAGTTTATGAACATATGCTTCTACTAGTGCTAGGCCTAGACCACTTCCTTTAACATTTGTAGCATTTTCTAAACGCACAAAAGGACTAAAGATTTGTGATGTGTCTAGCATCCCAATACCTGTATCTTTGACTGAAATGACAACTAGCTTTGCCTCTGCTGAAATGTTTATACTGATTGTACCTTCATTTGTGTATTTTATTGCATTGCCTATTAAGTTAAAAAGTATCTGTTTGTAAGTTATATTATCAGTTAATACACTTAGGTTCTCAACCGAAGATGTAAGTAAAAGTTTGATGGATTTTTTTTGACTCTGGATTTGTAAAAGTGCTATAACCTCACGAGTAAGTTCTATGATATCTTCAAGTTCTAGTTTAACTTCAGCTCTAGAATAGAACTCCTCCTGTGAAATAGATAAAATATTTTCAACTAAGGTCAGAAGATGTTTTCCTGCTTTTTCAATGTTATGTGGGAGTTTTTCATACTCTTTTTCTACTAGTTTCTCTTGAGATAAAAACTGTGAAAAGCCTATGATGCTGTTAAGAGGAGTTCTAAACTCATGTGACATTTGAGAAATAAACTTACTCTTTACCTGAGTAGCAAGGTTGGCTTCTTCTAAGAGTTTAAGCTGGTTTTTTTGTAAAAGAGCACGCTGTTTATAAAGCTTGTAACTATAAAAGAGAGCAAACACAAGTAATGCACTTATAAATATAATGGTCATTATAGATATATAGTTCCACTTAGAATACAAAAGAAAATCAATTCTACTTTGTGATAATGAACTGTTTAACTTTAAGTCCTTAAGTGCTTCACTTGAAAAAGCATGAGACATCTTATGTGTATCATCATGAAACTGTTTCTTTGACTCTATTTTTATAAGTGCATTATTATCTTCAAGACTATAACTATGAACACTGTTTTGAAGGTAATGTTTTAGAGAATTATAGGGGATATATATGAAAAGTGTTCCAAGCTGTTTTTGCTTTTGTAGTGATGACATAACTTTTTGTTGTAGAACAATTCCCTCATTGATGCCAAAATCAATATCACTTGTTCGTGCTATAGTCTGTTTTTGAGAGTTTGTAACATAGAGCTCTATCTCAAACTTCTGACTAGCTTTTTTATTTTTTAGAATTTGAAGTACTCTTTTATCTAAGTCATTTATCACTAAGTCATTAAAACTGTCTAGTTGTGAAAGAAATAACATTTCATCTTTAAGTTGTTGTACATCTAGCTCAATGTTTGTGCTTATGGCGTTTAAGTTTAGTCTTTGATGTGTATTTATTTTTTCTAAAATTATAGTGTTGTTATTTTTATATGTAAAAAAAAGAAGTGAACCTAGTAATACAAATGCAAGAAGTACAATGCTAAATAAAAATCTACTAGAAAAATTCATAGGCTTAGACCTACTCTAGTTCAAAACTAACTAAGATTGTCATCTCAGGTGAGACAAAGTCTTCGGGTATATAACCAATAGCACCAGGCATATTTGTAATGTAGGCAGCCATAGCTTTTTTAGATAAAACCACATGAGGTGCTTTAACCCCTTTAAAGTGCATTTTATCCCAGTATCTATTCCAGTGTTGATTACTTATCTTTAACATATCGTTTATAAAATGTTTTCTTATTTTATTTGGAGCTTTTAAGTTTAGGGGAACTATATCGCAGTTGTTTATTTTGATCTGTTTTTTCAAGTATATTTTTTGAAAGTTGAGTTTCTTATCTGCATTACATTTTTTTGAGATGACAAGTTTATAGTTTTGGCCATAGACAATTGTAGAGAAGAGTAGAATATAAATTATATTTTGCATCTACCTTTTCCTCATTAGAATAACACTGAAAACGATAGATGCACTTGATCACTAGTGAAAGCCTTAGCACCAGTTCTTACAAAGTGTCTATACTCTGCCTTGTATGAAAGAGCTGAGAGAGGTCTGTAGATATACCCAACTACTCCATTTCTCTCATCCCAACTACCAACGCCATTACCTTCTCGTATTTTTTGTCCAACACGTGCTGCAAGGTAGTGAGGACCTGTAAGGTTATGAACATACTGTGTATACCAAGAGAGATCATTCCACGAAGTCATATTATTACTAAGGTCTGTCCATTCACCTTTTTTGTAAAGTATTTCAACGGAAAGTTCATCGTTATCAAACTCTACAAGGGTATTCGCCCCACCGAACTTACATACTTCTTTAAATGTGTTTGATTTATACTGACCGTAGTTTAGTGCGACTTTTGAGTTCAAACCAAACAAGTAGCGAACTTCTCCACCACTAAACTCTGAAACTGGGATTTTAGAGATAGAAGACTCTTCTTTGTCTTGAAGTTGTGTAAATAGCGAGTACTCAAAGTCCGTACCTATTTGCCCATGAAGTTGTGCACCTGTAATGATGTCTGGAAAAAACTCCAAGGTAACAAGTGGTCGAATATTTGTCCATCTTAAAGCATTTATGTATGTGGGGTTATAGATACCGATGGGTGTTAAAAAACGTCCAAGTTTGACATTTAGTGCCTCATCTAGATGAATGTCTCCATATAAACGATGTACTTCCAACTCTTCATAATTATTTTTATTATCTTCATACAGGTAAAGGTTTTCATTTCCATACTCTGCTAAAAAACTAAAGTACTTCGTGTATGAACCATAAAACATAAGAGCTGCATTCTCTATGCCTATGCTATTTTCATCATTTTTAGCTTTTATACTGAGATGTCCGCCAAGAGTAAGCTCTAAGTCATTAGCACTATATAAAGATAGTCCTCGTCCAAGCTTATAGTCTTCCGCAAAAAGTGGGATAAAAACTAAGATAAGTAAAATAAGTAATTTCATAATCATTCCTTATTATATAGCTTATTTTATATAAAGTCCATGAATTTTATATGAAAAATATCAATTCATAAAATTCATATTTAATTCATAGACATACAGTATAATGCCATTAAATAAAAAAGGATAATCAAATGAAAAAAAGATTGTTAACAATGTTGGTATTGCTTTTATGTACTTCTCACATACAAGCATTTGAGTCGGGTCAGTTAAGTATGGATACACCAACTGTACTCAAAGCGAGTGAAGCGGCATTTACCATACGCCATAGGTTTTATGGGAAAATAGATGATGCTGAAAACTTTTTTGGTATAGATGATGGCGGTAATGTAATGTTGCAACTTCGTTATGCACCTATAGACAACATGGTAGTAGAAGTGCACCATACACGTGATAACCAAGAGTACAACTTAGGTATAGGTTACTCTATTCCTACTGAGTATATCAATCTGGGACTAAATGTAAATGCTCTTTCAAATAAACTAGCACTATTTGAAGAGCGTCAAAATAGCTACTTTGCAAATATGAACTTCCAAACGCCAAACTATTTTGACCACTTAATCATCACTGCAAATGTAGCTTATGACGGTTACTATGAAAATACAGGGCTAGGTATAGGAGTAGACTTTAACTTTGCAAACTTTTTTGAAAGCTTAGTATTTACAGATAGAGTTGCACTTGTAGCTGAGTACTACCCTCAAGTTGATAAAGTGGATGGTATTAATGGTAAAAACGATAGCTTTGCAGCTGGTGTAAAGTTTCAAACTTACGGTCACCACTTCGAGCTACTTGTTTCAAACTCAGTAGCTATGGATGCGAGAAACATGATGTTAGGTACAAACAGCGAAGACCTGCATTTTGGTTTTAATATAAATAGAAAATTTTAGGAGAGAGACAATGAAAAACATAAAAATAAAATTATTATCATCAATCTTTTTAGCACTTATGGTTAGTGGGTGTGGAGATAGTTTTGAAGAGTCAAAAAAAAGTATCCCTGTTGCTAGTGTTGATGTAAGTGCAGGTGCAACACTTTTTTCTAACAAAAACTGTGCAGGATGCCATGGAGCTGATGGAACTACCATTCCGGGTGCTGGAATACGTACTATAGTAAGTATAGATACTGAGCGTGATATTCAAAATGCATTATATAGCCTTCGAGCAGATGTAGATGGAAGGAGTAATACTATGACAGGTATTGCAGCTGGTTTAACGGACCAAGAAATTTTAGACTTATCTTCTTACATTAACTCTTTATAAACTGTGTCTAATGTGTGCTAAAATACGGCTACACATTAGAAGGAACATTTATGAGAAACCAAATTGGAAAATATACTAATACTATCAACACCCTAACACTTGAAGATAGAATACTTACACATAACACACTTATCATCGCTGAAGTAGGCTCTGGTAAAACAAACCTAGCTTGCAGAATACGTAACTTTGCAGTAGATAGTGATGTGGCTACGATTTATCTTGATTTTAACAACTCGTTTAAAATTACACCCCAGGGGTAACATCCAAAACAAGATAGAAACATCGCTATAATGAATGCAC
>NZ_JABIOQ010000076.1 GCF_018698455.1 Sulfurimonas sp. | reverse complement strand
TCTTCTTACTTGCTTAGTTTTCAATGATCTCAAACTCTCGAACTCTCTGTCTTTCGACTAAGTGTCTCTGTTTGTGGATGGGAATTATAGGGGGTTGTAGCTTAATGTTCGCTAAATTATGAGAAGAGTTTCTTTATTTAGTTTTACAGTGCTATTAGGTGGTGTTTTGTTATGCAGATATACATAGAAGTTAAGTATTATAATTATTTATATCATTAAAGTGATTTTGAAGATTGTAGGAAGTTTTAAGGAGTAGAGGTTTCTGAGCAAAGAGCTCAGAAGAATTATTTTCTTCTAAGTTCTTTAATACGAGCTTTTTTACCAGCAAGTTCACGTAAGTAAAAAAGTTTTGCACGACGAACACGACCGCGACGAAGAACTTTAACTTCACTAATAGAATCAGTAAATAATGGGAATATTCTCTCAATTCCAACACCATTAGCTCCGATTTTACGTACTGTAATCGTTTTACCAGTACCTTCACCGCGTTTAGCGATACAAACGCCTTCATAAGACTGAACACGAGTTTTCTCGCCCTCTTTAATTGTTACTGCTAAACGTAGAGTATCACCAGCACGAAAATCTGGAATATTTTTCTCAGCGATTTGTGCGTTTTCAAAGTTTTCTATGTACTTATTTCTCATAAGATTTCCTTCTTCTTTGCTTTAATAGCTGCTCAGGTCTGAAGAATTTTGTTTTACATTCAGACAAAGCTAATTTTAATGAGCGAATTATACTATGATTTCCCTTTAAGTATTCTGATGGAACACTTAATGAATCATAATCTTTAGGTTTCGAGAACGATGGTGCTTCAAGTAGTGGTGTTTCAAAACTTTCTACAGTTAATGAATCACTATTTCCTAATACACCCTCAATATTTCTACTTATAGCATCACATAAGACTAAAGAAGCTAACTCCCCGCCTGTTAATATGTAATCACCTATAGAAAATACTTCGTCAGCATATTTTTCTATCACTCTCTCATCAATTCCCTCATATCTTCCACTCACGAAAGCTATATGGGACTTAGTTGCAAGGCGTTTGGCATCGTTTTGCACAAACTGTTTCGCAACTGGAGTTAAAAAAACTATATGAACATTCTCGTCTTTGCTTTTCAAATCATCTAAAGCATCAAAAAGAGGCTGAGGGTTCATAACCATTCCAGCCCCACCACCAAAAGCAGTGTCATCAACTTTTGAGTGCTTATTTACAGAATAATCTCTAGGATTAACATAGTTAATCTCCAGTAAATTTTTCTCTATAGCACGCTTTAAAATTGAGTCTTTAAAATACCCATCTATCAAATTTGAAAACAGTGTAACAAAAGTATAAGTCATTAAGAAGCACTCAAGATATCCATTGCACCACTTAACGTGATGATCTTTTTATCTATGTCTACACTTACTTTAAATGGTTCCATAAAAGGAACTAAAAATTTCTTTGTATTACCACTCTCTACTAAACTCTTATCAGTAACTATATTTAAATAGTTTGTTACACCAATTCTATCAAGTTCTTCAACAACTCCAAGCAGTTTTCCATCTTCATGAACTTCACAATCTTCTAAATCAAAGAAAAAATATTCACCTTCTTCAAGGTGACAATTTTTTCTTGTTTCTTCATAAGTTGTATAAAGTTTTGCATTTGTAAATTTTTTACAATCTAGAGGATTTGAAAGATTATTAATCTTTATTAGTCCACGCTCAAAATTTACTTCAGTTAAAGTGATAGTATCTTTTTTGTTTATAAAAAAAGTACTCCCAGCCTGAAACTGTTCAGGAAAATCTGACTTGTCATGAAACTTCATATCACCTTTAATACCGACAGTTTTACCGATAGTAGCGATGTGAAGAAGTTCTTTATTGTGCTTCGACATTTATACGATAACTCATACCATCTTTAGCTTTACAGCCAGAGATAACAGTTTTTATAGCACCAATCATCTTACCACTCTTACCAATAAGCTTTCCAATGTCTGCTTGATTTGCATAAAGAATAATTTCTGTTACTTCATCACCTTCTTGAACTTCAACTCTTATATCATCAGGATTTGATGCTATTAGTCTTGCAAATTGTGCGACAAAATCAGCAATCATGATTAACGGCCAGTTATCTTTTTAACACGGTCACTCATTTGAGCACCAACACTTAACCAGTGGTCAAGTCTTTCGTTATCAACGACTAATGTTTTCTCTTCATTCATTGGGTTATAGTGACCAATAAGTTCAATCCATCCACCATCTCTACGCTTACGGCTATCTGTAACCGCTAAACGGTAAAATGGTCTCTTTTTTCTTCCCATACGAGTAAGTCTAATTACTGTCATTGTGTTTCCTAATATTAAAATGTTTTTGGAGGTTATTTTGCAGAATAAATATATACTAGAAAATAGTATATGTAGTTTATTGTGCCTCTTACCGCCAATTGGCGTTACATATCTTTACAAGTAAAGATACCTTCTAATCACAGAGGGATTATTTCAGAAGTTAAACGATAGTGGAATTATATCGAAGTTTTATATAAATGTAAAGTTATCTAGGTAATCCTGTCATTCCACCAGGTCCACCCATTCCGCCCATCATTGATTGAAGTTGTTTCATTCCGTTCTTTCCAGAAAATTTCTTTGCCATTTTTCCTGCATTTTTGAACTGTTTTATCATTCTATTGATTTCAATGATTGTAAGTCCACAACCAGTTGCAATTCTTTGTTTTCTTGAATTGTTAAGAAGGTCTGGCTCTTCTCGTTCTTTTTTTGTCATAGAACTTACCATGGACTTAATATTTTTAAGTTCACTAGAGTTTTCAAAGTCGAAGTCTTTCATAGCTTTTCCCATGCCACCCATGCCTGGAATCATACTCATCATAGAACTCATACTACCCATCTTCTTCATAGATTCCATCTGTTCTAAAAAGTCATTGAAGTTAAACTTACCTTTTTTTATCTTTTGAGTCAGTTTTTTAGCTTGTTTTTCATCTATAACATTTGCAGTTTTTTCAGCAAGACCTTCAATATCTCCAAAACCCATCAGACGATTTACAATACGCTCAGGAAGGAAAACTTCTAAGTCTTCCATCTTTTCACCATTACCAATAAAACGCAATGGCACTTGAACTTGAGAAGATAAACCAAGAGCTACACCACCCTTAGAATCACCATCATATTTCGAAAGGATAACTCCATCAATTCCTATTTTTTCTTTAAATGTCGTCGCAGTTTTTATTGCATCCTGACCAGTAAGTGAGTCTGCTACATAGAAAATTTCATCTGGAGATGCTACTTTCTTTACTTGTTCTAATTCGGCCATAAGCTCTTCATCTATTGCTAAACGTCCAGCCGTATCTATTAAAACTACATCAAAAATCTTAGTTTTCGCATACTCTAAAGCAGATTTAACAACATCAACAGGAGACTTAATACTTTCATCTTCATAAAGTTCTACTTCTATCTGTGCAGATATTTGACGAAGTTGTTCTACTGCTGCTAAACGCTGTAAATCTGCTGCGACAATAAGAACTTTTTTTTGTTTATTCTTAAGATATGTTGCAAGTTTACCAGTTGTAGTTGTTTTACCAGAACCTTGAAGTCCTGTCATTAATATAGTAGTAGGAGGATTTGGAGCAAAAACAAAACCTTTGTTTCCTCCAACTTCTAGTAGTTCATAAAGGCTTTCACGAAGTGCTTCAAGAAACTGATCTTTTCCTATACCTTTGCTTATCGTAAGTGATTGAACACTTGCTATTAAATCTTTAACAACTTTATGGTTTACATCAGCTTTTAAAAGATTTTTCTTTAGTTCTCCAAGTGCTTTTGTTAAAGCTTTCACATCATCATGAAAACGAATCTTTTTAATGGCATTTGTAAACGAATCTGTTAAAGTATCAAACATATATTTCCCTCTATTTTAGGTGTAAAAGTTGCGAATTGTATCTTAATATTACTGAAAGTTTTTAAACTCACGAGGCTCAGGAGATATAAATTCCATACCTAATAGTCTCACTTTATGTGCATGAAGCATAACTCTTTTTGCTTTTCTTCCACCGTATTGTTCATCGCCTACTATTGAATGGTCAACATAACGCAAGTGAACACGGATTTGGTGTGTACGTCCATGATGAATAATACACTTTATCTTTGTTTTATTTGCACTTACGAGGTCTGGAAAAAACTCACTTCTTGCTGGTTTTCCTTTTGGAGAGACATTTGAAAATGCTTTATTATTTTTCTTTTGAGTAGTAATCGCCTTATCAACTTCTATAGGCTCACTCATAATTCCCTCTACCCAAGCGATATACTCTTTATATACCCTATCAGCTTTAAACTCTTTAATTGCCTTTTCACGAAACTCTTCATTTTTTACAAGCATCAAAACACCACTCGTTTCACGGTCAAGTCTATGTAATAAAACTGCTGGCTTAAATTCTCTTTCTATCTCATCAGAATTAACATAAGTTGGCTTATCCACAACTAATATATCATCATTTTCAAAAATTACTACTGCTTTTTCAAGCTTCATTACTCTAAATTTTGTATCTTTATTTATCTCTCCACGTGCAATCATAACTTTTTTGTTTCCAACATAAACGAGTCCACGGTCTATCATTGACTTCGCACTGCTGTTTGAAATTCCCTCTTGTAATGCAACAAGTTTATAAGCTTTTTCTATAGCCATTTTAATTCTCCAATATTTTATCTATTATAGGTTCTAAATCTATTTTTTCTTCTACCATTGAAGGAGGAAGAGTTTTTGCATCTCTTAGTGCTTTGTGTATATAATCGCTCTCGACATACTGAACATGATACACATATTTAAAAAGCTCTTTTTGGTGAAAGAAATGCTTTCCTGTTATTATTTTACATCCAAAATATGCTGGTTCAAGTGGGTTATGTCCACCCACATCATTTTTAAATGCTCCACCTAAAATTGCTATGTCACTTATAGCATAGATGTTTTTTAACTCACCCATTTTATCACATAAGACAATGTCACTCACTAAGTGTTCATCTTCTGTAAAACGAGAAAGACTCAAAGAGTTATTTTCTGCATAGGTAGTTAGAAGTTTATACACCCCATCGAACCTTTCCGGATGACGAGGAACAACTACTAGTTTGGCATCTGCACTTTTTCTATACTCTACAAATGCCTTAATTATAGATTCTTCTTCGCCTTCATGAGTACTGCCGGCAACTATAAGCTCACCCTCAGGTTTTACATAACTCTTTGTCTTAGTAATGTTTCCTGCTAGTTTTATATTGCCAACTACTTCTATATTTTTCGCACCAAGTGCTAAAAATCTATTTTTGTCTACTTCACTCTGAGCATAAACTATTTCAACTCTATCTAAAAGTTTTTTATAAAACCAAGTGAGCTGTAAATACTTTTTAACACTTTTATCAGAAATTCTTGCATTTAAAAGAATGATTCTTGTTCCTCTAGCTTTTGCAACAGCAAATAGCAAGTACCAAAACTCTGCTTCTAAAACAACCAGAACCTTTTGTTTTTTCACCCAAAATGGTAAAAAAATCTCATAAGGCAAATATCTCACTTCGGCATCATAACTTTTAGCTAGAGCTTGTCCAGTCTGAGTTATAGTTGTAATAACAACCTTCTCATCAATCATCTCTAAAAGAGGTTTAAGCGCTCTTGTTTCACCAAGTGAACAAACATGGAACCAGATAGTGTTATGGGTTTTAAAACTTTGATTTTTAAAAAGAAAAAAACGTGAGGGAATTGACTCTTTGTACTTTTGTTTAAACGACAAATAAATAAGAAATGGTAGTGCTACAAAATAGAGCACACCACTTAAAATATAGTAGAGAAGCGAAAAAAGCTTCAAAGTGTACTACGCTTCGTTAGGCTTTACATATAGGATACGGCCACAGTGAGGACAAGTAGTAATATCGTCTGCTCTGATAACATCAGAGAAAACTTTATCACCAATCACCATATGACAACCCATACAAGCTTGCTCTTCAACAGCCACAACAGTTGAATTTTTGGCCCATCGACGAATCTTTTGGTAAAAAGCTAGACCTTTCTGATTGATAGTTCCAAGGAGTTTCTCTTTTTTAATAAACTCAGCTTGTCTTTCTTTATTAATAGTCTCTAGCTTTGCATCTACATCAGATTTAACACTTGTTAAACTTGCAGTTAGTTCAATTAGTGAAGTATTTGCAACTTCAATCTGCTCTTTTTTAACTTCAATAATTTTGTCAAGTCTTTGGATCTCTTCATTTGCAAATGTAACTTGTTCTTTTGCTATCTCTTCTTCTAGTTGAAGTGACTTCATTTCACGTTCAGTCTTAATTTCAGCACTTTTTTTAGAATTATCTTCTAGTTTTTGTGAAAGTTCAGCAAGGTGAAGTTCATTCTTACTTTTTTTAAGTTCTTCTTCTTTGATCTCGTTTGTCAAGTTCTCAATATCTGAATCAATACTTTTAGTTTTAGCAAGAGCAGCTTCATAATTTGAGTTTGCTTCTTCAATTTGAGGTTCAAATGCATCAATATCTCTATCTAAAAAAGATAGATCAATTAGTTGTTGAAGATGTTTGTTCATTGGTGTCCTTTAAGGCTGTATATATGTAAATGGGTTTTCTGATGATGCAATTATAACTTTTAAACCTAAAATTTTCAAATGTTTTTCTAAAATTTGGGCAAAAAAGTACTCACTTTCATAATGGCCTATATCAATTAGAGATAAATTCAGGCTCTTTGCTTCCATTGCATCATGATATTTTATGTCTCCAGTTAAAAAACAATCTGCCTCAACTGTTCTCATAAGTGAACAGCCTGAACCTGTTGTTAGAGCGACACTTGTAACCCTTTTAGAGCATTTTACACTCTTAATATAAGAGAGGTTAAATGCACTCGAAACTCTTCTTGCGAAAACATCAAAATCCTCATCAACTTCGAGGTAGTCAACAAATCCGTCTTTTTTTAAAATTTTGCATCCTAAAACCTCAGTTGCAATATACTCATTAAGGTGTGTTTGATCAAAATTGGTGTGCATTGCAATATTTGATATATTTTTTTGAATCATTTTTTGAATTAAATTTGCAGGATATTTTCCAAAATCGAGTTCTTTTAAACCACCAAAAATGATAGGATGATGAGTCACTAGAAGTGTGTTTTCTTCCAAAGAATCTATCAGTTGTTCATCGACATCTATACTCAGAGCAACTTGAGTTACTTCATCTTCAAAACTTCCAATCATTAGTCCTGAGTTATCCCATTTTTCTTGTAAGTCAAAAGGAGAAAGTGAATCTAAAAATTTATAAACTTCAGCTACTTTCATTTTACTTCTCTGCGTTTAACTTTACTAATTCTTCTTGTGCTCTCTCTAAATCAGGGTCTATTTCAAGAGCTTGGTTTAAATGAAATCTCGCAGAAGCAAATTCAGAATCTTTTATGTAAAGGAGTGCCATTTCTAAATGAGTAAAAGGATTTCCTCTGTCAATTTCTAAAGAGTCTATAAAGTATTCTAATGCCTCATCATTTCTCTCTTGGAGTGCTAGTACATAACCCATTTTAAAGAGTGTTTCATCGCTCCCCGGTTCTTTTATATTTGCTTCACTATAAATTGCTAAGGCTTTTTCTAGGTTACCATTTTGCATCTCTTCATCGGCTTTATTTACGAGATCACTTGAGTCAAATGTAGAAAAAGATTCTGCTGTTCGTGGAGCTTCTTCTATGCTTTCTCGCATATCGTCTTCTTGTTGTTCTGGGTCTTGTAATGTCTGTACATGCTCATATATTTTATATGCGAAGAATGCTGAAGCACCGAGCATAAGGAGTTGAAAAATAGTCATTTATTTACCTTTTAATATTTTGTTATTCATAAGTGAAACCAGCTGAAGCGGATCTACTTGTACTGCATTGATTCTAGCTGAAAAATGCAAATGAGGGCCTGTAACACGACCGCTTTGTCCAGAAACTCCAAGAATTTCACCGCGTTTCACCATCTCTCCCTCTTTCACATTAAATGCACTCATATGAAAGTAACAGGTATATATTCCCCTACCATGGTCAATTAAAACTGTTCCACCAGAGTAAAAACGATTCTTCACTAAGACGACTTTTCCACAATTAGCTGCAAATATATTTGTTCCTGTTTTTGCACGAAAGTCCGTTCCACTATGGTAGCCTTTTAGTGAACCATTGTAGACTCTTGCTTTACCAAAGGCACTTGTTATTTTACTTTGTATTGGCATTATAAAGGGGTCTTTTATATAACTTTTATTAGTTACAGTTTCATAAATATTCATAGCCTCATGGTACTCTTGTGCTATAAGTTTTTTTATATCAGGAGCTTTTGGATTAACTTTTGATGGGTTAACATGTATCTCTTCTTTGTCATATTTTACTTGATTGATATTTATAGAGAGTAGTTTTGTTCTTCGTTCATTATTATCAGTATAGTCTATCTTAAGCTCTTGTATTTTTGATTTTTCATAATAAGAGATTGGTATCAGTGCATAAGATTTTTTTGTATTACTTGGATTTATCAAAATTGGAAAGCTCTTTGTAGCATAATGAACTTGTTCATACTTTATATCTTTAAAGTTTTTGAACTCTAAAAGTGTTGTTTTACCATTGAAGGCACCTTCTCCAGATACCTCAACATCAAATGCCAATAAAAAAGAACAGCACAGTATAAATTCGACTAAAATCTTCACTAGTACTCTTTCATTGCTCTGGCAACATCGCGTTTCTGATCTTTCTCTTTTAAATCATTGCGTTTATCATGTTGCTGTTTCCCTTTTGCTATACCTATCTGGATTTTAGCGATGTTTCTATCGTTAAAGTAGAGTTGCAAAGGAATAATCGTATACCCCTCACGATTTACCGCTTTGAGCATCTTCTCTATCTGCTTTTTATGAAGTAAAAGATTTCTACTACCCCTTTCCTCATGTCCATAAAAATGATGTGTTGTTTCTAAGCGCCCTATATGTGCATTAAAAAGTACAGGTCTATTTTTTACAAACTTTATGAAGCTATCTTTTAAATTGACTCGTTTTGCACGAAGACCCTTTACCTCACTACCCATAAGGACTAGTCCTGCTTCAAACTTTTCCTCTATAAAAAAGTCGTGGTAAGCTTTTTTGTTTTTTGCTATTGTTTCGCCCATTATTTACTCTCTCTATTTTTTACTCTAAAAAAACTACTTCCACTACCACTAAAGTAATATCCATGCTTATAATGATTCTGTAATTCTTTATAACCTTGTAGTGCTGGTTTAAACAGATCATTTGCTTCATCTATACTCATGACTGCTAATACATCCAAAGAGCTCATATTTTTGAGCTCTTGTGTTTTAAAACCATCAATAGGAGCAAAAAAATCATCTCTGTAGATAGTGTAAACATTTGGCGTACTTATTTTTATATCTGGTGAGTAAGTTTCTATCTCTAAGAGTTCTTCTTTAAACTCTTCGACCACCTCACCTATACCACTCACATTTGCACTGTCAAACCCATAGATAAAAAATGGAACATCTGCTCCTACTTTTAGACCTATCTCTGCCAACTCATTTAGACTAAACCCTAGGTCTAAAACACTATTACACATGCTAAGGTATCTTGCCGCATCACTACTGCCACCACCAAGACCAGCAAATGCTGGAATTCTTTTTGTAACTTTAATAGCATGTGTTTGCATCAGTTGTTCTAACTTCTCTGAGTTTGTCGCTTGCTTGAGTGCAAAATAAGCTTTATATATGGTGTTTTGCTCTGTGTCACAAGAAAAATCACCTATTATTTTAAATTCATTTTCTCTTGCATTTGTAGACTCTTTTTTAACAAACTCTAACTCATCATAAAGTGTACTTACTTTCATAAAACGCGAGATTATTTCATGATACACACCGCGTTTACCAGTAATCTTTAAAAATATATTTACTTTTGCATAAGCCTTATACTTTTTCATTACTTACTATTTTCCAAGTAGTTTACTAAGTTCACTAATTGTAGATTCGTCCATTTTATGGACTGCTGCGATATTACTCTTTTTCACTTCTTGAATTAACTCATCTCTGATAATTGATATATCTTTTGGTGCTTCTATCCCAAGTTTAACAGCACCATTATCAATAGAAACAACTTTAATGACTATATTATCACCTATTACTATTGATTCATCTAATTTTCTTGATAGTACTAACATGGTATTCTCCCTAATTCATATTTTACTTGATTGTCTATTAATCTAATCACAGAGATATTATCTCCGTTGTCTAACCAGTATGTTCCATTCTCTTTAATCTTAAAGTCTTCTAAAGCAAGAACTCTTCCATATCTTATATTGTCTTCATCACCCAAGTAGTAATTCATTGGTATATTTAAAGACTTTTTTATATCTAAGGGCTTTTCATTATCATAGCGAAAACTACCCTCATTTAATCTCTCTAAAGAACTTAAACTACCGTGCTCTACTCCGAGATTCTGAGCGATTATACGGCCAAGTGAACGAACATATGTTCCCTCACTCACTGTCGTTTCAAATGTTACAAAAGGGTGTCTATAGTGAATAAGTTTAGCTTCATAGATTGTAGAGTTGATCTTGTTCAGTGAAAACTCAACACCAGCTCGAGCTAAATCGTAAGCCCTCTTTCCATTAATTCGTTTAGCCGAAAATATAGGAGGTTCGTACTCTAACTCACCCTCTAAAGACTTAATACACTTTAATACTTCTTCTTCAGTGATCTCTTTTATAATATCGACATTTTCAATCATTTCAGTATCTAGAGAGTCACTGTTGGCTCCTAGCCATAAAGTTGCACGGTAAGACTTCGGTGTTTTATCTAAAAAACGAAAGAGTTTTGTATAAACACCAAAACCTATGATGAGAACACCTTTAGCAAAAGGATCAAGTGTTCCTGTAAACCCTGCTTTTTTGTTATCGTACTTACGTTTAAGAGAGGAAAGAAATCTATTTGAGCTTGTATCTGTTGGTTTATATGCTACAAATAAGAGATTCATAGTCTCTCTACAAAAGATGCGAGTATGTCGCGAGACGTTCCTGCAAAGTTTATATTTAGTTTAAATTCTCTTCCTGTTTTCATAACACCAGTCACACGCCCAGTTCCAAATATTTTATGTCTGACAAGGTCGCCTTTTTTAAACGCAGTGTTTTTTTCTACAGTAAGGGAACCCTGACACAAGCCTGTTTCATTGAAAAAACGACTTTTTTGTAGTTCACTTCTTCTTCCTTTATAGAAGCGACTCCCGGCATGACAAAGTGTCAGTGTGTCTTTTGCTCTAGTCATAGACACATATCCTAAACGTCGTTCCTCTTCTAAGTCACTTCCATCACCTAGAAGTGGTAAGAAACCTTCTTCAAGTCCTATAATAAATACATGCTCAAATTCAAGTCCCTTAGAAGCATGAATACTCATCATATAGATAGATTCACCTTCTACTTGGTCTTGTTCACTCTGTAGTGTGAGTTCATTTAAAAACTCATCTAAGCTTGATTCTGGTTGTGTTTTTACAAAATCACGGAACAATCCATAAAATTCGTCAATGTTTAAAACTCTATCGGCCTCGTCTTGCATACCCTTATAAATATCTTTAAGATGAAAAGTCTCTTCTAAAACATCTATGAACTCATAAGTAGATTCAGTAGCTACTATCGCTACTTTTTCGATGTCTTTTATAAATTGTCTTAAAGTAACTGTATTTTTCTTTCTAACGAGTGATTCTAGTGTCGCTGTGTCAGCAGTTTTTATGTACTCATATATTGAAGTACCATGTGCATGAGCTGCAAGTTCTAGTTTATCTACACTTGCTTTACCAAGACCGCGTTTAGGTTTGTTTACTATGCGTTTAAGTGAAAAGTCATCATGGTTGTTTGTGATGACTCGTATGTAAGATATAAGGTCTTTAACTTCAGCTCTGTCATAAAAGCGTAAGCCTCCAACAAGTTTATATCCTATACCTGAACGATTTAAGCCCTCTTCGATGGAACGACTTAAAACATTCACACGGTAAAGGACAACTATCTCAGCTGCACTTACCCCTGATGCTAAAAGTTTCTCTATTTTTAGAGCGATTTTTCTTGCTTCTTCATTTTCATCATTTGAGTTCAAGATAGTGACATCTTCTCCATCACCACGTGTTGCTATAAGCTTCTTGCCTAAACGCGAGCGATTATGTTCTATAAGTGCATTTGCAACTTTAAGTATTGGGGATCTTGAACGGTAGTTTTCTTCAAGTTTAAAAACATGTGTACCAGGGAAGTCTTCGTGAAACTCCATAATATTTCTAATATGTGCTCCACGCCAACCATAAATACTCTGATCATCATCACCAACTACACAAATATTGTTATGTGTTGTACAAAGCTTTTGAATAAGTTTTAACTGCAACTCATTCGTATCTTGATACTCATCTATCATAATGTACTGGTATTTTTTAGATGTAGCTTCTGCTAACTCAGGGTTATCATTTAAAAGTTTATATGTGAGAGCAATAAGGTCATCAAAATCTACGAGGTTATTTTCATTTAGGTACTTCTCGTAGTCACGATAAACCTCGGCTATCTGCTTATAGTTAAATAGCTCTGCTTGTTTGTAGGCATCATCAGGAGTTAAAAGTGAGTTTTTATATCTTGATATCTCACTTGCAATAAGTGGTGTTGGTAATTCATTATTTATCTTTTTAATAATACGTTTCTTATCATCCGTGTCTATAACTACAAAGTTATTTTGGCGCTTTAAAAGGTGAATATTAAATTTTAAGAAGAGAAGTCCAAACTTGTGAAATGTACAAAGAAGAGGTGGATATGCTACGTTCTCTATCATTTTTAATGAACGTTCTTTCATCTCTTTTGCAGCTTTATTTGTAAAAGTAAGTGTTAGTGTATTTGATGCAGGAATTCCTAGAACTTCTATAAGGTAGGCTAAACGCGATATAATAGTAGTGGTTTTTCCACTTCCAGCACCTGCAAGTATCAGAACAGGACCTTCTGTCTGTTTTACTGCATTTGCTTGCGACTCATTGAGTTTATCAAATATTTTTTCCATCACTACCCACTACTTTTATTTTATTACCTTTATTATAACTAAAAAAGATAAAGACTATTACAAAAGTATTGTAATAATTATAATTAGTCGTTATAATTCCATTTATCAATTAAACTTATAGGAATTATTATGTTAAAAGACTTTGCTAAATTACAGACATTTTTAATGGTTATCAAAGAGAAAAGTTTCTCTAAGGCTTCCGCTAAACTAGGTATATCACAACCAGCAGTAACACAACAAATAAAATTTATAGAAGACTATCTTGACACTAAAATCGTAGATAGAAAAAAGAATGGAATAATTCTTACGAAAGAAGGTGAAGACCTTTATAGAATTGCTTTAGGATTAGAAAAAGCTATTCAGGGTAGTGAGAAAGAGCTTCTGAGAATTATAAATAAAGAATTTACATTTGTAATGGGTTCTTCTTTTGCAATTGGAAATTATGTTCTCCCGAACTATTTAAGTGACATTAAAAAACGTATTAATAACGAAGTATTTATGAATGTTGATATCTCTTCAAACATCATTGATCAACTTGAAGATAGAAAGATAGATGTTGCACTCATTGAATCTCCTATCTTTAGAGATGGCATCATTTATAGAGAATGGGTTGAAGATGAACTTGTTGTTTTTTCAAATAAGCCACTCAAAAAGAATCTAAATGCAGAGGAGTTACTTCAATTTGATTGGATTTGTAGAAATGAAGAGTCACATACAAGAAAGCTCACCTCAGAAGTATTTGAAGAGATGGGTGTACAGTGTAAGAACTTCAATGTGATAGCTGTACTTGCAAGTCAAACTGCTATCAAGGAATCTATCCTTCATGCTGATAAGAATTCTGATAAGCAACTCGTTTCTATCATGTCTCGTCATGTAATAAAATCTGAGTTAGAAAATGGAACACTCCATGAAACAAGACTCAAAAATCATAAAATCACAAGAAACTTTTACATCGCTTACCTCAAAGAGAGAAAGCATGATGCATTTGTAGATAATGTAGTAAGTTTTCTACTCTCTTTAACTAAGATTTAGTAACCTTAGTTATTTTAAAAACTTAGAATTTTCTGGGTTATTCAGAAAAGACTTCATAGAGTTTTTCTCTCCATGAGAGTTTTTAACTGTACTTTTTACTTCTTCTACTGTGTTTTTGTAAACTGATAAGTTTATAAAGATAGGTGTTTCATCTATAATGATTTGCATAATGCTAAGAAGAGGAACCCTTACGACGCTTCCAAAGTTCTCTCCTCCAAAACCAGCTTCAAAAATAAGAAAATCCTCTTCAACTCTTGCAGTATCAAAAGTGTATCCAGCTAAAAAGAAAAGTGTTAAAGGACGAAACTCTTCAGTTATACTCTCTGGAAGAGCTGGCTCAAAACCAACTTCTTCTATTTTACAAAGTATCCCAAAATTTTGTTCTGTTTGAAAAAAATATATAACTACATCTTCAATACTCTTTTTCATTATCTGTGCGAAATTTTTATCTTCTATTACTTTTTCTAACAAATTAATTCCTCTATTTTATCTTCTGCAATTATATCAAAATCTATCATTGCATTCATTAGTGCTGCTTTTGTAAAAGCTTTTAAATCATCTTTTCTTATATCTTTTAGTATTAGTTTTCTTTCTTTTAAAAGCCGTGCACGAGTTGTTCCCTTTAAAAGTGGTTTTTTTGGACTAATCCAATCTACTCCATCAAAAAATGCAATATTTGCAATACTTGTATCAGTTATAAGACCATTCTTCACAATGAGTATATCATCGCACTCTTCTCTTTTTTCAAAAAGACTGTCTATTTTTTCTCTATTTTCATACTTATGTTCATACTTAATATCATCATCAATAAGAATTTTTAAGCTTTTCACACTGCGTTTAACATATGAAAAGTAATTAATTTGAATATTTTGTTTATCATATACCACCCTACATCGATAGAGGCCTGATGATGGTGGAGAAAGTAAGATATGGAGATTGTGGATGCCTTTTGCATTTAAAGCAGTATCTAAACGCAACTGATGGAACTCTATGTGATATATAACTCCATCATTTGCTTTAATAGTTTCTAAATACTTTTTACTCACTAAAAAGTTCTGTACTCAGATAACGTTCTCCTGTGTCACAAAGTATAGTTAAGAGGGTCTTCCCTTTAAATTCTTCTCTTGAAGCCACTTGCATTGTTGCCCAAACATTGGCACCTGCAGAAATACCTACGAGAAGACCTTCTTCTTTTGCCAGCATTCTTGCTGTTGCCATAGCATCTTCGTTTGTAACTTTGATAACTTCGCTATAAACTGATGTATCTAAAATTTTTGGTACAAAACCTGCACCAATACCTTGTATCTTATGTGGACCAGGAGCTCCACCAGAAAGAATTGCAGAATCTTCAGGCTCTACAGCAATTACAACAATTCCTGGAATCTCCTTTTGTAATACTTCTGAGGTACCAGTAATCGTTCCACCTGTACCAACACCTGCTACAAAAACATCTAATTGCTTATCTGTATCTTTTAAAATTTCTACAGCTGTTGTTAACTTGTGAATCTCTGGATTTGATGGATTTTCAAACTGTTGAAGCACTATTGAATTATCAATACTTTCTTGAAGTTCATATGCTTTTACAATTGCACCATTCATACCCTTAGCCGCAGGAGTTAAAACAAGCTGTGCACCTAAGGCTTTAAGAAGGTTGCGTCTCTCCATACTCATAGACTCAGGCATAGTCAAGATGAGCTTTATATTCTGGGCGGCACAGTTCGCTGCAAGTGCGATACCTGTATTTCCACTAGTAGGCTCAATAATAGTTGTACCCTCTTTAATAAGACCTGATTCTTGTGCACGTTTAATCATGTTAAGTCCTATTCTATCTTTAACTGAACTTGTCGGATTCATGAATTCACATTTACCTAAAATAGTTGTTCCGGTTAATTTTGATGGAGTATTTAATCTCACTAAAGGTGTATTTCCTACTAAATCTGTTATGTTATTTGCAATATTCATTATTTTATTTCCTTGATAAACTATTTTACACTAAAATATTACATAGTTTACAATTTTCGTATGTAATATACAATATTCCACAAAAAGAGGTACAAATGGCTACATATATCAGTGATGGGAAAAAACTATTAGAAGCAGAGTATGATTATATTCCTAATGTCAATGACATTATCGATGGAATGAGAGTACTTTCTATCAACTTTAGGAATAATGAAGAGTATGCAGTGTTTTTACTTGAACTCAATACAAGGATAACTTGTTATATTTTTGATGAAATATTTATAATAGGAAAATCAGATAGTTTTAATAGTTTAAATGATGCTATAGAAGCTTGGAATAACGAAGTGATTTAGAAATCCAATGGTGCGCAGAGGGGGATTTGAACCCCCACACCCGAAGGCACAACGACCTCAACGTTGCGTGTCTACCGTTCCACCACCTGCGCATATAAAGAGTGGTATAAAGTGTCCAACTCATAAGAGTTGAACTGAGGTATATTTAGTTAAATCTTAAAGATTAGCCTAAATATGGGTTAGCATAAAGAGCGATTAGTGCAATAACTAGTGCATAAATAACTTGTGCTTCGATCATTGCAAGAGCAATGAACATTGTAGTCATTAGCTTAGCACCAAGACCTGGGTTACGCGCAGTACCAGCGATAGTAGCAGCAGCAGTATGACCCATACCTATAGCTCCACCAAGAGCAGCAAGACCAAGACCAAGACCAGCGGCGATCATTGAGTAAGCTTTTAGAGTTTGGTTAGCAACATCACCGTCAGATGCAAGTGCAGCAGTAGCAAGAGTTAGCATTAAAAATAGAACTTTTTTCATAAGTTTCTCCGTTTTAAATTATTACAATATTTTTCGGATAGCGTAACCGAATGAATAAACCATTCAGCAACCCACACATAAATGCTAGGATTTCCCTACTAAAAATTGATATTGAAATTATAACGAAGTTTTTATAAAGTAAGATTAAACGAGAGAAAAAGAATACTTATAAACATTATAGTTTATAAGTACTAAAGCTGAAAGTTAGTCCATTTGCCATTTAAAAATTAAACTTGCATACCCAGTAAACATATTTCCTACCAAATAAGAAGCAGCAGGCTTGTCATTTGTAGCTTGAATACTTAGAACTCTTCCCCCAAATTCTAAATCTGTAGTTTTACCAAGATGAATATTCGCACCTAGATCACCACCTACAAATGGATCTGAAATTGTTCTTGAAGCGGTCTCACCTTCTGCTGTAAATTTCATACTAGCAACACCACCATTAACACCTATGAAAAGATCAAATGCCTTAGAGATATTAAACTTATACTGAAGCTCTCCACCATATGCAGCTATATAATCAAATGTACCATCACCACTAACTAGATATCTCCCACTTAAAAATACTCTATAATCTTTAGATTCGGCACCAAGTTTAAGACCTAACTGACCAATTCCAGCAGTATACTGATTTGGTGTTGTTGTATTTTCATAACCTACTGAACTGTAACCACCCTCAATACCAACTAACGAGTTTGTACTTGAGTCACTAGCAACTAAAGATGTTGCAATGAAAGCAACACTAATAATAGCTTTTTGTAATTTATTTTTTATCATTTTTTTCCTTTTAATCTAAAATTCTGAGCTTGGAAGTACATTAGTTAAGCTAATCACTCCCCCATTTGTTGGAGATGACGTTATATTTATGTCAACATATCCTACACCATTATGTAAACAAGAAGTGATATTATTATCCATTGAAGTGCCTGAAACACTCCAGTTTGTATCATCTCCTGTCACTTCAGCATCATATTCAAAATTTGAATTGTAATACCATTCTACAGTATTTTCAATCGATATATCCAATCTAACAACACCGGTAAAACCTTTATTATAATTAATGCTTGTACTCGTTAAACCTTGTCCTCTTAAATTAACTTTTCGTGCTTCACCTATTCTAATTGTCTCGTTCGTACTATTTTGTATTCCAACAAGATTAACCCATAACATAGTACTTTTACCTACCAGATAGTAATCATATGCAACATTTATTTCTAATGTTCCAAGACTTCCAATAGTATAATTATTATCCTCAGGATAGACATTAGCTATCCACTTTCCTCCAATATCACAGGTGTCTTCACGCTGATTATTACCAACTGCAAAACCTAAACCTGATGTATTAGTACTATTGTAGTCGTCTATTAAATCTAGTACAGCAGCAGAGTTTGTCGATATATCCCACTTTCCAGATGCATTATACTTATACCCCGTTCCATAAGTAACTAAAATATCATTTGTTTGATCTACATTACTAAAAGCTGTACTTCCAGCTGTAAAATTATCATTTGTTGCGTCAATAGTTCCACTTTCAGCTACATTGGGTACAAAATGTAGATAATTCGCTACATTTGCTGTCGCTGCTGAACTCTTAGTATATCCAGCAATCATTCCCATCGATACCGCAGGTGCGTTATTTACTAGGTTACTGTATTTATCAGTTACTGTAATTATCCATTTCTCTATAAATTTTGCGTTTTGAGCATCCTGCTCCGTACTCGCATATGATAAACTAATCGCACTGGCAGGTCCAGAAAAGACAACAGAATTAAATATTTCCGTTATGTTTTGTTCATCTCCATTTGCATCACTGAATGTAGCATCCACTTTTATTGGAACTAGTCCTGAACTCGTGTTGGACACAAGATTAACTGTAAAACTATTTTTATTGTTAACACTTAAACTACTTCCAGCATTTCCAAAGCTATCTTGTAAGCTAACAAGACTCGGATTTAACGATGTAACAGTTATTTTTGTCATATTTGAATCTGGCACTGCGCTGTTTGATCCATCAAATACTGTATAGGAAAAAGTTTTACTACTTTGCAAATCCATATTTACATCACTTGGATTACTATTTTTTAAGCTATAGTTTGTTAAAATCGTCTGATTCACTTCAGGGACGATGGACATTGTATACAATTTTAGATTAGAACTATTAGAGTCATGATAGAACCCAAAAGATATGTTTGAATTGTTTGCATCCAAACTATCTGGTGCAGTGTATGCAAATGTTGCTACCCCATTCGTTAATGTAGAAGTAATTCTATCAAAACTTCCTATATCTCTACCCACTAGTACGTCATCCGGATTTACTTTTGTAATTACACCTGTTGAATATGGATTATTAGCCGAATCAAATACTCTAACATCTATACTTACAACTTGATTATTTGTTGTTAAAACAGTTGAAGACACGGGAAGTACAACAGTTAAAGCAACACTCGAGGCATTTGTGTCAATGTCAGGTACGATTACTGTTATATTTGAGTCAATTTCTAAGCCATCACTATTGTTCCCTTGACATCCTGATAACAAAAACATAAGAGACAACAATATCCCACTTAAAAACAGTTTTCCTAAATTCATATTGAATTCCTTAATATTTCATTTTGGTCATTATAACTTCTTATATATAAAGTAATCTTTAAAGAATACTATTTAATTGCTTTTGCACAAACATAAGCACTCGAAAATGCCCACTGAAAGTTATATCCACCTAATTCACCCGTAATATCGACAACTTCACCGATAAAGTAAAGTCCCTTGACTTTTTTAGATTCTAAGCTCTTTTTATCTATCTCTTCGCACAAGACTCCTCCTCTGCTTACCTCTGCTTTTGTAAAACCAAAGTTGCCTGCGGGGGAAAAACTATAGTCATGAATCTTTTTTAGTTGCTCAAGGTCATTTTTACTTAGTTTTCTACACTCTTTATCCTCGACACCTACTGCATTTAAAAGTGCTTTTGAGAGTCTCTTTGCTAAAGGTATAACAGAGCTAATAAGTTTTTTACTACCATTTTGGAGTTCTACTATGTTTTGCTCGGGAAGAAAATCTATACTTATGTTTCCTTTTTTCCAATAAAGTGAAGCAGAAAGTACTGCTGGTCCACTTATACCTTTATGAGCAAAAAGCATTTCTTCTTTTAGCAGTCTATCTTCTACTCTTATATTTACATAACAACTTAGTCCACTGAGCTCTCTCATCCAAAATTGCTCTTTTTGAACGGTCAGTCCAACAAGTGCAGGAGTAAATTCTTTCACTTTTATATCAAAATTTTTTGCGATGTCTAAGCCTATTTCACTGGCACCAAGAGTTTGAAAACTTTTTCCACCTGTTGCTACTATAACATTGTGGGCAGTATAATTGTCCTTATCTGTTATCACTTCAAAAATTTCATTCTCTTTTGTCACTTGGATTATTTTTGTGTTTAGTATTATCTCTGAGTTTTTACTAGCATTTTTCAAAACATCAATTATCTCATCAGAGCTTGTTTGACAAAAGTAATATCTTCCTTTTCTTAGTTCTAACTCTACCCTATTTCTATCTAGAAATTCTAATAAATTGTCACGAGAATATCTCTTTAGTGAATAATCTAAAAGCTCTTTATCACCATCAAAATTATCGAGTTCTACTCTTGTGTTAGTGATGTTACACTTCCCACCGCCAGAAACTTTCAACTTTTTAGCAACTTTGTCATTTACTTCTATAACAGCTACACTTTTTTTCTTACCAATATTACTTGCGCACATAAGTCCACTAGCACCTGCACCAAGAATAATTGCATCATATATTTTCATCTGAGTATTATAGGGTATAATTACAAAAATGATTTATAAAGAAGTAAGAATGAGCAATAAACTCCACATAGTCTCTCTTGGATGTACTAAAAACCTTGTTGACACCGAAGTAATGATGGGTAAACTCCAGAATTTTGAACTCACTGATAACAACGAAGAAGCAGATGTCATCATAGTAAATACTTGTGGATTTATCGATGCTGCAAAAGAAGAATCAGTAAACACTGTCCTCTCTCTCCATGATGCTAGAAAAGAGGACTCTCTTTTAGTTATGGCAGGATGTTTAAGTGAGCGCTACCAAGATGATCTTGTTAAGCAGATGCCTGAAGTAGATATTTTCACAGGTGTTGGTGATTATGACAAGATAGATGAACTTTTAGTAGAGAAAAAAAGTAGATTTTCAGATGAAGTTTATCTTATAGATGGAGCAGAGCGTGTTGTTACAGGTTCTTCTTACCATGCTTACATAAAACTCTCAGAAGGGTGTAATCAGGCTTGTAGTTTTTGTGCAATTCCCTCTTTTAAAGGGAAGCTTAACTCACGGGACCTAGATTCTATTGCTAAAGAAGTTGAAGGACTTGTGAAAAAAGGTTATTATGACTTTTCATTTGTATCTCAAGATTCAAGTTCTTTTCTTCGTGACAAAAATATAAAAGACGGTTTATCACTTCTAATTCAACGTGTTGAACTTATTGAAGGTGTGACATCTGCACGTATATTATACCTTTATCCATCCACAACAAGTATGGCACTTCTAAAAAATATTGCTAAAAGTGACGTTTTTCATAATTACTTCGACATGCCTATTCAGCATATTAACGATGATATGCTGCGTTTTATGAAACGTGGGTTTGGTAAGGACAAAACTATTGAATTACTTCAATTTATGAGAAACTTACCAAACTCATTTGTCCGTACAAGTTTCATCGTAGGTCATCCAAATGAAACACAAGAGATGTTTGATGAAATGTGTGAGTTCGCATCAACTTTTGGTTTTGATCGTATCAATGTATTTGACTACTCTGATGAAGAGACAACTCCAGCTTACGATATGAATGCGAAAGTACCTGCCGATGTCAGAGCCCTAAGAGCACAAACACTAGGTGATATAGCTCGTGAATGTACACTTAAGTCACTTAAAGCCGACATAGGTACAGAATGTGACATTGTCATTGATGGAGAGAGTGATGAGCATGAGTTTTTACTTTCTGCACGTAAACTTATGTGGGCACCAGATATTGATGGTGAAGTATATGTAAATGATAGAACCAATGATACAAATGAACTAGAATTCACTAAAGTTTACAAAGCTAAAATAACAGACATTGTTGGGGATATTTTAACTGCAACAGTAGATAATGCTACAAAATAAAACAAGCCTTCAAGATTCTAAAAACCTCTTAGCCTACTCGGCTGGAGTTGACTCAACTGCCCTACTCTTTTTACTTTTAGAAAATAACATCAAATTTGATATCGCTATTGTTAATTATGGTTTGCGTTTACAAGCTAAAGAAGAAGTTGCCTATGCACAAAGTTTAGCAGCGAAACATAATTTTGAATGCTTTGTCTTCGAGGCACCTGTGATTAGTTCGAACTTTGAAGCAAATGCAAGAACTATAAGATATGATTTCTTTGAATCACTAATAAAAGAACATAGTTACACTACCCTTCTAACTGCACATCATCTCGGTGATAGGCTTGAATGGATGCTAATGCAGTTTTGCAGAGGAGCTGGTTGTGTCGAACTCTCAGGCATGCATGCTACTGAGAAACGCGAGCACTATACACTTATACGTCCACTGCTACAGCTTGACAAAGCGGAACTTCTTGAGTACCTAGATGCTAACAGTATCAAGTACTTTTTAGATGCTACTAATGCAGATTCAAAGTATAGCCGTAACGAGTTTAGACATAATTATGCCAATCCTCTTTTAAAACAGTATAAAAAAGGAATTCAAAAAAGTTTTGAGTATCTTGACGAAGATGTCGCAACACTCATCCAAGAGGCTGATACTAAGAGTATTAATTCACTTTTTTATTTTAAGAGTACTACTTCTAAACGCAGTGATATTTTAGCAATAGATAAACATTTAAAATCTCTTGGATACCTTATATCTGCTAGTGAAAAAAAACTTCTTAAAATTGACATAACAGTTGTTGTTAGTAGAAAGTATGTGATAAATCAAGAGCATGGATTTGTTTTTATAGTACCCTTTGTTCAGGGTGTAAGTTTAGAGAAACAGTTTAAAGAAAAGATGCGATTACTAAAAATAGAACCTAAATTAAGAGCTTATTTATCTACAGACACAGAATCCTGTGAGACTCTTTCTTTATTGTTACAGTAAACCTTCATAGTAAAAGATGACTCGATAATATCCTTATCGCGTTTAAAATGAATAGGAAAGTTTATAGCAATTATCCAGTTGCTCTTATTAACAGAATCTAAAAAATCATAGAAGCTTTTTGGTGAGTTAATATGAGAACTAGTGTTTACTTCATAAACAGCGAACTCTTCTTGTGGTTCCTCAAGTGTAATCTCTTTTACACTTAAGTCTGAAAAATAAACTTTATTTTGTTTTTCAAACTTTTTGGGATTAAAAGTTGTATCAAATGCCGTAATTATACGTACATTTTTCCCTTGCAATTCTTTTAAAATACTATATGTTTCATCATGAAGGTTTCTATATGATCGAAGTTCTTTATAGTGCTTTTTCACATCAAGTCTTTTTATTCGATACTCTTTTCCATTAGGTATTAAAACTGAAAATGAAAATACTAATACAAATATAAACAAGAATAGCGATATTACAGATAGATAGAGATACTGACGAGGAATATTAATGTTCACTAGCTATATCCTCTTCATCAATATAGTTTGTTGAAACAAAGTGTAACCAGCCATTTTTAGCTGGATAAAAGCTGCTGTAAGTTCTGTGAAAGATAGAACGCAAAGGAGCTTGAAGCATAAAGTTATAAACATCTTTATTTGGGGTTATCCCATAAAGAATAAGTCCTTTTTCCTGAAGTTTAGCTTCTGAAAGTGTAATACGTGTAGGCACGAGATCAAAAAGGTTTACCATAGAGTCTTTTAATACTATATTTTTAGTATAAATCCCCTCAGAAAGCATCTTCTGTTTCTCTATGTATTCTATTTTACTTTTCATACTACTAAGTGATACTTTCAACTGATTTTTTTCTATAATGACAGTTTCTTTTTCACTTGTAAATACATAATTTTTATAAATTAAAAAAGTATATGTAGAAAAGAGCATTAAAATTGTAATTGTAAAAAAACTTAAAAGGAGTTGCACGTCTTGTGTTAGAGCACTTTTATGTCTAGGAGTTATGTAACTATGCTTCATTTAGTAACTCCAGTTTAGATAACTTAGCAAGTTCTTCACCTAAGTCTATATGTCTAATATAAACACTTAAAAACATTTCTTCTTCAAGAAATTTTTTGAGTTCACTGCTTACTCCAACACTATCGGCAATATAAACGCTTTGCACAAACTGGCTATCATACTTTTTATCATTATAAAAAGAACCAAGTGTCTCTTGAATCTGTGTAAATCTATCATAATCTCTAGTAAAGTTTTCATCATTGCCCTCTGGAAGCATTGCTTCTTCATGGAACTCTTCTTCATTCTCATTTATTTGAGAAAACTCATCTATTTCCTCGATTCCATCTAAATCTTCAATATCTCCAAAGTCGTCCAGGTCGTCTAGGTCTTCCATCTCCTCAAGAGCATTTACTTCATCAAGATTAACACCTTCATTTATGAGCTCTAAACTAGCATCAGACATATCATAAGTACCAGCATCCACAGTATTTACTATTAGGTATTTGGCAAAAAGAAGTTCAGAGTGTTCAAATATGCATAAAGAAAGAGTATTCTCTTCAGCAAGAATATATAGGGCCACATCCGAATTAATCTTATCTTTAAAAAAATTGCTTACTAAGGTAAAAGGAGAAAAAATAAAATCAAGACCTACTTCTTTATAGTTTTTTTCAATTCCATAAAGTTCTACTTTCCCAGTGTAGTATGTCCATTTCTCGTCTTTACACTTATACTCAGATGAAGTCATATTATGAAAAAAAGAGACACGATTTTTATCACAAGTAGGAACTGCCCCTTGTTCTGTTGACATATCTAAAATAGCTACATAGTAGAATGGAGTTTCTTTAATGTAAGAAGAAACGAAGCTAAGTATCTCTTCGTTAACAGTTAAAGTATTAAAATCCTGCTGTACTGTGCGAAGTACATCTTTTTTAGAGCATTCTTGCATATATATACTGGTAATTGACCCTTGAATAACAATGTTGACAAATACTTTATTATATAAGGATTCGAAAAATTTACCGAGCACTACCCACTAACCTTAGATAATGGATGTGCTTTGTGATAATTTTGTTGTTTCAATGCACTGCCTAATTTAGTATATATTTGTGTTGTAGCCATGGATGCATGTCCAAGTAATTCACTCACATCCACTATCGGTGCACCGCTATTTAAAAGAGCAGTTGCATACGAATGTCGAAGCTGATGAGGAGACACTTTTAATGATACACCCTTAAAGACTTTATTAACCGTATATCTTAAACTATTTTCGCTTAATTTTTCGCCTTTTTTTTCAAAAAGAAATTTATTTATAGTAATTGTTGATAAATATTCATCAATAAGTAGTTTAGTAGAGGCTAAAAGTGGTATATCGCGATGCTTTTGTCCTTTTCCCAAAACTCTAATCCATTCTTCACTAATATCTTCTATTTTAAGGGATGAAAGTTCTGAAACTCTCAGACCTAAAGTATAAAGCATCGTAACGACTAACTTTTCTTCTAAATTACTCTCTTTGAGTGCTTCAATTATATATTTATGAGAAATTGGTTTGGGAAGAGTCTTTGCAGTTTTAACACTATCATCAGATTTGAGAATAATATTCATGCCATTCTCATTTAAATATGTTCTAAAACTTCTAATTGCACTGAGTTTTTTACTGATTGTTTTGGAATTAAGCTCTGATATATAGATTCGCAGAGGCATTAAATCAAATATGGTTTGTTCTTTTTCTTCTAAAATTTCTATATACTCAAGGGCTTCTCTAATGGAACTATCATAACTCTTAATTGTGAGATCAGAATACCCTCTATGTTCTTCTAAATACTCTAAAAAAGAGATTCGTTTTTTATCTAGTAACTTTTTCAAGAAGCTTCTCAAATTCATCATGATGCTTTGCCGCATCTTTAACAAGTACTTTGTCTGTTAAAACACTCGGTGCGAGCTTTACATAAGAATCAACTACTATTTCACTCATTATCTTTATCCGTACTCTATCAGCAGTTGAAATTTCATCTTTTATCGCTATTTTATTGATTGCTAGCATATATTCTTTTGCTTGAGCTATATAATTTACATATAAAATTGAGGTCTTTGATTGTGCCATAATAGTTGAAGCCATTCGGTTATATACATCCATACTAAAGGCTTCATTTGCTAAACTATATGCTTCTTTATACTCAGCCATCTCGAAGTAGTACTTTGCTTGTATAGACTTCTGATAAGAAGGATTAATTATAAAGTACACACCCATAAATCCAACCATTCCAAAGGCGATAAGGGGAAATAAAAACTTACTTTTCATGTGTTAACAACCTCTTCTGTATGAGCTCTTTAGCATCAGCTAAATCCATTTCACTTACATCTATCATATCACTTATATAGTAAGAGATCAAGCCAAATGGTTTTGGTATAACAAATTTATCCCAAGACGTTAGTTGCCAATAGGAAGATGACTTAATCTCTACAACTACTATTTTAACCTTTGCTTTTTGTGCCATTACAACTATGCCATCAGCGACTTCATGTCTAGGACCCTTTGGACCATCAGGAGTAATTCCTAGGTCGCAACCACTTTTAAGCTCTTTTATAGCACCCAAAAGTGCTCTTGCTGCATTTCTTGTACTAGAACCCCGTATAGTATCAAAACCAAAGTGACTTAAAGTTTTTGCTATAAGTGTACCATCAAAATGATCAGAAATTATGAGCTTAACATTAGGTGTTTTTCTATATCTTTTATAAGCATATGGAATCATCAAAAGTTCACCATGCCAACAGGCCATAATGAAGTTATCATCACCTAAAGTTTGGGGACCGTAAAACTTTTTTTTGTTTGTGAGGTGTATAAAACGAATAAGTAGTGCCCCAATAAATGGAACACAAAGTGTTGCAAGGGAGCGAAGTAGTTTTTTAAGCAACTATCTCGCCTGTTAAAATTGTACGGCCTGTAGCTGTAATTTTAACCTCTCTGAATTCTCCAAGAAGTTCTTCTGAACCTTTAACCTTAACAACATGGTTATTGTCACTTCTTCCAGAGACATAATTATCACGAATAAGTTCTTCAAAATAAACTCTGTATATATTTCCAATCAAAGGAAGTTTCAAAGCATCAATAATCTCGTTATTGAGTGTTTGAAGATATGCAAGTCTATCCGATGCAACTTCTCCATCAACTTCATTTGTAAAATGCTCAGCTTCAGTATGTGGCCTTGGAGAATATTTAAAAGAAAATATTTGGTCGAATTTAACTTTTTTCATAACATCTATAGTTTCAGCAAAATCTTCATCGCTTTCACCTGGAAACGCGACGATAATATCAGTGCTTATAGAAACATCTGGAGCTTCTTTACGTAATTTTTCAACTCTGTTAATAAACCACTCTTTTGTGTAGCCGCGTTTCATGTCTTTGAGTACTTTTGTTGAACCACTTTGAAGTGGCATATGCATTGATTTACATATTTTTGGATTTCTAGCAAATTCTTCAATGAATTCATCATCCATATGAAAAGGATGTGGAGATGTAAAACGAATACGTTCTAAATCCCCAATTTCTGATAATTGACGAAGAAGTCCTGTAAAATTAATCTTCTCAACATCACCTGAAAAACGGCGACCATAATTATTTACATTTTGTCCTAAAAGAAAAATCTCTTTAGCACCAGTTGCTACTACTTTTCGGGCTTCCCCAACAATTAAATCAGCAGGAATAGAAATCTCTTCACCACGAGTCTTAGGCACTATACAAAATGTACATGATTTATCACACCCTATAGAGATGTTAATAAAAGCCTTAACAGTAGAAGTACGGAAGTCGTCAAACGCGAACTCACTCTCATCATAGTTTATATCTACTTCAACAGCCTTGTCTTTGTGGAGAACTTCAGTAATACGAGAAACATTTCTAGCACCTAATACAAAATTTACATAAGGAGCGCGCTTGATTATTTCTTCGCCAAGATGTGAAGCTGTACAGCCACAAACACCTATTTTTGCAGATGGTTTTTTATGTTTGTTAAAGCCACCAAGTTCACTAAATAACTTATGAACCGGGCGTTCTCTAACCGAACACGTATTTATCAAAATCAGGTCAGCTTCTCTAAAATCTTCTGTTGTAGAGTAACCCTCTTTCTCTTTTAGCTGGGCTATCATATGTTCAGAATCGCGAGAGTTCATCGCACAACCGAGTGTTTGGATAAATAGTTTTGGCATTATATCAACGAGCCTCTAGCTCATTATGTGAACTTGGTACATATAATCATTATCTGATAGACCAAATTTCACTTCACTCATATAAAAACTTTTACCTTTTGCTTCAAAATGATCTTGAAGAGTCAGTAAGTCTTTGTGAGAGTTATCTCTGTCGAAGTAAAAAATTATGCTATCTTCTTTTTCTACTGCTGTTTCTATCTTTGCTAAATCAACTTTTTTTGCTTTTTCGTTTATATCTGTTCTTGCAAACTTTAAATCCATGATATTTCCTTGGGTTTTATAATTCTTGCATTATAGTTAAAAAGTCATAAAATTTGGGTTAAAGATGTTTTTAGTTGTATTTAAGTACAATTACATACTTATAAATAAATCCCCAAGAAACTACTTATAACTGTTAAATGACTTGTTGGGAAAATCAATAATATTAAGGGATATAACCATGGAAAAAATATTAGACATTGCAGAAGCAATAGCACATGAAAAGGGTCTAGAACCTGAAAAAGTTTTAGCATCTTTAAAGACTGCGTTTGTACAAGCTGCAAAAAGAGTTATAGATAGAAACTTCGCATTTGAAGCACAGGTTAATGATGAAACGAAAAGTATTCAAATAGTGCAAACTATTACTGTTGTTAAAGATGAGGATGAAAGACTTTTAGATGAAGAGCTGGCACCTGCTTATATTCCTATAACTGAAGCAAGAGAATATGATGATCAAGTAGAACTTGACGATCAACTACAAATTGAACATAAACTTGAAGACTATGGTAGAACCGGTGCATCTCAACTTCACCGTGAAATAGAGTTTCATATTCAGCGTTTAGTTGAAGATGAAGTTTATAACAAGTACCAATCAAAAATAGGCACTTTAGTAAGCGGACGTGTAACTCGCGTTGACTCTAGCAATGCTACATATATAGACATTGATGAGATTCGTGCTGTTTTACCAATGAAAAGCCGTATAAAAGGTGAGTTCTTTGATGTTGGTGACCACATTAAAGCTGTTGTTCGTCGTGTAAACATGGACAAAGAAAATGGAATCCAAATAGAACTTTCTCGTACTTCACCTAAGTTTTTAGAAGTCCTTCTTGCACTTGAAGTTCCTGAAATAGCTGAAGGAACTGTTATCATAGAAAAAGCAGCTCGTATACCAGGTGAGCGTGCAAAAATAGCAATCCTTAGTACTCATCCACAAGTTGATGCCGTTGGTGCAACTGTTGGTGTTAAAGGAGTTCGTATAAACGCGGTAAGTGATGAGCTTATCGGTGAAAATATTGACTGTATTGAGTACACAAGTATTACTGAACTTTTTGTATCTCGTACTATGAGTCCAGCTATCATCTCACATGTTGAAGTTATCAAAAATGAAGATGGCGAAAATGAAAGAGCAATCATCACTCTTCCAGCTGATCAAAAAGCAAAAGCTATCGGTAAAAGTGGTATAAATATTCGTCTTGCTTCTATGCTTACAGGTATGCAGATAGAACTTGTTGAAAGTGATGCAGTGACTAATGAAGATGGCGAAATTGAAGAGAAAAAAGATGGTGTCGATGCACTAAAAGCACTCTTTAGTTAAATAAAAATTCTAAGAACTGTATAAAACTCGGATGTGTGGTTTCAGACTCACCCTTTGGTGAAGCTAAAGCACCACATCCGAAGAAGAAAAAGAGTCTACTCTTACCCGCGTTTCATATATGGATTTAGTTTTAGTAAAACTAGGTCCGCTACCATATTTCCTAACAATGTTAAAAAAGCAGTAATGATAAGTATACCCATAATAATAGGATAATCTCTACTTAAAGCTGACATAAAAAAAAGCTGTCCCATACCATCTATAGCAAAAATAGATTCTAGGATTACACTTCCACCAATAATACCTGGTAGAGAAAGCCCTAAGAGGGTAATGATAGGTGGTAAAAGATTTGGCAATATATAAAAACGCAGTAATACTCTTTTTTTAATCCCTCGAGAGAGTGCAAAATAATAATAATCACTTTTTAATATCTCCAAGCTAAGCGAACGTATATAAATAATCATACTTCCTAAACCACCAAAAATCACAACAGAAATAGGCAATGTTAAATGCCATGCCATATCTAGTATATTTTCGATGCCCTCTTTCTCTTCTACTGAATGAACTCCAGCAATTGGAAAGAGTTCTAAGTTTATGGAAAAAAATATAATGAACATCAGTGCTAGATAAAAAGATGGCATAGAAAAAGAGACTAAAGAAAGTTGTCTTATAAAATAATCTTCTTTTTTTTCATAGAAAAGAGCCGATTTAATTCCTAAATACAATGAAATTAGAAATACAAAAACTAAAGTAATGACGTTAATAAATAGTGTAATAGGTAAGCGTTTAAATATCTCACTACTTACATCCTGTCCAGTTACAAAAGAGATTCCAAAATCAAGTCTCACTATATTTATAACCCAATCAAAATACTGCATATACAAAGGTTTATCTAGTCCATATATATGTTGCAGTTTAGCTATAGCCTCTTTTGTCATATTTGGATTAAGTTCGCCTGCCCCAAAAAAAGATGAGGGTGCAAGGTGAATAGCTATAAAAGATATGAGAGATATCAGAAGAAGCATAAATATAATATAAAAAAGTTTATTTGTGATTGTTTTGAGCATTTTATGATTATATCATAAAAAATAAATAAGTAAAAAGATGATGAGACCACTGCACAGTAAAGCACCTAAAAATATCCCAAACAACTCCCTAAAACAAGCACTTTAACAACACTATTTAGCTAAAATAACTACTATAAATAAGGTGATAGTATGGCATTTAAAGACACAAATAACACATTTTCAGATATAGCAATAACATCAAGACTTAATAATGTGACTTCATTCCTAAAGGAGCGAGAGTCAATTAT
>NZ_JABIOQ010000075.1 GCF_018698455.1 Sulfurimonas sp. | reverse complement strand
ATTTTCTTCTCCCATAACCTGAATATCAAAATTATCTTTTAAACGCTTTGTCATATAGTCTTGAATCTGTTGGTCAAGGTTACTGATGGGAGTATTATCTTCTTTAAACTCAAAACTAAAAGTATTTGTTTCTCTAGCTTCTCGTATAATTCTACCAGCTTCATCTACAATTTGTTTGGCAATTATTAAGTATATATTTCTCATCTGCTTCCCTTATATAATTTATTTTATTAATCTAAAAGCTTAAAACCAGTGTTGTTCTTTGTGTAAAGTCTGACTTAACTACACCTTCAGGAGGTACATTGTCTATATTGTATGTAACATTTAACTTTAAATCAAGTGCCTTATAAAGCTTGACTTTTACTTCAAAGTCATTTGTCACAATATGATCACTAAAATCATCAACTTTTGGTTGATAATAGAGTACATATGAGAATGCAGCACTCTTCTCTAATTTAATGCTATAAGAAAGATATACATTTAACCTTTGGTTTTCTTCTTTAGAATTTACATTGGGCTCTTTATATTCTATATCTTCATGAAATATTGAAAGACCAAAAAAGCCTTTTCCTCTTTCTTCACTATTCAAAAGTCGATACCGTAAACCTATTCCACCTAGTAGCCTACTATTTATCAACCTAAACTCATCACTTTCGAGTTGAGAAAATATCTCGTATCTTAAATTGTCATTATCCCCTAGACTATGAATCAAACGCAGATGTCCAAAAGCTTTATTTGTATCTGCCACTGTATTTGACTCGCCATATTCACCTGAAAATTCTGTCCAAACTACATATTCTTTTGCTTCATCATATGTAACTCGCGAGGATCCTTGATAGTTGTCTTTGTCAGTATTACCTCTTTTTGTTTCAAATCCAGCTTCTATTTTAAAAGAAAGTCCAGCTTTCTTACCTATTTCAACAGGAGAAATTGAGACGAGTGCTGAAAGATTGTGAACGATAAGGAGTGTAAAAATTATTAATTTCATTTAATCACCTTTAAATTTATGAAACTATAGCAAGTTGATACTTTAAAATTTATACATTTATCTATATTTTAACTTAAAATATTCCTAAAATAGCCTTTTTCTTCTTCTATCTCAAAAGTAATTTGATATACTATTTTTATGAAAAAAATAATATCCGATATACACAATGGCATACAAAACAGCAGGAAGACAATTGAGTTTCTCACAAAAAACAGCTCTTGGACTTGGGTTGCAAACTACCCTATTGCAATTGTTAATGAAATCAACAGAGTTACAGATGAAGAAAGTCTAAAAAATCTAGAGAATGTAAACTTTTTTAACGAAGAGGGTTTTTCAAAAAATAGTTATACTCAAAAAGAGATAAATCATTTAGTCGAAAATATACCCACTTCAATTAAAACTGCCTATTGTCTTTGTCTCAAAAAGAAACATAATGGCGACTACAATTTTAAAGAAAAATTCACACATGACCGTTGGAAAAAAGTCACAGATGAGGACAACTTTGAAGCACTAGTTGAGTTGTCAAAATTTACTGATGTAGACAGTAGTACTGTTATAGAAACGGAGTTACGAGACATCATGAGAAGCCGTAAAGAGATACCTTCACTAAAAGTGATTGGTTTTGTCTGGATTGTTACAGTTCCTAAAACTACCAACATTGTAAATATACTTGAACACTACTTCTTAGACAATCATATATATGTAGAACAAGGACGAAAAATTACTTACATTGCATGGGGTGATAGACTAGCAGACATTAACATGAGATACTTTGTTAATACTCCTTAAATATACATTTAGATACAATTACTTTAATTAAAATAGATAGGAAATTTAGTGATTACATTAAAAAAAGCTCTCACATTATCAACAGAAGAATTAAACAAATTTAAAGATGAACTTAAAGCTAAAATTGGGGCACAACCTGAATTAAACGCTTACATAGATGTTAATAATGTTGGAGATGGTGTACCTATCGCTATAAAAGATAATATACAAGTTAAAAACTGGTCTGTAACATCAGGTTCAAACATCCTTCAAGGTTATATAGCTCCTTACAACGCAACCGTCATTGATAAACTTACTGCGGCAGGTCTTTCTCCTTTTGGAAGAGTAAACATGGATGAATTTGCAATGGGTTCTACAACAGAGTCGAGCTTTTATGGTAAAACACTCAACCCAATAAACGCAGACAGAGTTCCTGGTGGAAGTTCTGGTGGTAGTGCAGCGGCCGTTGGTGCAGGTCTTGCCATTGCCGCTCTTGGAAGT
>NZ_JABIOQ010000074.1 GCF_018698455.1 Sulfurimonas sp. | reverse complement strand
TTTGAATGCCATGTATCTACCTTATTTATGGTAGTTATTTTACCTAAATAGTGCTGTTAAAGTGCTTTTCTTAGGGGATTTATTGGGGTGTTTTTGCTATTTTACTGTGCAGTGGTCCCAAGGTGAATGGCGAAGCCAGAGATGGTGCCCTGGGGTACTAGACAGAGTCAAACACAAATGCAGTAAACACTACCAACTCCCAACTAAATGCTAAAAACATAAGTATAAATACTGAGGAGACGACAACAGTAGAAGGTGCAAACCTAAACGCACAAGATACTCTAAACCTAAAAACTAAAAACCTAAAAGTAGCTTCAGTACAAAACACCTCTAAAACTAAAACTCATTCCATAGGAGTTAGTGCAGGATATGGAGGAGGAAGCCTAAGTAGTGTGGGTGCAAATATGTCAAACGCCAACTCTAAAAGTATCTCCATAGGTGTATACAAGTAGGTATAACATCTAGCCAAGGTGAAAATATAAACAAAGGCATACAAAACCCTACCCTTAGAATGCCAAGTATAAAAAAGAAAATTAAATCCTGAAATTTATTATGTAATGAAGTTTGAAAGAGCAATAATACATATTTTTTTTGACTTGTTTATATTTATAAGCTTTTTTAAGTATAATTCCATTAATAAAATATAATTATATATCGGAGATGAGATGGGATTAGCAATAGGTCTAGTGGGACTTCCAAACGTAGGTAAATCAACAACTTTTAATGCACTAACAAAGGCACAAAACGCAGAGGCAGCTAACTATCCATTTTGTACTATAGAACCAAATAAAGCAGTAGTTCCTGTTCCAGACAAACGTCTTGGAGAACTTGCTAAGATAGTAAATCCTGAACGTATTCAGTACTCTACATTGGACTTTGTAGATATTGCAGGTCTTGTAAAAGGTGCTTCTCAAGGTGAAGGTCTTGGAAATAAGTTCCTCTCTAATATCCGTGAAACTGAAGTTATCTTACATATCGTTAGATGTTTTGAAGATGACAACATTGTTCATACAGAAGGAACTATCGATCCACTTCGTGATGTTGAAATCATTGAGGGTGAATTAATACTTGCTGACATTGAAGTACTTTCAAACAGAATAGATAGACTAAAAAAACAAGCAAAAGCTGACAAAGCTGCTAAAGCTGTTTTAGATTTTGCTGAAGAACTTATAGAGTTTTTAGCTGATGGTAATTTAGCTCGAAACTTTGATAAGACAGACACAGATGAATATAGACAACTGGTAAATGAAGTTAGATTTTTAACTGACAAAGAAATTATGTACGGCGCAAACACGGATGAAGATGGTCTTTTAGAAGATAACGAATACGTACTATCTCTTAAAGAACACGCAGAAAAAAATAACTGTGAAATCATAAAACTTTGTGCAAAAGTAGAAGAAGAGCTTATTGGTCTTGATGATGAAGAAGCACAAGAATTTTTAACTGATATGGGTGTTACAGAATCAGGACTAGAGCAAATAATCCATAAAGGATTTGATAAACTTGGGCTTATGTCTTACTTCACAGCTGGTGTTCAAGAAGTACGTGCTTGGACTATTAAGAAAAACTCAACAGCCCCTCGTGCGGCTGCTGCCATTCATAATGACTTTGAAAAAGGTTTTATTCGTGCAGAAGTTATCGCTTATAATGACTATATAGAATGCGGTGGTGAAGGCAAAGCCAAAGAAGCTGGAAAAATGAGACTCGAAGGAAAAGAATACATAGTTGCCGATGGCGATGTAATGCACTTTAGATTTAACGTTTAATCCAAGTGAAAAAAATTCTTAAAAAAGTAGCCCTTGGAATTCTTGTTCTTATATCTATTTATGGCATTGGCCGTTTTATAGATGTTAGTTATGGAAGCTACCAGTTTGTTCCTCGTCAACCATATCTAGTTCTTCAAACACAGAATGCTGTTACTATAAAATGGCAAAGTAAAAAAGAAGAAGTAGGACGAGTTGCATACGGCTTAACACAAGAAAGTATGACGAATGTTCGTTTAGAAAATACAACTAGCAAGAAACATTCTCTGAGTATCACTAATCTCAAAGAGTGTACAAAGTACTTCTACCGTGTTTCGGCTTCTTCTCTTGTAATCGATAATGAAGGCAGAAGTTTTAAAACTCTCTGTGAGAAAAAAGAAAAACAACGTCTTTGGGTTATTGGAGATAGTGGACAAGCTGGAGAGAATCAGCAAGAAGTCTATCATCAGATGCTAGAGTACATAAATCATGACTTTAATAAACTTGATATGTGGATTCTTCTCGGAGATAATGCTTACTCTAGTGGCACACAAAAACAGTACAACAAAAAACTTTTTAAACCATTTATAGAACTTGTTAAACGCTATGTTCCATGGGCAGCTCCCGGTAACCATGACATGAGACGTTGGGCATTTTACGATGTTTGGGACTTTCCAACAAATGCAGAATCTGGTGGACTCCCAAGTCATAACGAAGAGTTTTATAGTGTTGAAGATGGTAATCTACACCTTGTAATGTTAGATAGTGAAACAGTAAGCAGAAGTAATGATGGTGAGATGGCAGAGTGGTTAAAAAAAGATCTAAGTGCTAACACTAAGCCTTGGGTTGTTATCGCGTTTCACACACCTCCTTATACGGATGGTGGCCATAAGTCAGATAATATTTTTGATAGTAGAGGTCGCCTCATCGAGATGAGAGAAAACTTCGTACCTATTTTCGATGAGTATGGAGTCGACTTAGTTGTAAGTGGACATTCTCACGGTTATGAACGTTCAAAATTGATTCTAAATCATATTGGCAAGAGCGATACATTTACCGCTCAAAATATTCTTCAGGATTCACAGAGTGAATATACTAAGTCTACAATAGAAAAAGAGAACAGTGGAACTATTTATCAAGTGTGTGGTTCTTCTTCTAAACTAGATCGTGCCTCATACAAGCACCCTGCGCTTCCTGTTAGTATGGCAGAAATGGGCTCGCTTATCATTGAAATTACACCGACAACTTTAACATCAAAATTTTTAACAATAGATGGTAAAATAGCTGATAAATTTACAATAACAAAAGAGAAATAATGAAAAAAGAAGATATAAGTATAGTCATTTTAGCTGCTGGAAAAGGTAGCCGAATGAAATCACCTACGCCTAAAGTACTCCACTCTATCAGTGGAAAACCTATGCTTTATCATATCATTAAAGCTTCTTTAGAAATCTCTGATGATATTAGTGTTGTTGTAGCGCATCAAAAAGAGAAAGTCATAGAGGAAATGTCTGCATATTTTGAAAATATACACTTCGTAGTTCAAGATGAAGAGAACTTTCCAGGAACTGGTGGAGCAATGATGGGTGTAGTCCCTAAAAATGAAAAAGTACTAGTACTTAATGGAGATATGCCACTTATAACTTCTGCATCTTTGCAAGGTTTTTTAGATACTTCTTCTGATGTTATCATGTCTATATTCGACCTAAAAGACCCAAGTGGTTATGGTCGAGTTATCATTGAAAATGAAGCTGTACAATACATAGTGGAGCAAAAAGACGCAAATGAAACAGAACTTAAAACTACAACGGTAAACGCAGGTATATATGCGTTTAGTAAGAGTGTTATAGAAAAATATACACCACTACTCAGTAATGACAATGCACAAGAAGAATACTATCTAACAGACCTTATTGCTATGGCCAAAAATGATGGGCTTAGTATATCTCCTCTTTTAGTAAATGAAGAAAATTTCAAGGGTGTAAACTCTAAAAAAGATTTGAGTGACTCCGAAGAGATTATGCAGACAAGAATCAAAACTAAATGGATGAATGCAGGTGTGATTATGCAACTTCCACAAACAATCTATATAGAAGAATCTGTCGCGTTTGAAGGTGAGTGTAAGTTAGAAAACGGTGTTCGTTTAACTGGTGAAACACTTATCAACAACTCACATATTAAAGCTCATTCTGTAATAGAAGACTCTGTTGTCAAAAACTCGGATGTTGGACCTTTAGCACATCTTCGTCCAGCCTCGTACATAGAAGATACTCACATTGGAAACTTTGTAGAAGTGAAGAAAAGCTCACTTAAAGGTGTTAAAGCGGGACATCTCAGCTACATAGGCGATGCACAAGTTGATGAGGGTACAAATATAGGCGCGGGTACTATAACTTGTAACTACGATGGTGTTAAAAAGTATAAAACTATCATAGGGAAAAATGTTTTCATTGGTAGTGACAGCCAACTTATAGCACCAATAACAATAAAAGATGATGTTATGATAGCTGCAGGGACAACTGTTACCAGCGGTGTAGTTGAGAGTGGGAATCTAGTACTCAGTAGAACTAAACTACGTTTAGTCAAGGACTTTTACTATAAATTTTTTGCTAAAAAACAGTAAAGAATTCTCTCTATAAGTATATTAAGGTAAAATAATACTTAATTTTAAATACAAAGATTATAATGATGAACATACCTGCAAGCTTACTTCAAAATAAAAATATATTACTTGGTCTTACTGGTTCTATCGCAGTATACAAGTCCATAGAGCTAGCTCGTCTTTTTGTTAAGTCTGGAGCCAATGTAAAAGTTGTCATAAGTGAATCTGCAAAAAAATTCGTTACACCTCTTACTTATGAAACGATCACATCCAACAAGGTTTTAGACGATACAAATGAGTCTTGGACAAACGAACATAACCACATAAAAATTACTCAATGGGCTGATATTATGGTTGTGGCCCCTGCAACTGCAAATACCATAGCAAAATTATCAAATGGTATATCTGATACTATTTTACTCCAATGTGCTCTCGCGTTTAGTGACAAAAAAATCCTAGCACCCTCAGCAAATACTAACATGTTACACAATCCAATTTCGCAAGAGAACATCAGAAAACTCTCTCTTGCAAAATACACATTAGTAGATACACAGACTAAAGAACTCGCCTGTAAGGTAGTTGGTGATGGAGCTATGGCTGAGTATATGGATATATTTTACACAACTGCTCGTGAGCTTCTTAAAGATACATTCTGGACAGATAGAGAGGTAACTGTAACTGGTGGAGGAACTATTGAGAAAATAGACGATGTGCGTTTCATTTCTAACTTTTCTAGTGGAAAAATGGCCTCATCTATGGCAACAGCGCTCTATCTTAGTGGAGCCACTGTTAACTTAGTAGCTACAAAATCTGAACCTGAATTACCAAAAGGCATTAATAAACTCGATGTTGGGGATTCTAAGCAAATGCTTGAATCAGTGGAGACTTCACTATCTAGTGCAAAGTCTACACAGAAAAAACCTTATCTTTTTATGGCAGCTGCTGTTAGTGACTACATACCTAGTGTTGTACAAGATGGAAAACTAAAAAAAGACTCCCTTGGCGATGAATGGCAATTTTCACTCAAAAAAAATATAGATATTTTAAAGAGTATAGATAAAAAAGACATTTGTGTTGTTGGTTTTAAAGCAGAGATGGATAAGTCACAAGCACTTACAAATGCAAAAGCGATGTTAAAAAATAAAAACCTAGATGCAGTTTGTTTAAACCTCCTTAAAGACTCAAGTAGTTTTGGGAGCGATACCAATGCTGTTGAATTCATTACTGATAGCGGAGTTATATCTCTTCCAGAGTCAGATAAAGTCACACTTGCACTTGAAATAATCAAGCATGCTAAAGCACTTCAAGAGTAAAGAGAAAATATGAATCAAGCTAAGCATATAGCCATTATAATGGATGGAAACGGTCGCTGGGCAGAACTTCAAGGAAAAAAGAGGGTTAAGGGTCATGAAGCTGGAGCAAAGGTTGTAAAAGAGATTACAACCTACTGTTCAAATAATCCTGAGATAGAACGGTTAACCCTCTATGCTTTTTCTACAGAGAACTGGAAGAGACCGCGTTTAGAAGTAGAATTTCTTATGAAACTTCTCAACACTTATCTTAAAAATGAGCTTGCGGTCTACTTACAAAACAATGTCAGGTTCGAGCCTATTGGTGATATAAGAGCATTTTCGAAAACTTTAAGAGAAACTATCTCTATGGTTCAAGAGAAAACTGCTCATTGTGATGGTCTCGTTCAGTCTTTAGCACTTAACTATGGCTCTCAAGATGAATTACTTCGTGCGATAAACTCCCTAAAAGATTCAGAGGAAGACATAACAGCACAAATGCTAAGTAATGAACTTGATTGTAAGCATGATGTTGATTTACTCATTCGTACTGGTGGTGATCATAGACTCTCAAACTACCTTCTATGGCAGTCAGCTTATGCTGAACTATTTTTTGTAGATACACTTTGGCCAGACTTTAAAGCAGGTGACCTAGAAAAAATCATCGTAGACTTTACTGGAATAGAACGACGTTTTGGAGGACTTAAGTAATGGAGATTTTCATTGTATTTGTATTTGGTATAGTATTTGGTTCATTTTTAAACGTTGTTATTTTACGTATTCCGCAGGGTGAAAGTGTTGTTTACGAGTCTTCTCATTGCTATTCTTGTAATACCCCTTTAAAACCATGGCATAACATTCCCCTACTTTCATGGATATTTCTAAGAGGAAAATGTTCTTTTTGTAAAACAAAAATATCTATGCAATATCCAGCTATAGAACTTATTTCAGGGATTATTTTTGTATCACTTGCATTAAAGTCTGGCTTTACACTCCCCGTCTTTTTCATTGCTTTAAGTTTTTTAACACTCTTAGCTCTGTCAATGATAGACTTTAAATACAAAATGGTTCCAGATTCTCTAAACTTACTTGCTATGTCCTTTGCAATCATTGGAGCTTCAAGTATCCATGGTATTTTTAATAACTTTCTCAATGCACTTCTATTTGCTGGAGGATTTACACTTTTACGTTTTGTACTCTCTTACTTTCTAACCTCTTCACTCTATAGAGAAGGACTTAAAACAAAAACATCTTGGAATAAGCACTACGATAGAACTCCTTTTATAGAAGCTATGGGGGAGGGAGATATCATGGTGGCAGCAACGATGGGTGCCTTACTTGGTGTAACACTCACACTAAGTGCTATCTTTTTATCAGCTCTACTTGCCCTGCCAGTTATGCTGGCAGTCCAAAATCGTTCAGCAGAGAGTAAAAAAGTTCCATTTGTTCCATTTTTAGCACTGGCTACATTTATAGTATATATGCTTGATACGCCTATTTTGGCATATTTTGAGGCGACATACTAAGTATGAATAAAATACGTCAATATATAATCTCAAACCTTTCATCTTTGTTCCTATCTATATTTATGCCTCTTTTTGCCATTGCTTCTGTAATATTTCTTATCAAATTAGCAACATATACTGCCGTCATACAACTTACTCTTTGGGAAATGGCAAAACTTTACTTTTTTGTTCTCCCTGAAATATTATTTTTCACACTTCCCGTTACATTCTTCATCGCAGCGACACTTACTCTTTTTAAACTCTCTAATGACAATGAAATGGTAGTCATTTTTGCACTTGGAATTAAACCTATATTTATTGTAAAAACATTGTTTAGACCTGCCCTACTTTTAGGACTTGTACTTATAATAGACTTTTTTGTACTTTTTCCTCATGCAACAGTACTTTCTAGTAACTTTGTCTCGTACAAGAAGAGTGAAGCAAAATTTAACCTCTCTGCTAGTGAGTTTGGAAATAGTTTTGGTGATTGGCTTCTCTACTTAGGAAAAGAGAACGGTGATGAAACTTACTCTGATGTATTTTTATTTAATAAAGAGAAAAAAGAGGAAATATTAATCTCTGCACAAAAAGCACAGATAATAAATGACTCTGGGATACTCAGACTGAGACTAAGTGATGGAGAAGGTTATAGCTACTCAAAAGAAAAATTTTCTCAAATAAACTTTGAAACAATGTTTATTAATGACACGATGACAACAAACCTAACAACATATAGAGAACCTTTAGAATACTGGCTCTCAAATGATAGAGCAGACTCAAAACGCCATATGTTTATAACAGATACACTTTTGAGTCTCTTTCCTATTATGAGTCTTTTCCTAGTTGTCACCATCGGTGTGGTTCAAGTGAGACATCAAAAATCTAGTGTTTACTTTTTTCTCTTTCTTGGAGTTATCCTTTTTTATGCATTAACTCTTATACTTCAAGAGTTCTTTGCTTACTATACTATTCCTCTTCTTAGTATAGTATGGACTACTGTTACCTACATTATCTACAGAAAAAGCATTGTCAACAGATTTTAAAATGAGAGTCGCTTTAGTTATTTCTTACAATGGAACACACTTCTTTGGTTCACAAATACAAACCCAGACACAGCATACCATTGTAGGACAACTTACAAAAGTACTTCTAAAACTTGGCATGGATTCTAAAGTCATTGCAAGTGGAAGAACTGACAAGGGAGTACATGCAACAGGACAAGTTTGTCACATTGACTTACCGGAGTTTTGGACCGATACACACAAACTAAAAAGAGTCCTTAATGAGATGTTACCCTCAAGTATACATGTTAGGAGTGTCAAAGCTACTCATAGTGAGTTTCATGCCCGCTATAGTGCACAAAAGCGCATCTACAGATACATCATCAAAGAGTCTGAATCAAATCCTTTCCAAAGTGACTTTATAACATACCTAGAAACTGTCAATTTCCAAGAGATACAAGAGAATATAAAACTCTTTTGCGGTGAACATGATTTTGAGTTTTTCATGAAAACAGGAAGTGACATTAAAACGACAAGAAGAGTTATTTATAAGGCCTTTGCTTACAAATATAAAGGCTTCATAGTCCTAAACTTTGAAGCAAATGGATTTTTAAGAAGTCAAATACGCCTTATGGTTGGTGCATTATTAGCATTAAATACAGTAAAAATTGATGAAAAACTCAATTGTAAAATAAACCATAAATTAAAACCAGCCCCACCAAATGGACTCTATCTAGCAAAAATAAAATACTAATATAAGTAATATGTTTTTTATTTTTGCGTACAGTATTCCAATATACTCATGAATGGCTATTTTACTAGTTTGCAATACTCCAGCTCGTGGTTCTTGAAGAAGAGTATCAATAGTAGTTTTTCTAAAGTTAGTTGGTGCCGCTATAGGATTCATACCAAAGGATTTGAAGAGAGTCATCGCTCTTGGCATATGAGTAGCAGAGGTTACAAGGGCGAAAGGTTCTTTACCAACTATGGATTGAGTAAATATAGCTTCCTCTCTCGTATCTACAGGGGTACCATTAATGATCATATTTTGACTATCTACTCCAAGACTAAGAGCTAGTCTTGAATTCATCACTGCGTTTGTCACATTTGTTCTGCCTGCATAACCCGTAAAAATTATTTTTGAGTTTGGTATACTCTTGTGAATTATGACACCCTCTATGACCCTTTGTGTTCCGTCAAGGCTAAGTTGAGAGGAAATTGGCTGATCACTATCTGTATTATGTCCATGACCTAGCACATGTATGTACTTCACTGGCTGTGAGTAATCATATTTTTCATACTGGTTTTCAAGATTTTGCACTAAAACATTTGCAGTAGGCTCATATGAAAAAAGAAATAAAAGGGTAAATGAGCCAAGTAAAAATAGTTCAGCTCTTCTATTGTCCTTTTTATAGAGATAAAACATACCTATAACAAAAAGAGTCATTACCATACCTATAGGCTCCACAAAAAATGATATAAATTTCTTTATAAATAATCCTATTTCCATTACTCAACCACCTCTCTTATTTTATCTATCACTCTTTTATCCCATAGTATCTCTTTATGTGAAAGTTCTTCAACTTCAAGATAATATTGTAAGTTTTTTACATTTTTTTGAACTTCTCTAGCGTTTCTTATGTAAGTAACATCATCATGTTTACTAACAAAAAGGTAAGTGTCTGCATCAATAATTTTCACATACTCTGCAGTGCGAAATTTATACCTAAAGATATTTGACAAGTCTATCATAGGGAAGAAACCTTTATCTACGAACTTTGACTTTGCTAAAGATGCTATTGAGTCAAAGACTCCAATCAAGAAAAGTCCTTTAGTCTTATGTTTTGAAGCTACAAATGCAGCTACACTTGAGCCAAGGGAATAACCAATAGTATAAAAGTCTCCATAATTCTTGTGAACTATTTCTGCTATTCTAAGTCCATCATTTTTAATGTTTTTTTCACTTGTAGACCCTGTACTTTTACCATAAGCACGGTAGTTAAACGCGATAAGTCTTGTTTTTGGATAATAACTTTTTAGTTTATCCATGAGTCCAACTGCATCGTGAGAACGTCCGACAAAGAAAAGAAGTGTATTTTTAGGATCAGAAGGTTCATAAACAATTCCTTCAAGAGTTTTTCCATCATCCGTCACTATACTAAGCATCTGACAAGTGGAGCAGGAACTCTCATCTCTAAAATACACAGGAGAAAACACCATATAATACTGCCACTCATAAAAGGCAAGCAGTAAAATGAAAAAAATGAAAATTAGGAAAGCTATGTAAATCATAGTAAGAATTGTAGTATAATTCCATCAATAATTATAGGATTTAAGATGCAAATATTTGGAAAATTTACAACAAGTTTTGATATGGACTTCGTTAGCGAGCACTATATCTACCTTGGCGGTGATGAACAAGAAAAGATTACAACACAAGAACTCGAAATTATGCTCAAAAAAAAGCGTAAAACTGTTTGTGGAACTATCTTTTTATATAACCCTGCGCTTAGTCCAGTTGGGCATAAACTATGTCCTTTTTTACAAGAAGAAGGCTTTGAGCAGTATGACGAGAATGTTCCTTTTAATGAGGATCCGATGAGTTATGTGATTAATGCTGGGCTTAAAAAACACTATGCTGGAAAACTAGTAGAGATTAAATACATTTTCAGTTATAACCGCTCAAACATAGCACCTACTCCAATCATAGAAGAATTTGATGCAGACCTAGATAAATTAAACTCTAATCAACTTACTCGTTATGATAAAACACTCAACTACATAGATGTTCCAAACATTCGAGTAAGTGGAAAGTTTGTCTTTTTTGGTATGGGTCACAAGTATGATAGACATCATAAAGCCATTATAGCTTATGGAAAATCATTATCAGCACAGATCCAAAAACTAGATAAACAAATACTTTTTATGCATGATAACAACTACGATGCAGACGAAGCGCTAGAAATAGCTTACTTTTTGTCTCCTCAAGCAACAGGAAAGATGAAAGAGATTCGGGCAAATGCATTTAAAGAAATTTTTAAAGAAATTCCTCACAAAGTAATGAAGATAAGCCTCTGATGACAAATCAAAGAGAAGGGGAACTTCACATATTCTCTTATCGTTGCACTTGTTTCTTTATCGTTTTGTAACTATTCAAACTCTCTAAAAGAGAGAATTTCCCCGCACTATCAATTTCCTTATTCTACTTCTTTGTACTTCACCCTAAAACTCTATTTCTACTTCTTTTGATTTTTGGATATAGAGCAAGGTATTTGTAAAGCTAAATTGGTCCACTTCTTCTATACCTTCTTCTTGATATTCCAATAAAAAATCTAACCCATCTAATTCAATGTTTTTAACTTTTTTTAAGTGAACAACATAGAGTAATAAATCTGCTAAATCACTAACTGGAATTATATCTCGAAAACCTTTCTTAAATTCATCACTATAATCACAACATATTGTTTCATTTGATAAAAGAAGTATCCAAAGAATAATATTGTCTATCTTTTGAGGTGCATTAATCTTGTTTAAAAAACCACTATATATCTCTTTTTTTTGAGATATTTCATCAAGCTGCTCATTGGCTTGTTCGATTAAAAAGTTAATTCTTTCTTCACTGAGATTCTCATTTTTATAACCATCTAGTACTGACTTCGCAATTTGAAATGTATGCATTATTTCTCTTTTTTATTTAATGTGTAATTATTACAAGATATTCTAAAATTTGACTTACATAATCACTATGTTTTTGAAGTTCTGCTTTCGCTAAGGTAACGTTCACAAGCCTCAACAAAACTTGGAAATTTCTTGTATGCTGAAACTATATGGGTTACTGGCACTAGAAATTTTGGTGGAAATTCACGTTTACCCTCATAACCGAGTAACAAAGCAGCAGGCTCATGAATAATGTCACATGATTCTAATGCAAGAAGTGCATCAGCTCTAGGTATAACTTCATGAAACAGATAAAGAAGATTATCGATCGGAATATATTGAATACCCATTGGAGTTATCTGCTTTGGCATATGCTTTGCAATAATAAGTTCAAGTGCTTTAATCAAATCCCAAGATGCCTGAAGTTTACGTTCATCACCTTTTTTAACATAATTAAAATAATTATCAAAAGGATGTTTCGGTAATTTTTCTATTATTGACTTAATTCGAGAGTCGTTAAAGGAGAGCCACTCAATACTTGAGAGGATATATCTTGCTTCATCTTGCATAGTCTCTATTTCTTTTTTGTAACTTTCATTTTTTAACCGTAAACCGTCTATATCTGCCTTACCTCCAACTATATAAGCATAAAATTCATTCTTCTCTGAATATACTTTTAAAGTACCATTTTTTGGACTTTGAAGATGATATTCTTGACCACTGAGCTCACTATCTTCTATCTTTAGTATTTTGTATGGAGCATCGATATCTATTGTATTAAATGGGTCATACCACTCTCCATAGCCCTTTTTAAAGAGGAACACTTCTTCTCCTCTCTTTAGTATTTGAAGTAAGCTCTCAAAATCTTTTTCAATAGAATTTTCAAGGGCATCGCGTTTAGCTTTTACATCTTCAATTTCTTCTTTTATTCTACGATGTAATATCATTTTTTCAAGGTTATTTTCATTAGGTAATGCGAGTCGGTTAGAAAATGGTTCCATCTCTTCTTTTGAATAATAATTACGGTTTATTATTTGCCCTTTTACTGCAAACTTAGTTATATAAGTAAATTCATCATCACTATCAGCATTTCTACGGACCCAGACCGCATCAATGATATCTCCAGTATGCTTTTTTGTAGCCAACTCTTCAGCCACCAGAAACAGAGGTTTTACCCCAGTGAATACCGTTGGGTACATGAACTTTCTAATGGCTTGATTAATTTCATTTTTATCCATCATAAACTTGTTTAATTCCTTCTAGTCCGCCAGCTTCTATACTGATATTTTTTTCACCTGTGACATCATACTCTCTTGGGTTAATACGTATAAGAGTAGCACCCTCTTCCATTCTAGAAAACCTATCTCCAAAACTTCGTATTGTTGGGACTGCACTTCCAGCACCTATCTCAATAATAACTATTTTTTTACCTTTATTTTTCATAGTCCAATTATGGAACTCTCGTGCTTGATTATCAGTTCTTTTACCTATAAAAGACCAATCACCAAACATAAGTATATTTGGACGAGATAGTTCTTTACAGTTTCCACATTGGGGTAAGGTCTTGGCTTCAAGTTTATCCATATCTATTTCAATGTCATCTACATTGTTTTCCCATACACTCTGTATACAAGCCTCTGTACATTGTAAATGGTGGATACTCCCATGAACTTCATATATTTTATCTTTATCAAATCCTGCTTTTTGGAACTGTCCATCAACATTTGATGTAAACACAAAGTAGTTATTATCTTTGTTTTTAACAAGCTCAAGTAATAGTTTAAAACCCTCATGTGGAATGGTGTCTCTATAAAGTTTTAACCTGTGTCCATAAAAGCCCCATGCTAACTTAGGGTTTGTATCAAACAGAGAAGGATTAGCCATTTGTTCAAAATCATATCCTAATGTAGCGATAGGTGGATACTCTTTCCAGAAGCCTTCATTACCTCTAAAATCAGGAAGTCCACTATCTACACCCATACCTGCACCCGCAGTAATAATTATTGCTTGGGCCTCATTTATTAAATTATGTGCTTTAAGCATGTTTATTATCATAATTTTTTCTTGCTTCTATGCTTATAAGATCACTTTCATTAAACAAATTTTTTAAAGTTGATGTTGCAGTACTTGGATTTTGAGCTATTGCTAATTTAACTTCTTCGCTGTCTGATTCTTCAAATAACTCATCTAATGCATCTGAAGGTGTATTTGGATTTTGTGCTAATTTATATAATGTATATAGCTTATCACTACTTCGTACCATTAGTTCTAAAATCTCAGGTGAAGTATTAGAATTTTCAGCAATGGCACCCATCATTTCTACTCTGTCATATTTCAACAAATAGACTAAAGTTTTAGAAGTTGTGTTTGAATGTCTGGCTATAAAGGTTTTAATACATTCATCGTTTTCTTTATCTCTGGCTAATTCATCTAACACTTCGCTAGATGTAGATGGATTGTGAACTAAGTCTAATATCTTGTTCTGTGAATAATCTTTTTTATTTATTGTCACTACATTCCTTTTTAGAGTATCTCACAGTATCAAAAGCACTCATCTATGTATATTTTTTTGTATTATACAAAAAAAATACTACTTACTCATATCCAAGGGTTATTTAAATGTCATCTTTATATTGTTCAATAAACTGAGATAAGAGAGAGTCTATACTTTCCATTATGTCTGCATCTAATTCTGAGGTATCAACATCAATAAATTCAGAAGATGTATAAGTAAGTGCATATGTTTGAGTACTGTCTTTTCTATAGGTTTTCACTTCTTCACCTAAATCAAATTTTATGTATACATAATGTGTTTCTTCTTCTTCTATTTCTTCAATTGAAATAATGAGAGTTGGACTATCTTGAAGACCTGTCTTGATATTATTTTTTTCAAGTGTAGTTTTGACTTTATGTGTAATACTTTGTATTGTTTCTGGTTTGAGATATACAACTTTATTTGCAATATAAATATTTGCTTTTGTTACGTTTGTTAATGTCCAAAATCCTACACCGTATAGGCTATTTATGAATAATAGTATAATTAAATATCTCATTTATTTTCCTTTAGAAATATTTTGCATATCTTCTATTTTTTTCTTAAAGTCTGATTTTTTTATATAACCAGCAGTTTGAAAAAAACTTTTTTCACTATATGGATTTATAAAGAATACTCGAGGAGTCATACTCGTTTGAAACTCATCAGGAAAAGAATCTTTATCAAACTTTTTATCTACAACTAAAGTGATAATATCCTTGTCTAGTATAGTTTTAATAAGATTACTATTTAAAGTTTTTCTTTCAAATTTTCTACACCAAGGACAGAAGTCGGCACTTAAAACCATCATTAAAGGTTTGTTCGCTTCTTTGGCTTTTTCTATTGCTACTTTAAAATCTCTTTGAAACCCTGTTTCATTCGCAAATTCATCTATATTTGCTGCATACATATTAAAACAGATTGCCACTATTAATAATAAACTTTTCATTGTACTCCTTTATATAATTTTAGACTTCATTACTAACTTTATTAGCTCTATATACAGTATATTTTGGTTTTTCATTATCTGGGCCTCGAATATCTTTATCATATTTTTCTAATTCAAGTTTATCACATTGTTTTTCATATGGAAACCCGAAAAATAGAGAAAATATATTCCATAATATGATTATTGGTTTAGTTATTATATTTTTAATTATTATCAGTATTTGTTGCATTTTGTTCCTTCTAGTTTAAAAACGTCAAGTTCAACTTAACGTTTAAAATTATAGGGTATAATTCTTATATCAACTTTAAGAGAGATAATCATTTGGAATATAAAATATCAGAATTAGTAATACTTACCAACATGTCTAAATCAACAATTTTATATTATATTAGAGAAGGTTTATTACCCGAGGCCAAAAAAATAAAATCTAATGTTCATAGATATAATGATGAACATGTGGAACTCATTAAGTACATTAAATATATGAAAGAAGAAATTGGTAGTACAAATGAACAAATAAAACATGCCTTAGAAAATAAAAACAAATCTCTTTCTAGCTCTTTTGGTATGCTAGAACCATTAATGAATACTTTAAGTGCTATACCAAAAGATACAATTTTATACAGTAAAAAAGAATTTATTGAAGTTTTTAATGTTGATGTAAATCTTTTGGACAAACTTTTAAAAGATGAAATTATACTTCCGGTAAATAATAAGTTTACATTAAAAGAGTATTCTATTATAAAACTGATATTAAATTTTAACGATGTTGGAATCGAATACGAAATTATCAAATCCTATGTAGAACATGCAAAAGTACTATCTGAGCTTGAGCATATGATGCAAATAAAACTATGTGCTTCTAGAACTGATGAAAATTTTTCTACATTATGGAAAATAATGTTCGAAACTTTATTTAATGTAAAAGAATATATTTTTAATAGACATACTTATAAAAAGTTATTAAAAGCACTCCAAGATGATGTTCGCATAAAAAATATATCTGATTAAAATAGCGACTTCCTTACCCGTTACAGGAGTGCTATCCGTATATCATCATACTCAATTTTAGAATCTAAAAGTTCAAAGATTGGTTTCAAGCGAAGTTTTCCATCTTCACTAAAATCATCTTTATTATCTCTTTCTTTTATCTGTTTTACTGCATCGTTTATAAGTGTGCAAGTATTTGCATCCGGCATAAATTTATCTAAATTCAACTCTGAGTCTTGTTCTTTTAAAATACGGAGATGATTAATGATAGTCCCTTTACTCACTCCTCTGTTAGTAGCTAACTCTATAATAGAACTAGAACTATCAATCAACTCTTTTGTTTGGATATGAGTAGGAGTAACACTCTTTATCGCTGTCCTTTTCTCAGACTTTAAAATTGCTTCTTGTTCTTTAATTTCACCACTATCAGTAATTCCATCTATACTTAAAATGTAGGACTCAAATATTTCTTCAAGGTTTTGGGACGAGAGTAGAGATATCTCATCACTCGCTTTTTGTGAAGCTGCTTTTATTCTATCATCAATGTGTAATATAAGTGGATCAACAGTCAGTGCCATGTCATTAAGACCCATTAAACGCAGTCCATCTATGTTTTTAATACGAGAAAGTGCAACATAACCTTGCCCTACTTCAAAGGTTTTAGAGAGATCTATTTCGGCAGAATCAAGTGTCATCCCTTGAGATTTATGTATGGTTATCGCCCATGCAAGTTTTAGTGGGATTTGTGAGACTTTAGCAACTATATTTGAACTATCATTTTCTATAGTCCAGTCTTCTAAAGTAACTCTAATTAAAGCCCCATACGATGTTTTTACGACTGGGAGATGTGTTTGCTTATCAAAGTCCACTACGACACCTGTAGTACCATTAACATAGCCTAGCTCATGGTTATTTTTTATAAACATCACAACAGCATCTTTTTTCAGACTCATTTCTTCTAAAACTAGTGAAGATTTAAATATCTTTTCTACATTTTTGGCTGTGCCTTCTGATTTATATTTAAATGAATGAGAAGGGTTAGTTAACTTGCTTAACTCATCGCTATTAATTCTGTCTACATCTACATTATGAGTGTAAAGTTTCGTTGGAGTAAAATCAAGTCCAAGGTCTTTATGATGTCTCGTGTTTAATACCTCATAAGAGTTACTAGAGACACTCCCACTTCTAATCTCATCTAAAATACTTATGAGAACATTATCATCTTGTCTAAACTTCTCTTGTAGGTAACAGGTCTTTAATTGTAATTCTTTCCACGAGGGAGACTGCCAAGCAAAGCGTTTGTCTTTTGGAATTCTCGAGATTGGTGGAAGCTGGAAGAAATCCCCAGAGACTATTGTTTGAACACCACCAAATGGGATATTATTTTCTTTAAAAGCTCTGAGTATTCTATCCATTGCGGTAAACATCTCTGGAGATACCATAGAAATTTCATCAACTATTAGAACCTTTAGTTTAGCAAACCTTGTCTGTAAGTATTTCTTTTCTAGTAAAGAATCTATATAATCATCATCAATTGTATCGCGGATACCAAGACTAAAAAAGGAGTGTATAGTTTGACCTTGTAGATGTGATGCGGCTATACCTGTAGGTGCAACTATTGTGGGAATTATTTTTCTTGATTTGAGATAAAATGTATACTTATTTAATAGGTATGTTTTTCCAGTTCCCGCAGAACCTGTAATGAAAACATTATTTCCAGTTTTGAGTATATTTAATGCTATAGTTTGCATTAGTGTCCTTATTTTAATTAATGTGATTATAACAAGTTTAAAAACCGTGCTACTTTTAAGTGTCAAGAATGTGGTAGAAAGTTTACTTACAACATTTACTCTATAAAAAACAAGAAACGCTGTAAGTGGTATAAGTTTCACGATAGAGTATTTAAAAAGACTCCTAGAGATGATTAAAGAAGTTTAAGCATATTTAATAATATATATAAAACAAGCTGCTAAACTTACAGCCATTACTGAAAAGACTATTGTTGTTGCTTTTTTGTCTTTTAAATCTCGTTCTTCTTCTGCTATTTTATGTTCTTTGTTAGGCATATTTTCTCCAGTTTTGTTATATAAACTTATTGCACTCTTTTTATATAAACACTTAAGTACGTTCTTTACTTTTTATCTAACTCAGTATAGCCATTTTTCAGTTGGGCACGTTTTGCTAGCATTTGGACACTTTGACTTATCTCACCATCTGTTATATGAAAGTGTTCATGAAGTTTTTCTAAAGATTCGTCTATCTTATTTGAGAGTATATCGCTTAGGTCATCTATTCGTACTTTCATTATTGCCACTTGATCATCACGACTCTCTTCAAACTCTCGTGCAATAGTGCTGAGTTGTGCTTGTGACTTTACATAGTCAGACTTTATAGACTCAACATCTTTAATAAGAGCTTCGAGTGAGCCATAAACATCACTAAAACCACTATGTTGTTTAGAAAGGTCATCCATCTTATTTGATGAAAGTATCATCTGTTTCATAATGATTTCACTTTTATTTCGTATATTATCGAGTGTTGTTTCACCTTCTCTTAGTGAAGTCTCAATACCCTCTGTATGTGTTTTAACTAATACCATCTGAGATTCAAATGCTTTTGTGACACCGGAGAGTTTATCCATAGTCTTATGTACTATAGAATTTGCTATATCCTCTGAAACATTTTTTATACTATTAATATTATCCTTAAGGGATTCAATGTCTTCAGACATGTCTCCTCTACTCTTTACGGCTCTATCAAGAATAGATGTAAGTTTGTTATAGTGATCTTGTTCTGACACTCTGAGTATATCAATATGCTTGTGTACAACACTGTTGAGTTCTGGCAATTGTTCTTGGGTAAATGTATTGAGCCCACTTATAACTTGAGTATTAAAAGACTCCATATCATTGAATTTATCAAAAAATTTCGTTTGATTACCTTGAATGGTATCAAGTGTATGAATATCATCTTTAATCTTTGAGCGAATCTCTTCTTGCACAAGTATGTCTTCTTTGTGAGTGATACTCATTCGTGTCTCTAAATCAAGTATGAACTCTTTTAGTTGCGAAATTTCACTCACTAACACTCTAGTAAATTCATTTTGAGTTTTTGAATTTTCCGACTCTTGTGTTTGATGTAAAATATTCATCACAATATATAGTAAAAGAGCAACAAGAAGAGGAAAAAGAGACTCACGAAAAAGTAGTACAGCATTACTAACATCGGGGTGAGTAATAAAATGTACAACACTGCTAATAGCACCTATGCCAAGCATTAAAGGAGCATAATTTAACTTGTTTGGTTGTCTCAGTATTACAACTTGTCTTATGAATAAAACGGCCATAAATAAAAATGCGACTAATACATCATTCTGAAACATCTGCTTCTCCATATTTAACTTATTTTATTTTATCATAAAAAGTTATAAAACTACCTCTAGTATTTTTGTAGGATGATCTATCTCTTGTTCAAACTCACTTAAAGGAGAAAAACCCCATGTAGCAAAAAGTGAGTTTATCTCTGCGTTTTGAGCACTTAAAATATCTTTTGAGTTGTCGCCTACCATCCATGCGATATCGCAACTTTTATCATACTTGTAATGATCAAGTATGTTATGTATCATTTCAGGATTTGGTTTTGAAGAGCTGACTTTATCTGCACCGATAATCACATCAAACATATCAGCTATTCCCAATGAACTAAGCATTAGTTTTGCAAAAGGTGTTGGAGCATTTGTCGCAACAGAGAGTTTTACACCTGCATCGATAAGAGAGTTAAGTGTATGAGCTATACCATCATATAGATAAGGATTTTTAGTACACTGAACTTTATAATGCTCTTCAAAATACAATCTATCTTTTTCCATGTACTCATCAGTGTCATAAAAAAGCTTTGGTAGATTCCTAACTTCCATATTTATAGCTTGGACAACAAACTCTTCACTTAAAGGAGCGAGGCTATAGTGAGTACTACGTATATGGTTTATAGAAATTGTGATATCTTTTTTTGAGTCAATTAAAGTCCCGTCCATGTCAAAGATAACTATTTTTTTCATTATTTTATCTTCTCATATATCTCACAAAGAGCATCAACAAACAGCTCACTATCATTTGGACACTTACAAACTCTATAGTCTCTAAAACCAAGTTCTTCTGCAATTTCTCTGTATTCTATGTCAAGTTCATAGACTGTCTCAGAGTTATCTATCGTAAATGCGATAGGAACTATAATAATTCCTCTATTTCTCACTACTTCTAGCTTTTCCCCAAGAGATGGTTTCAACCAAGCCAGAGGCCCTACTTTTGATTGGTAAGCTAAATGGGACTCATGAAAGTTCATGCCCTCTGTATCTAACATCTTTTTAAGTATGTTGACATGTTTGTTTATATGCTTTTCATATACATCGCCTGCATCTACTATCTTTTGAGGTAAACCATGTGCTGAAAAAATAATGTCGAAGTCTCTATAATCAGAATCTCCAACACTATCTTTAATATTTTGGATAATCGACTTGTTATAAGACTCATTTTCAAAATAATGTTTTATTTCGACAACAAGAGCACTTCCCCAAGTTTCATGATAATACTCTTCAAAATCTTCCAAAGAAGATTTAGTGGTAGTTGTTGAATACTGAGGATACATAGGAATAAGAACTATTTTTTCAAGATCTTCAATCTTATTAAGTCTATCTATCACTTCATTTGCAAAAGGAGGTGTATATCTCATAGCAAAATCCACAATAACATTCTCTCCAAATCTTTTTTGGAGTTTTTTCACTAAACTTTTCGTATGACCAACTATAGGTGACTTACCACCAATTGTTCTATAAATCTCTTGGGAAGATTCTGTTCGAGAAAATGTTATCATACCACCTATAAAGCTTCTTAGAAGGTTACTTTTCATAGTTAAAATATTTTTATCACTAAACATGTTTGTTAAAAACATCTCAACTTCATTGAGATTATTTGGTCCACCCATATTGAGTAGTATTACTGCTTCTTTAGCCAATTTTCAATCCTCTCTTATTCTCAAACTAACTTCATACATAAATTTCTGCAAGGGAAGCATATCTTCATATATCTTATAGAGTGTATTAACTAGTGTCTGTCCATCATAAATTAAGCTTGGCTCAAGCATTTTAAATGTTGCCATGCCTTTATACAGACTCAAATCTGAATGCGTCATCTCTTTACTGAAACCTCTAGGGTAGCGTTTATAGCCTTTTTCCAGATGAGTATAACCTTTGTCTTTTGATTTAATATTCTCAAGTATAGCATAGAGTTCCCTGCGTTTAGTATCATCTTTTATATACTCTCTATAAGCATCAAGCATAGCCTTCTCAAACCATCGTACACCGACTGCCACGTAAAGCTCGTCAGGTGAAAAATGCATATAAAAAGATGAGCTTTGCATTCTCTTTGTATTTCCCTGCCAAAAAATAACACCGATTCTATGTTTTATAGGCTCTTTGTTAGCTCCCATTCTACGAGTGTCTCTATAGATTCGATAAAGAGACTTGTTTATCTTTGGAATGGCGTTTATAGTGGGTTCTAAGGCTTGGAGGTGTTCACCCATTTCAACAACGAATGAACGAGATGGATTAAGAATGAGTTTTTCATACTCTAGCTTGTGAGCTTCAAACCATTCTTTATTGTTGTTATTTTTTATAGAAGTTAAAAATTCTAACGTGCCTTTGCCAAAACCTTCAAATTCCATACTATTTTCTAGACTATCTTTCTGTTTCTAAACGCGAGTGCTATAACAACAAAGATTACAGCATAAGTTACCGGAACAAAATCCGGTATAGGTACCGGGTCACCTTTAGCATATGAGTGCATACCAGCTAGGTAGTAGTTCACACCAAAGTATGTCATTAGTACTGAAGAAAAAGACATAAGTGAAATAACACTGAAGTTAAACTCACTATATAAAGACTTTATAAATCTTAAGTGTATAACAACAGCATAAACTAAAATAGTCACAAGAGCCCAAGTTTCTTTAGGGTCCCAACCCCAGTATCTACCCCAAGACTCATTTGCCCAAACGCCACCTAAAAAGTTTCCAACAGTTAGTAAAACTAGACCAACTATTAGACTCATTTCATTGATGGCGTTTAGCTCTTTTATAGAGAGTGAAATCTGCTTCTCATTTTTATCTGTTTTTACTATAAATAGTAAAATAGTTATAAAACCAAGAAGTGCTCCAAGTGCTAAGAAGCCGTAACTAGCTGTAATCATACTCACATGAATACTCAACCAGTAAGAGTTTAAAACAGGTACAAGGTTTGTTATTTGAGGGTCCATCCAACTAAGGTGTGCTACAAATAAAATAAGACCAGCTAAAATAGAAGTTGCAGCTAAGGTAATAGGAGAATGCTTAGAGAAAATAAATCCTGCTAAAACTGTTGCCCAAGCTATATAAGTCATAGATTCAAAACCATTACTCCAAGGAGCATGACCAGAGATATACCATCTAAGAGCCAATCCTCCGGTATGTGCTAAAAAGAAAGCTACAAGTAAAATAAGTGATGACTTTGTAATTAAATTCATACCCATTTTAGGATATATTATTTTTGTAAAACTAAGTATTAGAAGTAAAAAACCCACTACAAAGTAAAGTGGCCACAACTCTTCAAATACATTTATTTTATTATAAAATACTTCTGCATCTATTTTGTTTTGACTTGGAAACACTTCTGAGCCATAAGCACTTTGATAGTGTGCTATATCTTCAAGTGCTTTATCACTAGCAGACCAATCACCACTACTTAGAGCTGTATCAACCGAAGTAAAGTATGCAACAGCTACATTTCGTACTTGCATGCTATTTTCAGGTGAAAAAGTTTTTAAAGCTTCTATAGTTGCAAACCACTTGTTATTAAGGTCATGTGGTTTTGCCCACATTTTTAAAAGAGAGCCCGTAAAAACCATATAACAAACATTAAGCTTTTCATCTATTTTAAGAACTGACTTATCAAGCTTATCTCTGTACTTTGGTTCTTTTCTTGTCGCGTTTTCAACAAGTTCAGAGAGTTTATATCCACTCATACCAACAGGATCCATAAAAAACTGAGAAAATGAAACATACTTTGCATCTGTAGATGCACCTAATGCCTTATTTATTGCCTCGTCTTTGGTACGTATCATTTTTACATCTCTATAAATATCTGGACGTATCATCATTCCAAGAACGACCTGTGTTGGGGTAAGAGTCTTATCTCCAACTTTGAGTGATGAGCCTCTATAAACCTTTGCAAGAATCTCTGTTGCAAGTGTATCCATAGGTTTCATTCTTCCTTGCGTATCTTGAATGATAAGCTGTCCAAAATCATGGGCATGTTCTTTATCAAACGCGAGGATTGTTTTTATAGAAGGGTCTATATCTGCATGAACTGCATTAGGATTTAAAAGTAAGCCTAATGCTAAAAGAGCTGGAACAACCTTCGCTGCACTAGATTTTTTAGCTTTTTCTGATAGTTTAGAAAATCTCCCTCTTCCACTAATTAGCGTCCAAAACATTCCAAGAGCTAAGAGAGCATAACCGATGTATGATGGAAGTGTTCCTGGGTCATTGTTTACAGAAAGAATAGTTCCACCCTCATCTCTATCATAAGAGGCTTGGAAGAATCTAAAATTCTGATAATCTAAAATATTATTCATATATATTCTAAATGGCATGTTTACTCCATTTTTTTTGTCTATAAGTTCTACTTCACTCGCATAAGAAGCAGGACTCATTGAACCAGGATAACGGTCGAGTTGAAAATCAAGTAGTTTTATACGAAATGGAATCTCTATATTTTTTGCTCCATAAGAAAGGTGAACATCTACACCATTGAGCATCAAGTGTTTTTCTTGTCCTATAACTTTGCTTCTACCAAAGACTAGACTCTCTGCACTCTCTCCATCAACACTCACGTTAAAACGCAGAGCATCAACACCCATAGAATTCATTTTTGATTCTGGGTTTGTAATGATTTTTTTGCTTGCAAGAGGCATGAATTCACGCAGAACAAAGCTTCCTAAATCAGTACTATAAAGAATTCTTGGATTAAATATTTCTTTGGTATTTGCAAGAAGTTCTCCTTTTTCACGGTCAGCCATTCTAAAGTACTCTAACTTCATTTCATGGTTCATGTAAAGTTTCTCATCTTCCATATACATTGAAATCACAGGCTTCTCAAATGTAAGACCAGATTTAAAATCTAAAATGAAATTTCCAGCATCAAAGTAGTTACCCATATCTAAAGCAACAGGTTTCCCTTTGCCACTTGTAGTAATCATAAGTTTTGCAATGGGATGTCCATTTGCATCTGCTTCTAAACTCTCAATAGCATCAGGAATATACTCTAGTAATTCTACATCTATCTTTTTTCCTTCTAGTTCTAATGAAGTACTAACATCATTTTTACTGCGTTTAGAAAGATAAATTACTTTATCATAGTTTACTGTTTTATCATTTATACTCGCATTGACACTATAGTATGCATCAGCAGAGACAATAGTTGAAGACGAAGAACCTTCACGGATATGCATAGAACCTTCATACCCAACATAACGGGTAACAGTTGCACCAAAAAGAATAACTAAAAAACCAATGTGAAAAATAAAAACAGGAGCTTTTTTAAGAGTATACATCTTGTAATGTACTATATTTAAAGATAAGTTGAAAGCTAAAAATCCAAGTAATGCTTCAAACCATAGTGCATTATATATCTCAGATTTGGCTGTCATTGTTCCATAGTCATTTTCAACTATAGTTGCATAACCAACTGAAAATGCAAAGATTAGTAGTAGCATTGCCATTGTTTTCATTGAACGAAGAATAGAAATAATTTGTTTCATAGAATATACCCTTTTTAATAAAGAGCAATTGTAGTTAATTTTAGATAATAAAGAGCATCAAATAGTGATTTTAATGTACTATTCGACGTTTTGTGGAGAGAAGTCTATGCTATCAACATAAATATTATATTCTTTTTGTTTTACTTGTACTTGTTTCATCACATTTATAGGTCTATCATTCTTATAAAGAAGTGTTTTTATTACTTTTCCATCTTTAGAAAACCACTTTTGCTCACCTTCTTTATAATTGTTTTTATAATTAACACTGCTAAAGAGTGTTCCATCTTCATTGTACTCTTTTTGAAATCCCTCTTTCTTGTTATTTTTGTATGTAACGACTAAAGCTACTATACCGTTGTTAAAATACTCTTTTTGAGCACCTTCTTTCTTATCGTTCACATAATTAACACTGTGTTTTAGCGAACCATCTATAAAATAAGAACTTTCCATTCCTTCGAGTTTTCCATTTTTATAAAAGACATCTGAGAGTTTATGCCCTTTTTTATCATGCCAAGTGAGTTTTCCATCGCGTTTATCATTTATATAGTTTACAGAATAAGCAATCCTACCCATCTCATAATAAACTGTTTGTAAACCATGCTTTGTACCCTCTAGAGAGTCTGTGTTTGTTCCATCAATATAATGTGTCTTGGCTTTAATCTCACCATGATCAAAGTATGTTATATAAAGCTCGGCTGACAATGATATACTCATAGCACAAACAAAAAAAGTAGATTTAATATATAGGTTCATAAAAATTCCTTGGAAATTTTAAATTATTGAAGAAGAATTATCCCTCATAAGAGGGATAAAAAGAAGGAAGTACTACTTCCAACCTTTTGTAACGATGTTTGCAGATTTAGAATATGGATACTTTTTAACTAGTTCTTTCGTACCAATTTTTTGATCTCCACTTCTCATAAAGTGTGCTAATGTTACTGAAGCCCAGTAATCATTTTCATACTCTGTACCTTCAAGTTGTAAAGGAACACCTTTATCATTTACTGTGTGACAAGCTGAACATGTTACAGGACCTGCATATTCACCATCTGGAGAATATTGAAGTGCTTGTTCATGTGTTGTTACATCAACTGAACGCTCTTTACCATCATACCTAGTAGAGTATAATCCGTGAGTAGACTCATGACAAGATTGACAAGCAATGTCTCCGTGAGCTTTTGAGTATCTGTATAGAGAGTACTTGTTTGGTAAATCTATAGGGAAATACTTTCCACCAGCTTCACTCTCAACAAATGGAGCTAAGTGACAATCCGCACAGTGAGGCTCAGAAGCTGATAACCACCAGTCATTACCACCAGATGCCGCTGCATATGGAACATCTCCACCAGTTGGGTGATTCCATGGCTTAAGATCTAACGCTCCATCTTTACCAGCATTTTTAACTAATGTTGCTGATTTGTGATCTGCATAGTAGCTAAGTACTTCATTATTTCCAGTAGTTTTAGGGTCTGCAATAGCTGCAAATGCCGCAGCATCTCCACCAGAGATTTCTTTTATCATCTCTTTAAGAGTTTTGTTTCTTAAAGTTTTACCCGTCTGTGTACTATCATGAGTAATATTGTCAAAGTTTTGCATAGCTTGAGCTACTTTAGTGTGACAGTTAGTACAGTATAAACCTCTTAACTCGCCAGCATCTTTTCCATGTTCATCTTTAAGTGCTACTTCATTAAGTTGCCATTTACCATAATCATTTAAGAAAAATGGTGGTTTAGCATCTGGGTTTGAGTGAGCATCACGTCTTACATAACAACCACCACCAGATTTTCTGATATCGCTTTTGCTAAATCTTCCTTCACCGTATCTATCTGTAACACGGAATGGATTTGAATCATCATTCATGTTAGAGTTTTGGAAGTGTGTTGGGTGACAAGACTGACAAGCTTGTGAACGTCCAGCACCATCAGGCATTGGAACCATTGCAAGGTGAAAGTTATGTATAGCTTCACTTAAAGGTTTTGCTTTAACAGCCTTATAACCAGTTGCGGTTGGACGAGGTGTCTGTAAGTTACCAGAAACATTATCACCATGACAATCAGAACAGTTAACTAAACCAGTTTTACCAAGTCTACCACCAGAAGCATTATCTTGATAATCACTTAAAAATGTAGTTCCATGGTGAGCATCATGAAGTGAAAGAATATTTATAGAAGACTCAGCAAGTCTAGCCATATACTCACTCTCATCAGGATAACCTTTCCAATACTTATACTCTCTATCAGAAAAATCAAGACCTTCCTCTCTAGCCATTTGTGCTGCTTTACCATTTCTCGAGTGACAAGAAAAACAGTTAGGAATATCTACAGGATTTGTACCAAAGTAAGATACTGCATGTCCCTTCTCATTTTTTATAGCCTTACCTGAACCATCATGCATCTCAACTGTAGAGTACTGAAAAGGTTGGAAGTCTTTTTCTGTTACGGAACGGATAGTACCTTTTCTTGTAGAATCATTAAATGCAGTTAAAGGAAGACCAAGTGCATCCCAAAGATGTGAGGCAGTTAAAACGAGTTTAACATTTTTAACAGGAGGAACGAGTGTGTCTGTCATAACTATGTTACCACCATGCTTTCCAGCATATTCTAGGTAACCACCAGAAAGAGGCATTCCAGAAGGACCACTATCTACACGAATAGGAAGATCTCTACCAATACGTAAACGATCTTTATCAGTAGCTCCTGCAGGTATAGTACCTTCTAAATCTTTATATATAAAAAGGTGATTCCATACATAGTTTGCAACATTGTCATTTGGAGAATCAAAGTGACCATCACCATCTGTATCTTTAGGTACAGACCAGTACTTCATTTTATTACCTTCACTATAAGAGTTATCTTTAGTGTAGTAGTAAAGCTTGATGTTATCATTTGGAGTTAAAAGTTTTGGTAACTTACCACTTTTTCCTCCAGAAATTGCTTGTGCTTGGATAGAATTATATGGTGGAATAACACAACAATAATCCATTGAAAAACCAACACAGTGCATACCTAGTTCGTAATTTATAAATACATTATAATCACTATTTGGTTCATACCCTGTTCTTTTCTTTCCATTCGCACTAACCTCAGTATACTTTTTCAGCTTATTGAGTTTAAACGGTGGGTTCTTGTCATATGCTAAAGCAGTAGTAGCAGTTACTGACATAAATGCAACTGATGCAGCTAATGTAACTAATAAATTCTTTTTCATAGTTAATCTCTCCCTATATTTAATATAAGTAGAGAGTATTACATCTTATTGATAAAATAAAGGTTAAACGAATAGTAAATAGATAACAAATGAATAGTAAATGAGAATAAATTACTAATTGTGAATAAGTATCTCTTTTTTTGCATCCCATACGAAATGTCGAGAAATCTTTTTAAAAGCTTTTAAAATAATAGTTTCCTGTGTACTACTACCATATATAGTAATAGGTGTATGGTAATATTTATTATAAGATTTTATTGGATGTAGCAAGACTTCTTTGTATGTAAACTCTAATTTACCTTCAAATGGTTCAAAGGGAACAGCTGAGACAACACTTTTATTTGTTTCATTACATTTAAAATGGCAGATGACACTATAACTATCTATTTTTACATAATCTAATAATAGTATTACATTTTCGTGTGTTATTAACATATTAATCCATAAAATCTATTTATTTTACTTTTATATCGACTGTTTTAAAAAAGATTCAAGTTTATCAAAAGGGATAGGCTTTGAATAATAATAACCTTGATGATTTGGACATCCCGCCTTCACTAGAAAATCTGCCTGTTCCTTTGTTTCAATTCCTTCTGCAATCAAGTCCATCTTAAGACTTTGTGCTAAAGCGATAATGGCTTTAATTATTGCCACATCATTTTTATCATCAGGTAAATCATCTACGAAACTACGATCAATCTTTAGTTTATCTATTGGTAATAACTTTAAGTATGATAAAGACGAGTATCCTGTTCCAAAATCATCAATAGATATAACAATTTTAAGCTCTCTAAACTTGTTTAAAACACTTATTACTTTTTCTTGGTTACCTATTAGAACAGTTTCTGGAATCTCAACCTCAATATCTTTAGGGTTTACTTGAAACTTTTTTAATAATAGTTGTAAATTTTCAAAGCAGTTTAAATCCTCTAAAAGTTGCATAGAAAAATTTAGTGATAGAACTCCTATCTCAAATCCATTCTTTTGCAATTTTGACATATCTGAAATTGTTTTTTTCATCATCCATAAATCTATTTTATTTATTAAACCTATCTCTTCTGCGACTGGAATGAATTTATCCGGTGTTATAAATCCGTATTCAGGATGCTCCCATCGTATTAGTGCTTCCATTCCAATGATTTTTGAAGTATTTGCATTTACTTTTGGTTGGTAATATGGTATAAATTCATCGTTTTCTAATGCTCTTTTTATCTCTAATGCCAGCTTTGACTTTTCTACAATTAATTCAGTCATTTTAAAGTTGTAAAACTGATATGTGTTTTTCCCTCTCTCTTTTGCTCTATACATAGCCGTATCTGCATTCCTCAACAATATATCATATGTTTCCCCATCCTCTGGAAACTTACTTATTCCAATACTAAAAGTAGTATAGATTTCTATCTCATTTATTAAAAATACCTTTGCCATCAAAGATACTATTTTATCCACTACTAACATTGTTTGTTTACTGCTTGAATCTACAAGTGATATAGTAAACTCATCCCCGCCAAGTCTAGAAATTGTATCAACTTCTCTCACTTGTGTACGTAACCTCGTTGCAACAGCTTGAAGAAGTTTGTCCCCAATATCATGTCCATATGTGTCGTTAACCTCTTTGAATCTATCTAAATCCAAAAATAGAACACACAGGCAGCCACCAGTTCGTTCAGCACTCTTAATACTTTGTTTCAATCTATCTATAAACAACATACGGTTAGGAAGTTTAGTTAAGGGATCATGGCTAGCAACATATTCAAGTTCGTCATTTTGTGATTGTATCTCTTTTGTTTTGTCTACAACCATATTCTCTAGTTCATCATTAAGTTTGTTTATAAAAGTCTCATAGTTTTTTAAATAAAAATAATAAAACAGAGCCAAAGAAATCATAAATGAAGCAATGAACAACAGGAAGAGTCTGAATTCATCTTTATTAACACTTTGCATCTCTGTATTGTTTAAATCATAAAACATTGTGAAATATCCCATTTTTTCACCATTAATATCCATTACAGGATACATACTAATAAGTTTCGAGAAATTATTATCGACGAGATAAGTATTTATATTTATAAATGCTTTAACTCCTTTTTTTTCAATATACTCCACTAACTCAGGCTTAGCATTTAAAGTCGCTACATAATAATCTTCAATAAAAGTTTTTGTAAATGCTTTTGTAAGCTGTCTTTTGTATTTTTTATCTACTAGTAATATAGAATCATAATCTTTATTAGACATCTTTGTCGCAATAGAGTTAAACTTTGCTATTACTTCTACAAATCCTATAAATTTTCCACTTTCATACAGTGGCACCATGGATTTAAAGGTCAAGTCAAATTTTCCAACACTTATAGTCGACCTAATTGTAGGATTTTGAATCATCTGTGTTACATCTATTCTAAATTTCTTTAGATCATCACCATTTTTTTTAGTCCAACTTCTATATAAACTAGTACCATCTTTATTTACAACTTGAATCCATATATCACTTAGGGATGTATTCTCTTGTAAAGATAAAGAAAATGCATTCAAATCTAGCTTCATTTTTTGTTTTTTAAGAATAGCTTCTTTTATTTGATTATTGTTTGATATTGACATAGCAATTATTAAAACAGTTTCAGCTTTCTCTTTTACTAAAGTTCTAATCTCTTTATGCATATTTTTCGTTATTTCAGTATATTTTTCTGTGGTTAATTGGCCAACTCTATATTTAGTAAAAAAGTATCCAATACTCATCCACATAATAAAAGCCAAGCTTATGTATAGTATTAAGGTTCTGTTTTTAATTACTTTTTTTATCAACTTTCTGCCTTTATTTTATAACCATTGTATATTGAATGCCAATTAAATCACCCATTGATTTTAATATGGAGTTTGCCGTAGAATTATACGGAGCTTTTCCTTCATTAAGTGCATAATTAACATCTAGTCTATCATAACCATTAAATATATAGGACAAACCCATAGTTAGTGTTTTAAATTCTCGATAATCAATATCTGAATTTTTCATACGTTTATATTCATCATATCTAGCTATTACTTCGAAATGGTTATAAAGCTCATATGAACTTAACAAGTAGTAACCATTTGCTACATTTTCAACTGGAGCCTTCATATTATATTGCCAAGTTTCTTCATTTTCATTAGTATTCACATCTTTGACTCCAGTCATTATCATTCCCTCACCTTTCATATACTCAGCTTCTAATCGTAACTTATCATGAAAGTATGTAACACCCATACCATATCTTATTCTATCGTATAGATGAGATTCTCCATCTGAATAAAGTTGTCGCTTACCAGTTTGATACCAAGAATACAGTTTAAGCGATTCCGTTCGATAGCCTTTACCTTCACCAAATAGATTTTCATAAGATGCAAATCCGTAATGAGTAAAGTGATTATTGTTCAAGTTTTCATTAGCGAGACCCGAACCGTTTCCAATCATATAAGATAAAGTTAGAGAAGACTTTTCGTTAATTTCTATTGCTTTAAAAAACTGAATTCCACTATCTCTGTATGCTCCGACTCCATGACTTGGCTCTGATGTGTAAGAGTCTCCAACCACGATGTCACTTTTTGATGTTTTGATAAAACGCTCCAACATCAAGTTATTTCCAACAGTGGAAAACATAATCAAAGGTGAAGCAAACCTTGCCATGTTTCCTTCTTCACTTCCAGAATATTTAAACCTACCTACTCTTATATAAATTGGTAGATACTTAAAAGTTAAAGAAGCATCCATAAGGTAGTTGTGAGTTTGATATCCCAAAGGGTTGTTTACTCCGTTTGGAGCGACTTCTCCAAGAGTGAAGTAGTTAATCTTGTTGTCATCAGTTAAAGAGCCTCGTATTCCTATTCTAGCTCTAGCAACTTGAAGTTCAGACTGATTTTCTAAAGTAGGTTTTATGTAGGCAAAAGGAGTTTTATTAAAGCCATTTTTTTTAATTATCTGGCTATCGTTATGTTGTGCACGAACTTGAAAGAATCCCCAGGGAATATGAGAAACTTTAGATTCTGTACCCTGAAGAGTCACCCAATCTGCAGCATTTAAACTAAAAATAAAAAAAATAAATAAACATACTAGTCTCATTCAGATACCTACCGTTCTATTTTAATCTCAAAACATTTTTTACTTCCATCCATTATATCAGAACTTCCGCCATGAACTTCAGCTATTTGACGTGAAAGTATCAAGCCCAATCCATTTCCCTTGACTTTCGTACTCTTAAAAGCTTCAAACAAAGACTTTTTATCTTCTATAGGAACTCCGGTATCGTAGATATAGAACTTATGATATTTTTTATCAGATTCATATGTGATTTCAATGAGGCCTGATTCTTCTTCATCTGCTTCTATTGCATCTATTGCATTTATAATAAAGTTTGAAAAAAGCATATCCAGTAAATCTATATCTGCGTTTAATTTAAAGTTATGCTCAGGAAATATAAACTTTATTTCTTTGGAGTAATCATAGTAGCCTATAGACATATCAATAAGCTCTTTTAACTTGTCCCACATAAATTCTGTTTTATTTGCTTCAACACCCTTACTAAACATAAGTGTAGCTTTTATAATTCTTTCTATCCTGGATACAGATTTTTGAATCTCTTCGACTATAGGAATGTTCTCATTGAGGACTCTTTTTTTTAGAGTTGAACTGAGTAATGATATAGCACCTATAGGATTTCTTATCTCATGAGAAAGATGTGCGGCCATTTGTCCCATAGTCGCAAGATTTTCCTTGCGTTTTTGCTCTGTTATATCTGTAGCACTGAGCATTGTTTTGTCTTTATAAGAGGAACTTTTTATCAGATATGATTTTAAGTTAAAATTTATCTCATAATCGTCATTTTTAAATTCTACAAGTTTTAAGAGTTCCCATAGTTCTCTTGCATGAGAGTTTTGTAAAAAGACACTGTTATCGCTATTTACTATCCAGATGGCGTTTGGTAAGAATTCAACAACTTTTTCGACCGTATCTTGCAGATGAGCATAAGATGACTTGAGCTCATTAAACTCATCCTCAACCTTGTAAGTTTGCTCTATAAGTAGATTAAGTTCTTCGGGTGTTACACTAGACATTAGTTTTTAAACGCGACCAAGATTTTATAAAGCGAGTGAGCATCATCACTTCCACACAGCTCACGAATAGAGTGCATTCCCAAAGTTGGAAGTCCTACATCGATAGTCTCTATTCCAAGTCTTGTCGCTGTTATCGGTCCTATTGTCGAACCACAACCCATATCACTACGAGTTACAAAGTTTTGTAAGGGTTCCTTTATGCTAGCTGCACTATCCATAAAACGCGAGATGGTTGTGGAGTTTGAAGCATACCTTTGGTTCGTGTTTACTTTTATAACTACACCCTTATTCATATGTGGTGCATGTTCTTTGTCGTGTTTAGATGGAAAGTTTGGATGAATGGCATGTGCGTTATCAGCACTAATCATCAATGAAGTTCGAGTCATATTCATGTACTCATCATAATCACTAAACATACGTTTGAGTGTGTTTTCTAAAAAACTTCCACTTGCTCCAGATGTAGACTCACTTCCAACCTCTTCATGGTCACTTGCACAGAAGAGCATAGGTTTTTCATTTGAAACGCTACATATACTCAACATTCCAATATAACACGAGAGAAGATTATCTAACCTTGCACTCGCTATAAAATCATCATGAAGACCTATAAATGCAGCCTTTTGAGTGTCATAAAAGCTAAGTTCGCTTGCATAAACTTCTTTAATATCTAAAATCTCATTTTTATTTAACTGCCATCTTAAAAAATCATCAAAATTAAAGTCATCATTAGTAGTTAACACAGGGCAAACGTCACTCTGTTTATTTACCGTTTTATCTTTGTTCGCTGTATCATCTAAATGAATGGCAAGAGAAGGTATCGTCGCTATACTTTTTTGCACATCTATCAGTGTACTTTGTATTTTTTCTTTCCCATCTAGGTAAGATACACGTCCAGCTATTGAAAGAGCTCTATCAAACCAAGGAGTGAGTAACAGACCACCATAAGACTCAACACCGAACTTTACAACTCCATGTTCTTTTATAACTGGATTTGGCTTTAACTTTAAGTTAGGCGAATCTGTATGAGCCCCAATCATTACATAGTTTTTTTCATGCTTAGGATAAGTAAACGCGATGATAGAAGAGTCATTACGAGTGACATAGTATTTACTACCTGCGTTTAACTCCCATTTATCAACTTCATCAAGTTTAATAAACCCTGCGTTTTCGAACATTGCAGACATATTTTGTGTCGCATGAAAAGGTGTCGGTGAAGCATCTAGGAAACCTAAAAGCCCTTCGTTAAAATCTTGTTTTTCCATTTAAAGTCCTAAAATATCAACGGCTTCGTTACCGTCAAGTGCTGAAATAATTTTTGTGTCCACACGTATTGCAGAGTCTATCACTACATTATGAAGTTTTGAGACGATGGTTATCGTTAATGGACGGTTTCCTGGGTTTTGACGGATGAGTGCATATAGTTTATCTAGAACTTCACTATCAGCATCCAGTTTTACCGCTAAACTTATAGGTTCAGGTGGTTTGTCTTGCACCTCTTTTTTGACTTTTTTTGTCTCTTTTTTCGCTTCTTTAAGAGTCATAATTTTACTAATGTTCATTCTGGGACCAAAATCGGTATGAGTTATTCGTCCTTTAAACGCGATAGGTTCTTCTTTGTTCATCTCTGCGAGTTTCTCTAACTTATCTGAGAAAAGCATTATTTCCATATTTCCATGAAAGTCCATCAAGTCTACTATTCCAAACTGGTGCCCTTTTTTAGATATTTTTTTAACTATCCCTTCAACTTTACCGATAAATATAGCCTGAGAACCATCTTTAACATTTTCTAACTCAGAAGACAGTGTATAGTTCAACTCACTCATTTCGGCGCGGTACTCATCCATTGGATGACCCGAGACATAAAAACCTAAGGTATCTTTTTCAAACTCTAAAATTTCTTTGAGTTCGTACTCTTCAGAATTTTTAAGTTCTAGTTTAACCGTTGTTATCTCAGCATCATCTCCAAAAAGTGAACCGATAGCATTTTTCTTAGCATCACTCGCTTTTTTTGCAGTTTCGACTATAAGTTCTATCTGATTTAAAAGTGCTTTACGGCTGTATCCAAACCTATCAAATCCACCTGACTTGATACTTGAATCAACAAAGCGTTTATTTACTTTTGATGGATCTATGCGGTTTACAAAATCTTCTATAGAAGTAAAATCACCATCTTCTTCTCGCGTTTGAATAATCGACTCAACAGCCGCACCACCAACACCTTTAATAGCCCCTAGACCAAAAAGAATAATATCTTTTCCATCTTTTGTTATTGCAGAAAACTCTAAATAGGAATCGTTAACATCAGGAGGAGAAAGTTCTATCCCCATACGTCTTACTTCATCAATGTAACGAACAACTTTTTCAGTGTTGTCCTTATCTGATGTGAGAAGTGCCGCCATAAATTCATTTGGATAGTAAGTCTTTAACCATGCAGTTTGAAATGTAACCATTGCATAAGCTGCTGAGTGAGATTTATTAAAACCGTACCCCGCAAACTTTTCAATTAGATCAAAAAGTTTTGAAGCTTCAGCCCTAGGATGACCTTGTTTAACTGCACCATCTGAGAATTCTGCATTAAAAGTTGCCATATCTTTTTTCTTACCCATAGCACGACGAATAATGTCTGAGTACCCAAGAGAGAATCCACCAACATTTTGAACAATTTGCATAACCTGTTCTTGATAAACAATGACCCCATAAGTGTTCTCTAAAATAGGTTTCATAATATCAAATGTGTACTCTATTTTTTCGCGACCATGCTTACGTTCAACAAAACTGTCAAGCATTCCAGACTCCATAGGTCCAGGGCGATAAAGTGCAAGAACGGCGATTAGATCCTCAAAACTATCTGGTTTTAAACGACGATTCAAGTCTTGCATACCAGAGGATTCTATCTGGAACATTCCTACAGTTTCACCTGTTCTTATAACCTCATATACTTTAGGATCGTTCTCATCTATCTTGTGCCATATTATATCTTCATCATAACGACGTTTAATGAGTTTAATAGCATTATGTATAACATCTAATGTTTTAAGACCAAGGAAGTCAAACTTGATAAGGTCTACATCTTCGAGGTAGTTAAGTGAGTACTGTGTTACAAATGTCGTCTCACTAGAAGGCTTATATATAGGTGTTTTATGCCAAAGTTCTTCATTACTTATAACGATACCGGCTGCGTGGATTCCGGAGTTACGTTTAAGGCCTTCTAACTTTTTAGCAAACTCCCAAACCCTGTTCGCGTTTGCATCTCCATCAATGAGTTCTGATATTTTTGGCTCTTTTTGAAAAGCTCCATCAATAAACTCACCTTTTTTCGTCTTACCATTAAGTGTGATTCCTAATTCATCAGGAATAAGTTTTGCCAGTTTATCCGCTTGACTTAGTGGCATTTCTAAAACACGTGCAACATCACGGATAACTCCCTTTGCGAGAAGGGAACCAAAAGTAATAATTTGGGCTACTTGGTTACGACCATATTTTTGGACTACATAATCAATAACCTCTCCACGACGAGCTTGCATAAAGTCCATATCGATATCGGGCATACTTACACGTTCAGGGTTTAAGAAACGCTCAAAGAGTAAGTCATACTTCATTGGATCAATGTCTGTTATGTCAAGCGAGTAAGCCACGAGACTTCCAGCAGCAGAACCACGCCCTGGTCCAACAGCAATGTCCATCTCTTTTGCAACTTTCACAAAGTCCCAAACGATGAGCATATAACCAGGAAACTTCATTGAGTTAATTATGTCTATCTCAAAGTCTAAACGGTCTCTATACTCTTGGTGTCTATCCTCTGGAACAATTTTTAAGCGATTTTCTAAACCAATTTTACATCTATATGTAAAATATTCAGCATCATTTTTATCTATGGCTGAAAACCATGTTTTTTTGTCTGCTTCACTCGCATTCTCTGCTAAAGGTGCATCATCTTGATGGTCTATTTCTAGTCCATCATTTTTTGAATACTCTGGAGTGAACTTAAAGTTAGGTGGAATTGGTTCTTTTACAGTCAGTGCAAAGTCTTCGACCTTGTTCACTATCTCTTGAGTATGTGCAATCGCTTCAGGAATGTCTGCAAAAATCTTTGCCATCTCTTCGGGAGATTTAAGATAGAACTCATGCACTGAGTGACGCATACGATTTGGATCATCATAAAGTTTATTCATCCCTATACACATAAAAGCTTCATGGTACTGAGCATCATTAGGAAAAGTGTAATGAGTGTCGTTTGTAGCAACAACTTTTATACCTGTCTCACGACTAATTTTTAGTATCTGTTCATCAATGAAGAGTTGATCGCCTATCCCGTGACGCATTAACTCTAAGTAAAAATCATCACCAAAAATATCTTGATATTCCCTAGCTACATCTAAAGCTCCCCCGTAACCTAGTGCTCCATTTTTAACATTTCTCTCATTTGCAAGATTAAGATGCCAGTTTACTTCTCCTTGAAGACAAGCAGAGGTACAGATAAGCCCTTCACTATGCTCTCTTAGCTCTTTTTTATTTATACGAGGAAAGTAATAAAAACCATCTATAAATGCCTTAGAAGAGAGGTACATAAGGTTTTGATACCCTTTTTTGTTTTTAGCATAAAGGCAGATGTGAAAACGTTGTTTTGTACTTTTATCGCCAAGAGTATCGCCATTATGAATATAGCCTTCCATACCTATGATAGGCTTGATTCCAGCAGCACTCATTTGCTGATAAAAATCAATAGCTCCAAACATATTTCCATGGTCTGTCATAGCAACAGAATTCATGCCTAACTCTTTTAAACGCGGAACAAGATTGACGAGTTTATTAGCTCCATCAAGAAGAGAATATTCAGTATGAAGATGTAAATGTGTAAAAGGTTGTGCACTCAAAATAATTACCTTATAGTTCTAATATTATTAGAAAGATTATAGTAAGTTTTTCTTAATATGAAATAATGATTTTACAGGAATTTTTATACACCATAAATGGGTGTATAAAGGAGACTATTTAAGTAATTTTTTCCAAGCTTTTTCTATCTTAGCAACAAGCTTTTTAGTAATACCTTTAACTTCTACAAGAATTGTTGGGTTCTGGTGCAAAACACCAATAACATCGTCAGCACTACCAATATGATCAATGATATTTTTAACTTTCTTCTTGCCGATTCCATTTATCGTTATTAAAAAATCATTTAACTCCTCTGTAGTGATTTGAGCTTCTTGGGCTGATTCACTGGATTCATCTTTTGTAGGATGAGGAGCTTTTGCTTTTGAAGCTTTTTTCTTCTTGTTGGAACTTGTATTTAAGTGTGCTAGGTTATCTTGAAAGTTCCATTTCTCACTTGGCCACTCTTCACTCCAACGGCGTTTAACGTCAAGAACTGGGTACTGCTCATCAAGTTTATGTAAGTAAACTTTTTTACCACCGTAAGATTTCTTCTTCTTACCAAAGTACTCACCATCAAATGAAGGAGAAAATTTACCAAAGTGAATATGTCTTAGAGTTCTAAGAATAGAAGGCTCTATCTTACTTAACTCTTCCCAGTTAAACATTGGCATATGAGGTTTTCTAAAAGTCCCATCAGAAAGACTCCACATGATGTACTGACCAATCCAATCTCTTATGTATGGAAATGCAGCAAATGCAGTAGCACACTCTAAAATGCGAGGAACACCATCTATACCATAAGCAACATCACAAGCCCAGTACTCAGCCTTTGCATCTTTACTTACTTGTACAGCAAGGTCAAGAACATTCTCAGGAACATCCATATAGTCCATACTTCCACCCTGGGAAGTGTTAGTTAACCACTCGCCTTTCGGAGCACGACGCCAAAACGCACAAACAGGTTTATGACCGATAAGCATTACACGAATATCAGCTTCCATAGGAACAAAATCTTGAAAGTACTGTGGGTGATATTTTTTATCATCATAAAGATTGCGAGCTTCTTTATAGGAGTCAACTTTATGTACAAAGTATCCACCATAGTTAGATGGACCATAAGATTTTTTAATGATTTTTGGGTATTCACATTTTTGCAAAAACTTATCTGCATTATCATGTTTGTAATAAATATAAGTTTTAGGAATTGGAAGATCGTATTTCCAAGCAAATCTAGTTACGTTTTCTTTAGATTTGTTAGAGAACTGAGTATCCATAGATGGGATAAAACGAACGTTAGGAAGCTCGCAAGCTATCTCACGAAAAGTCTCATAAGCAGTAGAGGGAATATTACCAATTAAAACGTCAATCTTTTTACGTTTAACTTCTCTAATAAATCTTGCTTTATCATTTTTCCAATGATATGTAACAGTCTCTATCTTGTTTGGCCATCCTTTAAAGTTAGAATGATCAAAAAATCTCATTACATAATCCATGTATACAAAACCTAATTTTGGTAGTTGCTTTTTCTTTAAACTCATGATTTTCCTATTTTTAGTTATTTTATTTTTAAGCATTATATCAATCATATTGTTTATTGTAAACAATATGATTGATATAATGCTTAAAAGCCTATTGTCAAATTTAGTATTTTTAATGGATAGTGGTGGTGTTACTTAACTTTTCCTAAAAATTCACAGTCAACAGTATTTACTTTTACTATGTCATCTACTAAAACATGGTAAGGTACTTGTACGACTGCACCAGTCTCAAGAGTAGCAGGTTTTTTACTGCCACTTGAAGTGTCACCTTTAAAGTTTGGAGGAGTGTCTGTTACTACAAGTTCCATAAATTCAGGAGCTTGTACTGAAATAGCCTTGTTTTTAAAGAAAATAATTTCAACATTAATACCATCTTTAAACCACTTAGAAGCATCATCACACTGTGCATATTCAAGGCCAAGTTGATCGTATGTTTCGTTATCCATAAATTGGTACATTTCGCCATCATCATAAAGGTACTGCATTGTTTTGTAATCAATAACTGGAACTTCAAACTTATCACCAGCATGAATAGTTCTCTCAACTACTCTTCCGTTTAAAAAACTTTTCATTTTCAAACGTACAAATGCAGCACCTTTACCAGGTTTAACATGTTGAAATTCAACTATTTTGTATGGTACTTCACCTACAATTAAACGAACACCTTTTTTTATATCACTCATTCCTACATTTGCCATTAACACACCTTTTTATAACTTAAAATTAATAATTTAAACTTTTTGAGTTTTGAAATTTTATAATACAACAAGTTTACATACAACTAGATAAAACTGAACAATCAGATGTTTAGTCTATTCTACTTACCTTATTTCTTCCATTTGACTTAGAACGGTATAAAGCTGTATCTGCTTCTTCAAAGTACTCATCTACATAGCTTAATGTAGAAAATTCAGAACTACTATAACCTGCACTCACCGTAACATAATCACATATGCTAGATTTAGCATGTTCTATTTTAGTGTCTTCCACAGTTTGAATAAGCTTGTTTAAACGCCTAGAAAACTCTTTACCACTATGCCCAATGCTAACTATCACAAACTCTTCCCCACCATATCTAGCACAAAATTCATTCGCTCTTCTAAAACTATCTTTCATTATTTTTGTTATAGACTGTATACATACATCACCTTTTTTATGTCCATAGTGGTCGTTATATTGTTTAAAAAAATCAATATCTATTACAGCTATATGGTAATTCACTTCTAGTCTTTTTGATTCGTTAAAATATTTTAAAGAGTTTTCTTCATAATATCTATAATTATACATACTTGTTAACAAATCTGTAATAGCCAACTTGTGAAGTTTATCATTCAAGGCTTCAATTGTTTCATTTTGAGTTAGAAGTTCATGTTGAAGATTCTCTTTTTTTCTGAAAGTCAGAATAATAAATATACCAACGAACAAATTTAAAAGTAAATATACAATAAGTTCAAAAACCTCTTCACTCAATAAATTATTTTTATATTCAGTCAATAAATTTTCATCAACAACATCAACAATAGACCAAAATGTTCCCTTTATCAACTGCTCAGACAATATATTTTTTATTTCACCCTTGTTTAAATGTATCCCTTCTCTTTTACCTAAGATATCTCTACTACCATTTGCCGTAACAGCTATTAGATAGTCTTTACTCTTGTTTATCATTACTAGTTCATGGTTTTCTCGAGTACTTATTTTAAGTAAGCTTGCAATTTCATCGACTTTAAATGCAACTATAAATACATATGTCTTAGATTTATACTTAAAGTCTATAAGAATATCATAATGGTATGAAACGGCATTTGGATGAATACGAATTTTTTGATTTGAATTTTTCAAAAATATTGCGACATCATTTCTACATATCCAACCCATTTTACCTTCAAATTCATCCACCACAAATTCTGTTTCGTCGTTTGTAATATTTAAAGAAAAGTAGTCTGTAAAGTACTTACCTAGCTTTTCATCTAGTCTCTCATATTCACTATAGTCGTTAGAATTTTCAATGAGATGGTTAACCATTTTTCTATTATCTTCAAAGAATGACTTAACTAATTGTTTTTTATCTCTTAAAATATTTTCTAATTCAAAACTAATATTTTTAGTTGAATTGGCTGCTATCGATACTTGCTCATTGTAAAAATCTTTTTCACGATCATCTAAGAATTTTACAAATACAAATATAAAGACGAATAATAAAGATATCATCAAGCATATTATCTTTATTTCTAATGTAAAAATTTTCTTAAAATGAATTTTATTCATCAATATCAAAGCCTTATATTTATGTAAATGAAATTTTATCTATATTCACTATACCTATAAGTTCCTTTTGTTATAATTAGGTGATTAAACAAATTACATACTGGACATAATTAAATATGAAATTCACTTTAGAAACGAAGTCAAAAAATGCTCGGGCAGCAACTATTACAACTGCTCATTCAACTATTAAAACACCTGTATTTATGCCTGTGGGGACTATTGGAAGTGTTAAAAGTCTTGATGCTAGTGATTTAGTTGACCTGCTTGGTGCTGAAATAATTTTAGCAAATACTTATCATATGTATCTTCGTCCTGGAGATAAAGTAGTAGCAAAAATGGGTAAACTACATAACTTTACAAAATTCCCAAAGAGTTTTTTAACAGACAGTGGTGGATTTCAAGCATTTTCACTCTCTGATATTTCTAAACCTATGACTAATGGTATAGAGTTTCGCTCACACATAGACGGTTCAAAACACTTTTTTACTCCAAAGGGTGTTATAGACATTCAAACTAACCTTGGTTCTGACATCATGATGGTACTTGATGATTTAGTAGCACTTCCCGCGACACAAGAACGTATAAAAGTCAGTATTGAGAGAACTACTTCTTGGGCTGGGGAGTCTATTGACTACTTTCGTTCTCAACAGAAAAAAGGAATATGTGTAGATCAAAATATATTTGCCATTATTCAAGGTGGAACAGATAGGGAATTTCGTACAAAAAGTGCCACAGAACTCTGTGCTATGGACTTTGATGGTTTTGCCATTGGTGGACTATCGGTTGGAGAGTTAAACAACGAGATGTATGACACAGTTGAGCATACGGTACAGTATATGCCAGAAGATAAGCCACGTTATTTGATGGGTGTAGGAACTCCTGAGGACCTCATCGAAAACATAGAGAGAGGCATAGACATGTTTGACTGTGTTATGCCTACAAGAAACGCGAGGAATGGAACTCTTTTTACTTCTTTTGGAAAGATCAATATCAAGGGTGCAAAGTTTAAAGAAGATCCAGCTCCCATAGACCCTGAATGTGAGTGTTTAACTTGTAAAACTTATTCTCGTGCTTATCTTTGTCATCTTTATCGCGCAAGAGAAATAACATACTTTAGACTTGCAACTATTCACAACTTACATTATTATTTAAATCTTATGAGAGAAGTTAGAGCGGCTATTTTAGAAGATAAATTTTCTGAGTATAAAGAGGAATTTTATAAGAAAAGAAGTTAGTTTCTAGCTTCTTTTCTTTTACACAATTTTTCTGTTCACAGAAACTTTACACTTCCATAAAGCTTTTCCCCATTATACAAAGAAGAAATATTTGAAACTGTTATATTATCTTTAGTATCTACTATTATAAATTCTATCGGCTTACCGACTTCTATAGCAGATGACTCTTTATTAATTACATTTAATGGATTAGTAGATGTCATTCGTACTAAGTCAGGCATTGATATAAGTCCACTTCGAACAAGTTTTGTATAATAAAGGGGAAATGCATCCGCTATAGCTTCACAACCATAAGAAGCATCAAAAAATGCCACTTCTTTGTTTACGGGGGATGAGGGTTGATGAAGTGTTGTTAAAAGATCAATATCTCCATTTTTTAAAGCCTTCTGTAGAAGGAGCATATCTTCACGAGAAGCCAAAGGTGGATTGAGTTTAGCTATGGTGTTAAAATCTTCACAAGCCTCATCACAGTTTACTAAATGATGTATAGATACCTCACAAGTAACTTCTACTCCATCTTTCTTTGCTTTTGCTATAAGTTCAACTGAACGCGGAGACGCTATAGCCTTAAACAGTATTTTTATTTTAAAGTGTTTTGCTATCTCTATCATACGAGAAACATGGAGTACTTCACTAAGGTTTGGTATGCCTGCTAACCCTAGTTTAGAACTTATGTCTCCATCTAGCATAACACCTGCATTCATTAGCGAGTTATCCTCTGCCTTACAAAAGAGTGTAACCTTATACATCTGAATGTACTCAGCTATCTTAATTGCAATGTCATTTTTTGCAATGGTACTCATGTATGGAGCAACAATACCTTTTTTCAAAAGTATAGCTATGTTTGAAAGAGACATATCTTCTTTTAGGGTATTTAGCATTAGGTCTACTTTGACATCTTCTATAGCATCAAGCCCATATTGTGCAAATTCTAATACTACTTCGTTATCTATAGCAGGGTTAGAGTCCGCGTTTAATACTATATGCCCTACTCCACCTTTTTTTGCTTGCTCAGTTACATGCTTTATGTTTTTTGCATTTAACGCGGAGTCAAGTAGTCTTACATTTGTATCTACTATAGATGGAATCAGGTAAGCTCCAGCAGCATCTAAAGATTCTTCACCATTAAGCTTACTTCCTATCTCTGTAATAATTCCATCTTCAATACGAACATCAGCTTCTCTCTCACCATTAACATCACAAATAATCACATTTGTTATAAGCATTTAGACCAACCTTAGATATAATACATGCATTATATAATAAATAAGGCTTAGAGTTGCGCTTACTATTACTTTTTTTACTAACATTTTCAAATATCTTTGCTACTTCTTCATATGAGAAAGGCAAAGACCTCTATATACAAAAAGCTTGTTACTCTTGTCATGGACATAAGATAGAAGGAATTAGTACCTTTCCTGCTCTTGCAAATCGTTCTAAAGGCTATATGACATACAAGCTAAAGCACTTTAGAGAGAGAAAAGCAGACACACAACGCCAAGAGATGATGATAGACTTTGCTGTAAACCTTAGTGATGAAGACATAGATAACTTGACTACATTCTTTGCCGACTATGTAGATGTTGAGAAGCAAGAAAAATATGATGACTCTTATGATAACTATGGGGATGGTGGCTCATGAAACTTCTAGTGAGCGCACTTGAACATTCCGCAAATGTTCACCTAAAATCTCTTCAAAAAGAACTCTCAGATGATGTAGAATTTATAGGGATATTTTCGAGCGAACTGGGTTCTCCAATTATTGATCTTAAAAGCTTAGCCATTATGGGTTTTGTGGATGCACTTAAAAAGTTACGATTCTTTTTTAAGCTCAATTCACAAATGGTTGAATTAGCTGCGGAAGCTGATAAAGTTCTTCTTATAGACTCTTCAGGCTTTAACCTTCCACTCGCAAAAAAGATAAAAAAAAAATACCCAGAGAAAGAAATCATCTATTATATATTACCTCAAGCATGGGCATGGAAGAAAAAGCGCATCCCTGTTTTAGCTCGTACTATTGACCATTTAGCTTCTATACTGCCATTTGAACCTAGTTACTATCCAGAGAATGCTCCAATAGAATACGTAGGACATCCCCTACTTGACCAAATAACAGAATTTAAGAAAGAACTTAGAACTGAGATAAAAGATGTTGCCTTTATGCCAGGAAGTAGAAAGGGTGAGATACAAAAACTTATGCCCATATTTCTCCAACTGACTAAGGAACTAAAGGTAAACACGACCATTATTATTCCTAAACACTTTACTAATGTTGAAATAAAAGAACTTTATGGAGACCTTACAAATATCCAAATATCCAATGAACCACATAAAACTCTTTTAAACTCAGACTTCGCATTTATATGCAGTGGAACGGCTACACTTGAAGCTGCACTTATTGGTGTGCCTTTTATACTTAGTTATATAGCAAAACCTCTAGACTACTTTATAGCCTCGTGTTTAGTAAAGATAGAGTACATAGGTCTAAGTAATATTATGTTTAAAAAATTCAAAGGAAAAACTTTACATCCAGAGTTTATTCAAGAAGAAGTAAGTGTCACTAATTTAAAAGAATCATTTAAAAGTTATAATAGAGAAGATTTTTTTGAGAACTCTCAAGAATTGAGAGCTTATTTAAAACATGGAAGTTCTAGAAGGGTTGCAGAAATTATAGAAGAGATTTAACTCTCTTCTTCTTTAGGTTTACGAGCTTTAATACTTATAGTCTTTCCTACTTTTTTAGGAGCATCAAATTTTTCTCGCTGTGATCCATCATGATGATGATTTCTATCTCCTGATTTTCCTGAAAATATTGCTTTTCCATTCTCATCTTTTCCAAGAAATTTATTTTCTGCTTTTTTCTTTTTATCCCACTTGTCTCCACCCTCGCGTTTAGGCTTATCAAACTTTGGTTTTTTGTATCCCTCATAGACAGGTTTTATCTCTGTCGCACTTTCATGACGTTGTTTAGCTATCTCTGTAATTTCATCTTTAGTGAGTTTTTTTCTTGCTTTTGGGTCAACTTCTTTCTTTTCTTTGACTGCATATTCAAAACCCTCAACTATTTCTTGTTTGATTGCACGGCCTAAAAGCATCTCTATTGGATAAAGTTCTTTTTGTTCGCTCTCATCTACTAAAATGATGGCTTGTTGCGTAGTCTTACTAACTCTTGCCATATAAACAATAGCTTTTATTGGAAGATCGTAACTTATAAGATATTGGCAAGTAAGTTCTTTATCTTTTACTAAATCTCTATCTTCCATTACCCTCGTACTTTTATCTTCTAGTTTTTCTAATAGTTCTTTAGCATCTCCAGCTGTCACTACTAGGATATCAAGCTTTTTATCTTGAGCAATAATGTCATTTAACAGTTCTATTTTTTTTTCATTTGGACATTTGAACACACGGTGATTGGTTGGTTTTATAGTGATTAAGTTAGAAGACATACTTATCCTAAAATATTAATTTTGTAATTATATCCTTAATTGTCATAATTTATGCTATTATGAATAAATATATATATTATAAAAATTAGGAATATTATGACATTTAATGATTTAGGACTTAATAAGTTACTACTAAAAGCGATTGCCGAGCAAGGTTATGAAAAACCAACTCCAATTCAAGAGCAAGCTATACCGGTTATCCTTCAACGTAAGGATGTATTAGCGGGAGCACAAACAGGAACAGGAAAAACAGCTGGATTTACTCTTCCAATGTTAGAGCTTCTTTTACGTTCAAAACAACAGGATAGTAAACATCATGTAAAAGCACTTGTACTTACACCTACACGTGAGCTTGCATCTCAAGTTCAAGACAACATTTATAATTATGCAAAACATACACCATATAAGTCAACAGTGATTTTTGGAGGAGTTAAAATAAACCCTCAAATAGTAGCACTTAGAAAAGGTATAGATATAGTTGTTGCGACACCTGGTCGTTTACTTGACCATATCTCTCAAAAAACAATTAACCTTTCAAAAGTAGACTTCCTTATTCTTGATGAGGCAGATAGAATGCTTGACATGGGATTTGTTAATGACATTAAGAAGATTATGGAAGTTCTTCCAAAAGAACGTCAAACACTTCTTTTTTCTGCTACTTATTCTGAAGATATTAAAAAACTTTCAAACAAGTTTTTAAAATCTCCTACCCTTATAGAGGTTGCTCGTGCAAACACTTCTAGTGAAACAGTAGCACAAGCAATTTACCATGTAGACAAGACTCGTAAACGCGAGCTTTTAACTCAACTTATAAATGAAGGTGAGTGGAAGATGGTTCTAGTCTTTACTCGTACTAAGCATGGAGCAAATCGTTTAAGTGAACAACTTGCTACTGATGGGATTACATCTGCTGCTATCCATGGAAACAAAAGCCAAAATGCAAGAACAAAAGCACTTGAAGATTTTAAGAAGGGAAAAGTTAGAGTACTTGTCGCTACAGACATTGCAGCACGTGGTATAGATATAGACCATCTTCCTCATGTTGTCAACTATGAGCTTCCTAATGTAAGTGAAGACTATGTTCATCGTATTGGACGGACTGGTCGTGCTGGAAATAAAGGTGAAGCTATAAGTCTTGTCTGTGTAGATGAAGATGATTTTTTAGCAAGCATAGAGAAACTTATCAAAAAAGACATACCAAAAGTATGGCTCAAAGGTTTTAAACCAGACCCAAGCATAAAAGCCGAACCTATTAATATGGGTGGAAACAGGGGTGCTAGAAATAAGCCTCGTGGTGGTCAAAGTCGTAATGGCGGTGGAGGAGCAAGAAGCTCTGCAGGAAGAGGAAGAAGATAGATTTTAATCTATCTTCCTTAAGTTTTTCATTTAAATACTGTTTAAATGTTCCAAGAACTCTTTAGGTTCTATAAATCCAATAACAGTTTTATCTTTCATAACCGCTGAGTTTTCATCAAAAAAGATGAGAGCTGGTGGACCAAAAACACCATACTTTTTACTCAGTTCTTTTTCATCACTACTATTTTCTGTTATGTCCGCACGCACTAAAATAAACTCCTTCATTTTAGCCATTACATCTGGATCTGTAAATGTCATCTCTTCTAGCTCTTTACATGAAGTACACCAAGCAGCTGAAAAGTCTAATAAGACTTTTTTACCATCGCTTGCTTTTAACACTTTGTCAAGCTCCGTGATTGAGTGTATAACTTCAAAACTAAGTTTTTCTTCTTTACTTAAAACACCACTTGAGTGTCCCATAGTATTTAAGAAACCAAGTGGTTTTGTCATGCTCGATGAACCAGCTAAAAAACCGATAAATAAAGAAACGGAATATATAAAAATAATCATCGCTACACTATGTTTAAAAAAATGCCCACCACTACGGAAAACACCAAGAAAAAGTGCAAAACCTATACCTAGTATACTATAAAGTATCATAACAATATCTGCACTTAGAATCTTCTCTAGCATCCAAATAGCAACAGCTAACATCAAAACACCAAAGACAGCATTGACCATTGTCATCCAAGCACCTGGTTTTGGCATAAACTTACCAGCACTTACTCCAACAACAATAAGAGGTATTCCCATACCTAGACTCATAAAGAACAGTGCCATTCCACCAAGAACTGCATCTCCAGTTTGACCTATATAAACTAATGCACCAGCTAAAGGAGCGGCTACACATGGCCCAACAATAAGAGCTGATAAAAAGCCCATAATCGCCACACCGATATAACCTGAATGATTACTTGATTTACTTACTCTGTTCACAATAGCATCAGGAAGTTTTAATTCATAAAAGCCAAACATACTAAAGGCAAGTGCAACAAAAATAAATGAAAAAGAATACACAACCCATGGCACCTGCAAAGCGGCTTGTAGATTAGCACCAAAGAGACCTGCTAAAACACCAGCTATAGTGTATGCTATAGCCATAGAAAGAACATAAACAAGCGAGAGTGCAAATGCTTTTTTCGTTGTTATCCCATCACCTTGAGATATAATAAGCCCTGAAATAATAGGAATCATAGGAAAAACACAAGGAGTCATTGCTAAAAGAAGACCAAAACCAAAAAATGTTGCTAGAACTATCATAACATCACCTGATCTAATTGTATCTGCAATCATATCAGTTGTAGATTTTTTCTCTTTTTTCACTGTGAGAGCTTTTGTGGAAGTAAGTTCTGAGTTTTGGATATTTACAGTGAATTCTTTTCTAAAAGGTTCATAACATAATCCCATTTCAGAACATCCTTGATAGGATAAAAGAAGAACTACCTCTTTTTGAGGAAGGACATCTTCTTTTTTTGAAAGAGTTAATATAAACTTAGGTGATCCTACATAAACAGTCTCTTCATTATGAACAGTAGCTTCTGGGTACTCTATATTTTCTATAGAGTATTTTTCTTTACTCTTCAAACTAAACTTCATTTCTTTTGAATAAATATAAATATTTTTACCGAGTACTACACCCGTCTCTATCTTTCCAGCTTCGTTCATTTTAGCATATGGTTTAAATGCTTCATCGGGCATTAAAAAGTCACCTGCGTTTAAACTATTTATAAATAGTAAAATCATTAAAATGTTTGCGATATATTTCATTTGTACATGTACCTCATATTTTTAAGTCTCTGATTATAACATTAAATTGTGTATACTGTGTGTATTAATCTACAGCATAATCAAAACAAATTTTATATTTTTAAAAAATATTAAAATTTATTCTGCTAAAATCGTGTTATATATATAATAAGGAGAATCGTTTGATAAGTAATGATATGGAAATATGTTCTTGTAACTCATTAAGTGTAGGAGAAATTGCACAATGTATCAAATCAAACCATATAACTACTCTTGATGAACTACTCGAAAATCAAGAGTGTCCAGTAGGAGATAAGTGTGAATCTTGTAGGGATGAGGGAATTAATAATGACGGAATAAACCTTCCTCTAGTCCTTGCTCTTGTTAAACGCAAAGAGCTTTAAAAAAGAATGCTTTATCTATGCGAACTTTCCATATATCATACTTTTGAACAACTTCCATCACGGGAAATTAATTTGCTTGACCCGTTCGTACAACTAAACGAATCAAGTCATTGTGTAAATCATTTCGAATATAATTAACTAAGTCAAGTGCTGCTTCTAGTGTTTCCGTAACAACATCGATAAGTGCCATTACTATAAGTAATAAGACAAAAATAACTTCAATATGGATTAATAATTGCTAGTAAATTTCCATGGAAATAAAAAAAGATATTTTAGAGAAACTAAAAGAGTTAAAAAACAGTCAATGTAAAAAAGAGCGAGTTCATTCTCATGCATTATTACTTTTAAATAGTGGAAGGGAAATAAAAGAAGTAGCAGAAATTTTTGATGTGACTGAGCGTTGGAAATCTACCAAAAACATGGAAAACTACGTTGAAAAAGTGATTAAGGGATATGGGATAGATTATGAAATTAATTTTGGGTAGTTACTTACCACTGTTGTTTTAATAAAAGTATTTTTGCATCTTTAGCACTTTATGCAGAAAGTATCTCAAGATCAAAATTAGAAAATTTCATTGAACCCAGATACATATTAGTAATTTCTTGAATAGAAGTTTTATCATAAACAGTAAGAATTTTATATTTTTCTATTTCTACCTTAGTAGTAGGAATAGTCTCTTTCGAAAACTTTAATTTTAGCCACAGTTTTACCGCCTCTAAATTTTATATATTTAAGATGAATTTTGACATAAAAAATTTAAGCAGATATGAATTAGTATGCAATATTTAAACAAATTTAACTATAATGCCACCAATTAAAAAATACAAAGGTATAAAATGTTTGGAAAAGAATTAAAAGATTATAAAATAAGTGCTGAAGAGTCTCTAAAGCAACAGTATGCAAAAGTATCAACGAGTAAAGGTGATATCTGGTTAAAAATATTTCCCGATGAAGCTCCAAATACAGTTGCAAACTTTGCATATTTATCAAACACTGGTTACTATGATAATTTAAATTTTCACCGTGTTATTCCAGGTTTTATGGCACAAGGTGGATGTCCTACTGGAACTGGTACTGGTGGACCAGGTTGGGCTATAGCATGTGAAACTGCAACTAACACTACTGTTCATAAACCAGGAACTCTTTCAATGGCTCATGCTGGACCAAATACTGGTGGAAGTCAATTCTTCATTACATTTGCAGACACACCACACCTTGATGGTGTTCATACTGTTTTTGGTGCGATTGATAGCGAAGACCGTGAGAGTTTTGATGTACTTGCACAAGTTCAAGGGCAAGATGCTATTCATTCAATAACTGTTGTTGAGAAAAGAGACTAAATAAAAAGAGGCTTTAATCTAGCCTCTTCAACAGTTTGTTAATACTTTCATCTTTCTTTTTAATTGCAAAATTCAGTTCAGGTTTATTTATATTATCTATAGAACCTAACTTCTTTAAAATCACATTTTGATTTGCTTCATTCTCAAGAAAGTGGACAAGTAAAAAAGAGTTTTCACCCCATCTAATAATCATATCATCTTCACGAATAATTTTCTTAATGCTACTTACAAAAGATTCTAAACTTTGACTTTTATCATCTTGAACAATTTTTATGATACCAATCATTTTTTCATTAAATCGTGCTGATTCCTCATAAAGTTCTGAAATATGAAGAAAATACTTTTTATCATATGCACCACTTTTTTTATCTAAACTTGCATCATTTTCTATTAAAATACTTTTTATAAGGGTTTTCGTAACATCTGTAAATTTAGCAACTGAATACTCATCATCAACATTACTTACTGAGACTGAAAATGCAAAAGGCTCATAACTTGGATTCATCATACTTACAACTCTAGATCTGACATCAAGTTTTACTATCGCACTTAACCAAGTTTCACCATCAGGAATTTTTTCTGTATTAAAATAAGATGGATGTGGCATAAAACACTCAGAAAATTTTCTAAATCCACCATTGAATTCTTCAATATTTTTGAATTTAAAAAACTGTAATAACTTATTATTTACCATAAAAAGTTTTGAATCTTTAAAAATTCCATACATCTCCTCTTGAGTGTCTATAATATTTTGAGTTAACTTAATCTCAAGTGTTTCTTGCATGATTTCTCACTTATAATTTATAATATCTGAAGTTATTCTATTTAATATAAACTTAATAAATACTTATAAATATTTTGCTATACTTCATAAAAAAATTAAAGGCTCTCTTATCTTAGTTCATATCTGTTGTAGTGTCGACTCACACTTTTTTTTACAAAAGTTACAAAAAGATTATCCAGAGGAGAAGCTTACTGGCTTCTTTTATGATCCTAACATTCATCCCTATTCAGAATATCAACTGCGTTTACTAGATGTACAACGTTCATGTAATAAACTTGGTATTGATCTTTTAGAGGGTGAGTATGATTATGAAAACTGGTTACAAGCAGTTAGAGGTTTAGAAAAAGAACCTGAAAAAGGGGCTCGTTGTGAAGTCTGTTTTGACAAGCGTTTTTCTACAAGTGCTGAGAAAGCCCTTTCTCTTGGTGAGAAAAAGATAACAACTACACTCCTTGTGAGCCCACTTAAATCCCAAGAACAACTCAAACGTGTTGGTGATGCTTTTTATGAAAAAAATGGTGTTGAATTTATTGCTGTTGATTATCGTTCTGATGGTGGAAGCCAAGACCAATCAAGAGTAACAAAAGAAGAACAACTTTATCGTCAAGACTATTGTGGTTGTATTTTTGGTTTAACTATGCAACGTGACAGCCAAGACAAACTGATGGATGAAATGTTTTCACCCATTACAGGTGCAATTTTACCGGCTTCTATAGAAGAACGCATAGAAATGTATACGTATCGAAATGAACTAGAAGATAAAGATATAGACTATAAAATCATCAAACAAAAGTTTTTAAACTACCGTCAATTTAACTTTAAAGTTACACTTGGGAAAAAAGATGTTATAGATGCTCACGCTCTAAGCTATTCTACCCTCCCAAGAAACAAAGCGCAAGGTCGTGTAGAATTTAGTAATGAAAATATTCACTACTTTAACCGTGAAGAGATAAAGTTTATAACATTAGACTACTATAACGAGATAAACTCTTCAAACTATAAAGATATGAAAGAGCTAATTTTCAATCCCCCTTCAATGAAAGATGAACTTCAACTTAGACGAATTATTAACATGACAGACTATGATTTAAGCCCTATAATAGTAATGCAAGAGATCCCAGATAACAAACTAACAATAACACTCGATGCAAAAACTTACGAAGATGTAAATGAGAAACTAATAAATATATAATAGTAATTTAGATAGAATTAGAAAAATTAATTCTATTTGAGGCTTTATTATGGTTATGGACGTTGTTGAAATACAAGAGGTTTTACCTCACAGATACCCCTTTTTACTTGTAGACCGTGTAACAGAAATTGTAAAAAATGAAACTTTACATGCATTTAAAAATGTATCTATTAGTGAAAATATTTTTCAAGGACATTTTCCGGGTCACCCTATTTACCCTGGTGTAATGATACTTGAAGGTATGGCACAAGCTGGTGGTCTTCTTGCATTCCAAAGTATGGAAATGACAAAAGAAGAAGCAGCAGGAAAAGTTGTTTATTTTATGAGCATTGATAAAGCAAAATTTCGTTCCCCTGTTAAACCAGGTGATAAATTAGAATACAAAATCTCTGTTCTAAAGAACAAAGGTACTATTTGGGTTCTTAAAGGTGAAGCTTATGTTGATGCAAAGTTAGTATCAGAAGCTGAACTCAAAGCTATGATTGTTGATAAGTAGTAGTATACGATGAGTCAAAAAATATCTGAATTTGCTGTTATTGAAGATGGTGCCATTATTGGTGAAAATGTAGCAATTGGAGCTTTTTGCTTTATTTCATCACAAACAACAATAGGTGAAGGAACTACTGTAGCACAGAATTCATGCATCTATGGAAAAACAACTATTGGAAAAAATAACAAAATATTTTCTCATTCTGTTTTAGGTTCTATTCCTCAAGATTTAAAATTTGATGGTGAAGACGTAGAGCTTATAATTGGTGATAATAACACTATCCGTGAATTCACTCTTTTTAATCCCGGGACTAAAGGTGGCGGTGGTAAAACTATTGTTGGTAATCACAACCTTTTCATGGGGTATGTTCACTTAGGACATGATGTAATTATCGGAAACCATTGTATACTAGCAAACGCAGCAACTTTAGCTGGACATGTTGAACTTGGTGATTATGTTGTAATTGGTGGGATGACACCAATTCACCAATTTATCCATATTGGTGACTATGCTATGGTTGGTGGTGCATCAGCATTAGCACAAGATGTCCCTCCATTTTGTATGGCAGAGGGAAATAGAGCTCTTCTTAGAGGTCTGAACCTTACAGGGCTTAGGCGCCATCTTGAGAGAGATGACATTAATGCACTAAAAAGTGCTTATCGAGACCTATTTGAGTCTGGCCAACCACTTAAAGATACGGCAAATAGATTACTTGAAGAAATAAAAAACTATTATGTAAAGGATCTCTGTGATTTTGTTTTAAAAACAAAACGTGGAATTCCATTTGAAAGGAAAAAACAAGATGACAAATAGAAACTGTAGTTTTTGTGATGCTCAAGAGAGTGAACGAAATCCACTAATCGCAGGAAATGGTGTTTATATCTGTAAGAACTGTGTTGTTTCAGCATATAAAATTATGTTTGGAGACTCTACTGAAACAGTAAGTGAACAAGATGAAGAACTACTAAGTGCTGTAAATATACTAATGAGTCCTAAAGAATTAAATAGCTTTCTCGGTGACTATGTAATAGGTCAAGAAAGAGCTAGAAAACTAGTGAGTGTAGCTGTTTATAACCATTACAAACGTATTTTTAAAAATATAAAAACAGATGATGACACAGAAATAGCAAAATCAAATGTACTTCTTATAGGTCCAACAGGATCAGGAAAAACACTTATGGCACAAACAATTGCTCGTGTTTTAAATGTTCCTATTGCTATTGCAGATGCAACAAGTTTAACTGAAGCTGGCTATGTTGGTGAAGATGTTGAAAACATACTTACTAAGCTTATTCAAGCAGCGGATGGGGATGTTGAACGTGCACAAAAAGGAATTATTTTCCTTGATGAAGTAGATAAAGTTTCTCGTATGAGTGAAAACCGTTCTATAACTCGTGATGTAAGTGGTGAGGGTGTACAACAAGCACTTCTTAAAATAATTGAAGGTTCATCTGTAAACATTCCACCAAAAGGTGGACGTAAACATCCAAACCAAGACTTTACTGTAATAGACACTACAAATATACTTTTTATATGTGGTGGAGCTTTTGATGGTCTTCAAGAAATACTAAAACGTAAACAAGGTCAAAATATTTTAGGTTTTGGTCATGATAAAAAATCAAAAGATGAACAACAACCTACATATGATATGGTTGAGCCAGATGACTTAGTTTCTTATGGATTAATTCCAGAGCTAGTTGGTCGTTTACCTATCATCGCTTCACTGAGTGACATTAATGAAGAAGATATGGTTCGAATACTAACAGAACCAAAGAATTCACTTATTAAACAGTACCAAAAACTTTTTTTAATTGATGATGTTGAGTTAAACTTTGAAGATGATGCACTCAAAGCTATTGCCGCTAAATCTATCAAACGTAAAACTGGAGCTCGTGGACTTCGTGCAATTTTAGAAGAAAATATGATAGATATTATGTATGAACTTCCAGAGTATGCAGGCTATGAAGTGCTTATTACTAAAGAAGTTATAGAAGATGGTGAAAAACCCGTTTACATAAAAAAATCTACAAAAAAAACAGCCTAAGGAAACCCGATGATATTTAACAAAATAGTAGGACTCTTTTCAAATGATCTTTCTATAGATTTAGGAACAGCTAATACAATTGTAATAGCAAAGGGCCGTGGAATTATTATTAATGAGCCATCTGTTGTTGCTGTAAAAACTGAAAAATATGGACAACAGAGAGTTTTGGCTGTTGGACATGAAGCTAAAGAAATGGTTGGTAAAACACCAGGAAATATTAGAGCTATTCGTCCTATGCGTGATGGGGTAATAGCCGACTTTGATATGACAGAAAAAATGATTAGAAAGTTTATTGAAAAAGCTCATGGTCGTAGCTCATTAATCTCTCCTCGTATCATCATCTGTGTTCCTTATGGTCTTACTCAAGTTGAGCGTAAGGCTGTTCGAGAATCAGCACTATCAGCCGGAGCACGTGAAGTTTTTCTTATTGAAGAGCCTATGGCAGCTGCAATTGGTGCTGGTGTAGACATTAGAGAACCACAAGGAAACTTAGTAGTTGATATTGGTGGTGGTACTACTGAAATTGGTGTTGTTTCACTTGGTGGACTTGTACTTTCAAAAAGTATTCGTACAGCTGGAGACAAAATAGACCAAGGTATTATCAACTATGTTAGAAAAAAATACAACCTTCTTATAGGCGAAAGAGTAGCCGAAGATATTAAAATAAATATCGGAACTGCCGTTGCACTTGAAGAAAACTTAACTATGATAGTAAATGGTCGTGACCAAGTTGAAGGACTTCTTAGTTCCGTAGAACTTACAAGTGAAGATGCTAGAGATGCGATGAAAGAACCACTAGTAGAAATAGCAGAAGCACTACGTGATGTGTTAGAGAGAATGCCGCCTGACTTGGCTGGAGACATTGTAAACAACGGAATTATTTTGACTGGTGGTGGAGCACTTATTCGCCAACTTGACAAATATCTATCAGCAATTGTGCGTATTCCTGTTTTTGTTGCAGACGAACCTCTTCTTGCTGTTGCAAGAGGAACTGGCCGTGCCCTTGAGGAGATAGACTTATTACAAGAACTTTTTGACAATGAATAAAGAGTTCTTTTCCTACTTTCTCGTAATTGTTGCACTCTTTGTGGGTGCAATATACTATAACAGTACATTACAATCACCCATAGTTTCATCTTTAAATTACATAAAAACTTCTTATCATAATATAACAACTTTAATAGACAATAATATTCAAAAACACACTTTTCAAGCAGATAGAATAGAAGCATTAAATTATCAACTCCAAAAATTTGAAAATAACCACCTTGTAATGCAGCAACTAGCCTCTGAAATACATGATTTGTACTCAGAGAATAAATCAGATTTTACAACAAATCCAGAAGTAGTCCTTGTAAGAACAATTTCTTATGAAAAGTTTGGCAATTTTAATCGCCTTTGGTTAGATGTTCCTGAGTATAATTCTTCTAAAATTTATGGACTAGTCTATAAAGAGTTAGTGGCCGGAATAGTCATCCCTTATAATGACAAACCACTTGCTCTTTTAAGTAGAGATATAAAAAGTGCTTATTCTGTTCATGTTGGAAGCTTTAATGCACCGGGAATAGCACATGGTAATAACCAAGAAAACATTGTTGTAAACTTTATACCTGCATGGTTTGACATAAAGGTTGGAGATGAAGTTTCTACATCAGGACTTGACAATATCTTTATTAAAGGTCTAAAAGTCGGGAAGATTCTATCAATCACATCTTCTCAAGGTTACCAAAATGCTATAGTAGAACTCTATTATAAAGCAGAGGAACCAAATTATTTTCATATGATAAGGAGTATTAAGTGAAATATTTATTAATTGCGACTCTACTGTTTTTTACTTTAAACGCAGAAGAAGAAAAACAAGATGTCACCATGGGTTTGGGATTATATGTTCAAACACAACCATATATAGATGTATCAACTATGATTCTTCCAACTCCGGTTATCTTTTTTGACAACTCTCTCCTCTATATTCGTTGGACACGTTATGGTGTTTATTTTCTTGGTAACAAGGGAAAAGATATCTCTTGGGGATTTTCTTTAACTGCACAGCCTAGAACATATGGATATGCTGCAGAAGGTTCAAAAACTTTAACAGGAATGGATAAACGAGAGAGCTCTATAGAAGGTGGTCTTGCGTTTAGTGCTTCTTATAAAACTACTTATATGGAGATAACAGCACTTACAGATGTACTCTCACGAAATGATTCTTTGGTTGTAGAGGCTACTTTGGGTGATGAGTATAAAGTCAATAAATTTTCTTTTTATCCAAGTGTTGGTATTTCATACTTATCAAAAAGTTTTGTAAATTACTACTATGGAGTTAAAAATAGTGAAGAAACTCCAACAAGATTAGCTTACAATCCAACAGCGGGAATACAACTCACTGCACAAAGTTATATCAACTATGAAATCACAGATTCCCTTGACACATTAGTAAATATAAATGCAAGAATGCTGCCAAAGAGTGCTTACGATAGTCCCATTGTAAATGAGCAGTTTATCTACTCAGGATTAGTCTCACTTATATATACTTTCCAATATTAAATAAAAGAGTGAAAACTCATCAAATATTAAGTGCCCTTTAGCTATAATTTCTAAATTTTTTAAACATTATTTCTAAAGGTCAAGAATGCCAAAACGTACCGACATTAACACTATTTTACTTATAGGTTCTGGTCCGATTGTAATCGGTCAAGCTTGTGAATTTGACTACTCTGGTACTCAAGCAGTTAAAACACTTAAAGAACAAGGCTATCGTGTTGTTCTTATAAACTCAAATCCTGCAACTATTATGACTGACCCCGAATTTGCAGATAGAACTTACATCGAACCAATCAAAGAAGAGATTATTGCTAAAATCATTAAAGATGAAAATGTAGATGCAATACTTCCAACTATGGGTGGACAGACTGCACTTAATGTTGCAACGAGTATGTATGAAAAAGGTATGCTTGAGGGTATACAATTTCTAGGTGCGTCTCCGGAAGCTATCCATAAAGGTGAAGATCGTTCAGCGTTTAATGCAGCTATGGAAAAAATCGGGATGGATTTACCAAAAAGTAAAAATGCATATAGTGTTGAAGAAGCTATATCTATAGTTAAAGAGATTGGTTTCCCTGTAATATCTAGAGCTTCTTTTACACTTGCTGGTGGTGGTTCAGGTGTAGCATACAATATGGAAGAGTTTAAAAAACTCGCAGAAGAAGGCATATCTGCTTCTCCTGTAAATGAAATCGAAATCATGGAATCTATGCTTGGTTGGAAAGAGTATGAGATGGAAGTTATCCGTGATAAAGCAGATAACTGTATCATCGTTTGTACAATTGAAAACTTTGATCCAATGGGTGTACATACAGGTGATTCTATAACTGTAGCCCCTGCCCTTACACTTACAGATAAAGAGTACCAAAGAATGCGTAATGCTTCTTTTGATATTTTAAGAGAAATCGGTGTTGATACAGGTGGTTCAAATGTTCAGTTTTCTATCTGTCCAGATACAGGAAGAATGATTGTCATTGAGATGAATCCTCGTGTTTCACGTTCATCTGCCTTAGCATCAAAAGCGACTGGTTATCCAATCGCAAAAGTTGCTACTCTTCTTGCAGTTGGTTACACACTTGATGAAGTTACAAATGACATAACGGGAACTCCTGCGTCTTTTGAGCCAGTAATAGATTATGTTGTTACAAAAATCCCACGTTTTACATTTGAAAAATTTCCTGAAGCTGTAAGCACTTTAAGTACTTCTATGAAGTCAGTTGGTGAAGTTATGGCAATAGGTCGTACATTTAAAGAGTCTATGCAAAAAGCATTATGTTCTTTAGAAACTGATTTATGTGGTTTTAATGAGATGGATGGAGACATGGACTTTATCAAACATGAAATCCGTCGTCCCAATGCAGATAGAATGCTTTATGTTGCTGAAGGTTTTCGTCGTGGTATGAGTATAGATGAGATGTATGCTACTTGTAAAATAGACAAATGGTTCCTTTACCAACTCAGTGAACTTATAGAAACTGAAGCTACTATAACAGATAAAATTCTTTTAGACGAGAACTTTATGAGAACTGTAAAAGTTGATGGTTTTTCAGACAAACGCATCGCAGAGCTTATCGCTAAAAACTCAGCATGTCAAACAGATGAAAATAAAGTTTATACTGCAAGAAAAAAACTCGGTGTTTCTCTTGAATACAATGAAGTAGACACTTGTTCTGCTGAGTTTGAAGCTCTTACTCCATATCTTTACTCAACAACAAACATCACTAAACTTCCAAATGTAAAAAATCGTGTAAGTGATAAAAGAAAAGTTCTAATTCTTGGTGGTGGACCTAACCGTATTGGTCAAGGTATTGAGTTTGATTACTGTTGTGTTCATGCTGCGTATGCACTTAAAGAGATGGATATAGAGACTATTATGTATAACTGTAATCCTGAGACAGTTTCTACTGACTACGACACTTCTGATGTTCTTTATTTTGAACCTATTGACTTTGAGCATGTTCGTGAAGTTATAGAAAATGAACAACCAGATGGAATTATTGTTCACTTTGGTGGACAAACACCACTCAAGCTAGCAGATGCCCTTACAAAAATAGGTGCAAAAATTTCTGGAACGACTTCAGCGGTTATTGATTTAGCAGAGGACAGAGAGCAATTTTCTAACTTCGTAATCAAACATGGACTTAAACAACCAGAAAACGGTCTTGCTCGTAAAAAAGAAGAAGCAGCACCAATAGCTGCGAGGCTCGGTTATCCTGTTCTTGTTCGTCCTTCTTTCGTTCTTGGTGGACGTGGAATGAAAATCGTTTACTCTGAAGATGAGTTAAATGAATATATGACACTTGCAATTAGCGTTTCAAATGAAGCACCTGTTCTTGTTGACAAATTCCTTGACCAAGCAATAGAGCTTGATGTTGATTGTATTAGTGATGGTAAAGAAGTTTATATCGGTTCAGTTATGCAACACATTGAAGAGGCTGGAATTCATTCTGGTGACTCAGCATGTTCTCTTCCTCCTATGAACCTAAGTCAGGAGATGATAGAAAAAGTCGAACAACAAACTAAAACCATCGCTCTTGGTCTTGGCGTAGTTGGACTTATGAATGTTCAGTATGCAATTTATAAAGATGAGGTTTATCTTATAGAGGTAAATCCTCGTGCTTCAAGAACTGTTCCATTTGTGTCTAAGGCTACTGGTATGCCACTTGCGAAAGTTGCAACTCGGGTTATGATGGGAGAGACTCTTGTGAGTTCACTCGAGTACTACGATAAGTATGACATAGTAGAAGAAGTGAATGGTCTTCGTCGTCCAAAACTCAAAGGTCATGTTTCAGTAAAAGAAGCTGTTTTTCCTTTCCATAAACTCTATGGTGCAGACTTAGTACTAAGCCCTGAGATGAAATCAACTGGTGAAGTTATGGGTATAAGTAAAAACTTCGGTGTATCTTTTGCAAAAGCACAACTTAGTGCTGGAAATAAAATCCCAACTGGAGGAACTTGTTTCTTATCTTTTGTAGATACAGATAAAGAACATGCTGCTGAGATTGGTTCTGGTTTAGTAAAGCATGGTTTTAAGCTAGTTGCAACTAAAGGCACTCAAGAAATATTAGCAAACGCAGGTATTGCATGCGAGAGAGTTCTTAAGATATCTGAAGGCCGTCCTAATATAGAAGATAGTATGAAAAATGATGAAATTGTAATGGCTATTAATACTTCTGATAACAACACATCTAAAAAGGATGCTGTAGTTATCCGTCAAGAGGTTCTTCGTCGTTCAATCCCATACTTTACAACACTTAGTGCAGCAAGAGCTTTAATACTTGCTCTTGATGAGATGAAAGATGAATCATGGTCAAAATCAACAGCACTTCAAGACTTTTTAGTATAGACACACAAGTTATACTAGCTCAAACCGACACTACTGTCGGTTTTTTATCACAAGATGCACAAAAACTTTATGAAGTAAAGTCACGTGATACATCTAAGCCTTTCATAAAAGTATATCAAAGGTTTAAAGATTTACAGTCTCATAAGTTAAGAATCCCCTCCTCTTTTAAGTCTCGAGTTCGTCGTTCTACTAAAACAACATTTATTGTCAAAGATTCTGCGTTTAGAGTTGTAGCTGGTCATTTAAATTCTTCTATATTAAGAAACCTCAGGTGGAATCACTCAACATCCGCAAATGAAAGTGGCAAATCATTTCAAAGAGATTTTTGTGAACAAAAAGCTGATATAATAATAGAAGATAAGAATTCCTTTAAAGAGAGTTCCTCATCATCACTTTTTAAAATTAACAAAAAAAAGATAAAGAGGTTACGATGACCAAAATAGTTCAAGCCTTACTCACTGGTATGTTTTTTACATTTTTTATGGATTTTTTTATTTTTCTAGGGTTAAAAACTAATTATATAGATGCTTTAAATATAGACGAATACTACAATGTTTTATTTGCTGATAATCAAAATGCATTTCTCTTTTTTTCTCTTAGTATATTTTTAGGTTACTTAGTAATATATAGAAGTAATAAACTAAGTTTAATTGTAATGATACCACTATTTCTACTCTCTTTTACAACACTTATACCTCCTGTTGGTAAAGCTCTTGGTGAGGGTATGTTCAAAACAAGTAATGTCTCTTTACAAACAAAAAAGTACACTTATACGGGAGACATCATTTACACTTCACGAACAGAAGTACTCTTTTACGACAAAAACATAAAAAAAGTACTCCATATAGATAAAAATAAAATAATAGGAAAATACTAAATGAAAAATATATTTAAAACTACAAGTGCTATAACACTGGGGACTACTAGTGCTTTAATGATGAGTGCACTTACTGGTTGTGAAGCACCACAAGAAGAACAAAAAAACCGTTTTTTAGTCATAGAACAACAAACAAGTGGAAAATACATAGTAGTTGAAGAGATGCCTACAGATGGTCCATCTCGTGCCATTATCCGTGAAAAAGATGTCAATGGAAACACAGTAGAGCGTTTCATGAATGAAGCAGAAATGAAAGCTCTTGCCGAGCAAGAGTACCAGAAAGTACAAAATGGAAGTTCTGAAACAACGAGAGAAAATAGTGGTAGCGCAGGAATGGGTTTAGGGGGAACCATACTAGCGGTAGCTGCTGGTTCACTCCTTGGAAATATGATAGGAAACTCTCTTATGAATAACAAGAGTTTTAGAAGAAACTCCGCTGCTTCAAATAAAAGTCCATATAGCCGTTCTGCTGCTTCAAAATCTTCTAGAAAAAGCTTTTTCGGTGGAAGTTCAAAAACATCAGCTAAAAGATCAGGTGGATTTTTCGGTGGTTAAGCTCTCTCAAAAAGAGGCTGATACTTACTACCACTCAGTCAATGAACTTTATGACATGTATGTAGAAGCTGCTGAGCATGTCATAGAAAATGAGCTTTTTTTCGACCTGGGTATACCTTTTAATCTTGTCGATGCCATTAAAAAAAGTTGGGAAAATGATGTTCACTGGCATGTTTATGGTGCATTTCTTCTTAGTGGCGGTATAGATAAGCAACCCATAAAACTTCTTGGATTTGAAGCTGACACGCCTAGTGGTCTCTATGATGCATCACAAGAACAGCTTGAAGACTCACAGTTTAATGACATATATGCAAGTATCAGCAAAAATTTTAAAAGACTTCTAACCCTTGATGATGGAGTTGAGAACTTTGATGAAAGATATGATGGCTGGAAGATTCTTTTTTCATCTCCTAGCGATGATGAAACTAAAGAAAGAGACTCAAGACTACTGCAACAGATGGCTGAAGACGCTGGGTTTAGCTGTAGTTTTTCTTATCTGCATGAAGTGGAATTTAATGAAGATGGTATACATGATGAAAATGGTGAAAGTTATGAGTACTGGTGTAAAAACTACTCTTGGTTAGATATGGCAACTGATGAGGGTGAACTTCTAACTGACATAACTAATATCATCAATAATCAACAAGCCATCATAATCAATCCTGCATACACAGCACTCTTTGAATCTCGTGGAATGATGAAAGTACTTCAAGATTTATATCCAGACTCACCATATCTTCTTAAGACATCATTTGAAGAGTTTGAGGGAAGTATAGAAAAAACAGTTTTTGGAGAAGGTCCAGAGTACTCAAACTTCAAAAAGATATATCAAGAAACGCAAGAGTCTAAAAGAAAAGCAAAAGTGTTTTTCGCTTATGAGGCTTGTGGACTTAGTTTTAGTAATGAGTCAGAGACTATGGATAACATAAGTAAATTTGAAGCTCATGTTATAAGCTAGGGTTTCAGAAGACTTCTTTGTTGTTTTATATTTTCTTCACACTCGTGAATTGTATTTTCATCAATATTAAGTTTTCTTGCTCTTTGTCCAAACTCAAGAAGTTTGTTAGATACGGTGTCTATAATTTTCAATGCTTCTTTTTCACTTATTAGATTTTTTTTAGCAATACTCAAAAAGTCATCAATTACAAAGTCTTCATTTTTTCCATTTATACTTGTTATGTGTGCTCTTACTACACCCTTGGAATATGTAATATCAAAAGCAGGAGAAAGGCTCCAGTCTCCATATTTATTCATCATAAATTCAAAGTTTTTAGCATGATCATCAACATTAAAAGATAGTGCATTAAAAATCATTCTTTTATATAATTCTTTCACATCTGCTTGCTTGCTGCATATTTTATTCGTAAATGCAAAAAGTTCTTCATATGACATAACATTTGCTACACTAATATCTTTATGCATAAGGCCAGAAGCACTACAAATATGAATTTTATTATCTTGATTATCTCTATCGAATCGTTCTATTACTAAATGATTCTGAGTATCTTCTACATGCAAGTGTATAATTGATGTATCTATGGCACACTCTTTAGCCATGCACATATAGATATACTCTAATTTTGTGAGATCAATACTTCTATCTATTAAATCTTCATCTGGGTAAACTTCATCAAATTTTATTATAGCTCTTACGTAACCATTGTTGAGTGTTTTATTATTATATTTAATCTGTTTTGTGTCTTTATTATATGATATCAGCATTTTTGGTCTTGCTCCACCTACAGGTGATGCACTATCTATAATGTTCATAAGCATGTCTATAGAATAATTATGTTGATCTTTTTCTAAGATTTTTCTCATATCTTCATGTAGGCTTTTCACAGAAATAACATCTTCTATTTGTCTGATTTTTTGCTTTTGTTTTGGTTTATATTCTATTGCTCCAAGTCCACGATCTGCAATAAATGTTAATTTATGTAGTAGTGTTACATCTCCTACTGAAAAACCTTTTTGTTCAAAGTATCTGTATATAAAAGGCATACCATGCTTATCTGGTAAGGAGTCAAAAAATACACCTGGCATTCCCTGATATATTTCAAAGCTCTCTTTATTAGTATACGGTATATCAATATATTTTGTATTTAATTTTAAAGGAGATATCTCAATATCTTTTGTAATAAATACTTTATCATACTCAAAATAAATTCGATTATGATGCATAATCATGGTTCCAATTTTCATTCCATATATAAAAGCTTCAACTTCGAGTAAATCTTGCTGTTTCACTTTTTATCCTTCACTCTTTTTGGAAGTCTCTTGTTTTTATGCATAAGTTTCATCTCTTCAATGCTCGTTACTTCTTCATATTTAGTTAAGCCTTCAAGGTTATCCCACATTCTCAGAGTATACATAATCTTAATCAGATTGATTATATTTACCTTCTTTTCATATATAAAATTTTGGTATGTGGAAAGTGGAACTTCTGCATTTTTACATAATTCTGATTGCTTCATCCTTTTTTTAATTCTTTGCTTTTCTATATTTTCAGCTAATCTATCTATTATTTCGGATGGTGTCTGCAATTCAATCATAAAACTTCCTATAATAAGTTTTATAAGCTTTAAAATTATCTAAAACTTAATATAAGAAGTATTATATCTAGTTTAAATTTGTCAGTCAAGTATGGATAATATGAGTAAATTTGTGGCTCATGTTATAAGCTAGTCTTAAAAACTTTTTCTCTCTCGTAAATATACTGGAAACCTAGGGTTTCCTTTTGATGTGAGACCATAGTACTTAAATGTAATCACACTTCCTATTTTAGGAGGATTTTTTCTCTCTTCATTAGTTAATCCCGTTCCAATTTTTATAAGTTTTTTATCTTGCATTTTACAAACTAAAGAGCCTATCATTCCTAGGTTTTTTCCTTCTCCATCAGTATAAGACATAATTTTACACTCTTCATCCTGATAACTTTTTACTTTTAAAGCACTGTTGTTTCTAGAAGCATAATAATCTAAACTTCCATCACGAACGACAATCCCCTCTCCACCAAGCTGCTCTACACTTTTTAAAAATTCATCTAAGTGGTTTTTATCTTTTACATTTATTTGCTTAATGAGTTTTATATATTTTGATTCTTTTACAGTAGTTAGTCTTTGCATTAAGTTCCCACTTGAGTTAGGGACTTCAAAGATGTTGTAAGTTAGCTTTTTCCAGTTAGTTGTAGGTTTATGTGTGTTTACTATTGAAGATATATGGGAGAAGTCACTGCGTTTACTCCAAAGTTCCCCATCTAGTTTTGTTTTAGGAAAATCCTTTATAAAAAACTGAGGTGGAGTAAAAACAACTCCATTTCTGGAGATGAGTTGTTTTCCATCCCAATAAGCTCGAACCCCATCAAGCTTCTCACTCATATACCAGCCACTTACATTTTTATCTGTATTATATTTGTTTAAAAGTAAAAGTTCTGGCTCTTTTACACGAGTTCTTTCTTGTGAAAAAAGTGATGTAAAAAGGAAAAGAAGTAAGAAATATTTCATATCAACTAATAAACTTCATCATGAGTTCCAATATCTATAGGTATAATCTCATTATTTTTTATGATAAAGTCTATTAGTACTCGATACTGCATAATTATTTTACCACGTACATTGATAATCAGTTCATCAAATTTTTTTAACATATCATCAAATATTGTAACACCATGTTTTTTTATCTCATTTGCCGATATAGTCATTAGAGTATCCTTAATAGTTCTTTTAAGAGTATTATAATATATTTACAATTATTTATTCTCTTGATGATTAAACTCTGGAACAATCTTTTTAAGTACTCCAAGTTGATTAGAAGAAGCTAATAACTCTTCTATATCAAGATTTAACTGTTTTATATCATAAGGAGTAGGATGTGCTACAGTAATAGACTCATAGTCGGTTGAAGCATCACTGTCATCTATAAGTAACTCTTCATATAACTTTTCACCGGGTCTTAGACCTGAAAATTCTATTTGTATATTTGGTTTACCACTAAGCTCTATCATTTTTTGTGCTAAATCAACTATTTTTATAGGCTCTCCCATATCTAAAATAAATATCTCTCCGCCACTTCCAATGGCACCCGCTTGAAGAACAAGAGCACAGGCCTCTGGAATAAGCATAAAGTAACGTGTAATATCTGGATGAGTAACGGTTATGTTCTTTCCAGCTTGTATCTGAGCTTTAAACTTAGGTATAACACTACCACTAGAACCGAGTACATTGCCAAAACGAACGGCGACAATGTCTGTACCCCTTCCATTAGAGTTTTGAGCATAGAGTTCACAGATGCGCTTTGTAGTACCCATGACATTTGTAGGGCGTACCGCTTTGTCTGTTGAAATCATAACAAATTTCTCTACACCATGTTTTATTGAAAGGTCAATGATATTTTTAGTTCCAACTATATTGTTTATGATACCTTCGGTAATATTTGCTTCAACAAGTGGAACATGTTTATATGCCGCTGCATGAATAACAATCTCCGGCTTATACTTTTGAAATGTAGTATCAATCAACTTCTTATTAACAACACTTTGCATAATTGGGATGGTTTGAATAAGTTTAATCTCTTCTTCAATCGCATATAAATTATACTCGCTATTATCAAGAAGTATTAATATTTTTGCGCCAAAGAGTTCACACTGACGACATATTTCACTCCCTATACTCCCACCTGCTCCAGTTACAAGTACGACTTTATCTTTTATGAAATCTTTAACTTTATCTTTATCTAAATCTTTTGGATGGCGAGCGAGTAGATCTTCTACTGATACATCTTTAATCTCTGCTCCATAATCTCCATAATCGCTGGCGACTTTAATGTTTATGATGCCTATGGCATTTAACTCTTCATAAACACTACCAAGATTTATGGACTCATCAACAATAGCTACATCACAGTCAATATCTAATGATATAAACTTCTCTAAAGTATACACTTCAATACCATTAACTTTTATATTTTTATTTTTATCATTTATAATCGCTACTGGGTAGTAGTCACTGTCCTTGTTGTTTATAGTTCTAAGAATATCATTTGCTTTATCTAAGTCAGCTATCACTATTGTACTTTTTCCATCAACATTAACTTTGTAACTTTGTAAGTACAAACGCTTTGAAACTCTCAATGCTAAAATCATAAATAATGAAATAAAAAACTCTATAGGAATGATAGATCGCGGAACTATATACTCAGTAGTTCTTAGTAAATAAGAGACTAAAAGCAAGAAAACAGTAGAAAATACTGTCACATATACAAGGGTAGTCATATCTTTAAAACCGAAGTGTCTCCAACTAATGTTATAAATTCTAAAATAGTAAAAAAGAGAAATGCGTGCTAATATGAGAGTTGCTATAGTAATAAGAATAGAACTATTATACATTTGAGGAATAAAAAAATCAAATCTAAGCTCAAAAGAAATCAATGTTGAAATAATTATAATAATTATATCAAACAGTATAAAAAAGGTCTTTCTTTTAAGTTCTGAGGGATGTAGTATCAAGAGAATCCTTTTTTAGTGTCAATAAACTTCACACATCCATACATCACTATAAGACTTAGAGGTAATGCTATAAATACAGAAGGAGCAAAGTACACCATTATAAATAACATAGCATTAACACCTAAAGAAAAGAGGACAACTTTATCATGTGATAAGCCACTTTGTACTAGCCGCTGATAAGCATGTTTCTTATGGGCCTGTGAAAGTTTTTCTTTATTTTTATATCTTCTAAATAGTGTTAAAGTTGCATCAAACCAAAAGAGGCCAAAAAGAATTATCCATATCCAAAAATTTGTACTCACTTGATTTGCATAGTAAATCGTAAATATAGCGACATTATACCCAAGAAGAGTACTCCCTACATCACCCATAAAGATTTTTGCTCTGTGCCAGTTCCATACTAAAAAGCCAAGAACAGCTACGGCCAAGACCAAAAAATGTGCTCCACCAAAGAGGATAAACGCAGCAATGGACAAAAATAGTGCTTCACTTCCTGCATAGCCGTCTATACCATCTAAAAAGTTATAAAGATTTATAAACCATATAATCATAAAAAATGCAAAAATATTTGTAAGAATTTGATTTTCTAGAGTAAAAAAGAAAAGGTTGAGTTGCTCAAAACCACCAAGAAAATAAAGTCCGCCAAATGCCACAATAGCTTGAGCAATAAGCCTAAGCTTCGGACTTAACTCATACAAGTCATCAAAAAAACTTACAACTGAGATAATTATACCTACGAGAAGTGCATAAAAGAGTGAAGAGTCTATCTCATTTGTAAAATGAAGATAAAAAAGACCACTGAACCATACAAGGATAATGGCAATCCCTCCACCATGAGGAGTAGGAACAGTATGTGAACTTCTTTCATTTATCTCTTCAAGAAGTGCATGTTTAATATAGTAGTTTTTTATGAAGTATGTAAGAGAAAAAGAGATTATTAAAAGTATTATATAAATCATTATATTCTATCTTTTAAATCATCATATACTTTGTTGTTTTCTCTCTTTCCGATACTTACAACATAAACAATAATATTTTCATCTTTTATTTCATAAGTCAAACGATAACCTATATTTCGTAGCTTGATTTTATACACATTTTTATAGCCACTAAGTTTATCTTTTATAACTCGTGGATTTTCTAGTTGTTCTTTTAGTTTCTTTTGGAAGTGTATTTTTATTGTATGGTTTAGTTTACTCCACTCCTTTAAAGCTTTTGGATGGAACTCAAGAAAGTAAGTCATCTATATCTACCCTAACAGGCTCTTCACAATCATTTAATCTCTCATCAACAATCTTAGATATGTAATAATCATCTATGATATCAGTCATTTTCTCATAAAGACTACTAGGAACAAGATAAGCACTAGCTACATTATGATTCAGTATCGCAACAGCTTCATCCCCTGCATCTTTTAAAAGTTGTGTTGGTGATTTTTTAAGTTCTGTGATACTCGCCGTATAGTTTGCTAAGATAGGCTGCATAAATATCCTTTTATTTAGTATCTAATATTATACTTTTTTTCATACTTTTTGTCAATTTAAATATTCTTCCCAAGATTTATCAGTCCAGGAGATATTCATTCTACTAAATCTTTTTCAAAAGTTTTACCTGATCTTGCATCAGCTAACGAACTCAGAAGTTGCTTTTTATTTGCTGGCGAATTCAAAAGATAGTTTGTTTCTTTCATAGAGTTATACTCATCCATCGAAATCATTACAACATTTTCATGACCTTTTCTATGTATGATTACTTCTTCATGATCTATATAAACACTATCAAATACTGATTTTAAATTATTTCTAGCTTCTGTTAAACTTACTACTTGCATATTATTTCCTTACAGTTTATTGTACGGTATTGTATCATAAAATAAAAATAGACCATCAAAAATACCTTTAGGTACAACATCAACCGTATCCCATCCTCAACTCTATACGGAAGTGTGGCTTTAGGCTCACCAAACTTCTAAACTCGCATGTTGTCTTGACTAATTAGGGTGCTATAGATAGTACAGATTTAGATTTTTAATAAATAAACCCAAATAACCAAAGAGGTATCTTATTGCCATTGCCTATTCCTATATCATCTGATACTACATAGGAATTTGGTAAATTTTTTATTTGCTTATAATTTTTATTTTTACCACCAATTTCAAAGATGTATTTATCATCTATTAAAAAATCACCTTTTTTAGCGACTACTAAAGAATGTTCAAATAGCATTGATTTAAAAAACACTTCCCTAATAGTTCCTATATTTGGATTATCACAATAGGCATAATGTAAATTTGAATTATTAAAGTATATCTTTTGAGGTTTGCTAAAGAGATTATCTCCCTTTGTTTTTGGTCTAAGCAGTGTAATTATCTTTGACTTATGAAGATAATCCAAATACCTATATAAACTTCTATAGTCACTTCCCATACCCATTTTGCCTAGCAATTCATTTACATTTGGAGTATATGGCACACTTTGGCATAGTATTAAAAGTAGTTTTTTTAAGTTTTGAATATTTTGATATTCTATTTTAAAAATAGATGGTATATCTACTTCTAATACAGTATTTATAGTTTCATTTAGTTTGATTTTGTAGCTTGATTGCTTATCGAAATAAAATGGATAGTAACCGAATTCTAAGTATTCTTTAAATTGATTTAATTCAAACTTTTCTAAAAGTTCATAAGCTATATCGATGTGATTGTCTAAAATATCATTTAATGTAAAGTTCGGCAATATTATATCATTTTTCAATTCTAAAAATTCTCTAAAACTAAGCCCCTCAACTTCAAATACAATTGTTCTTCTACTTAAATCAGCTTTGGAGTTATCTATTTGCAAAGCACTACTACCACTAAAGATAATTTGTAATTCTAAAAAATCGTAAATCTTTTTTAGCTCATTTTCAAAACCATTGTATTTGTGTATCTCATCTATAATCAAAAGTTTTCCACCACTATTTTGAAACTCTTTTGCTAAATCAAATAATGAATCTATCTTAATAGAGTCAGCACTAATATAAAGCTTTTTTGAAAATGGCAAGTTATGTTCTTTTAAATATTGAAGCAAAAAAGTTGTTTTACCAACACCTCTCGCACCAATAATTCCACTCAATCTATCAAAATCAAATTTATTAAAAAAATATCTTTTATATTTAATCTTTTGTTTTTTTAAAAGTAGATTTTGTAACTCTCTAGCTTCTTGAATCATTTAGCTTCCTTTTTTGATATATAAGTCAAATAAAGTATACCAAATATTGATATTTATATCAAGTAAATATATTCATAATCCAACATATAACTTTATCTACAATGAAAACAGTTTGATTTAACAATTGTGTAAACTGAGTTTGTGCTTCAATAACATCATCTTCATTATTTGGATATTCATGAGTTAATTTATTTCTTAATTTTCTATACTCCATCCAACGCATAGAGTCTTTTAATATCTCAAACTTTTCCAATTTATCTAAAATATCTAATAAAGACATATTATCTTTATACTCTCCAATTTCATCTAAAAATACTTTAAATAATTTTTCACCCATCATATCTTGAAGTTTTATAAATCTATAGATAAAAGTATCAATCGTTTTAATCTTTTCAAAATTTTCAAATATTTCAGAATCTAAGCTTTCCCACTCTTTTATCTCTTCTAATGCCGCTTTTGCTCTTTTTTTATGTAAATTTATTTTTTCTAAAATATCATTAATCATAGCAGTATGCCTTCTTTCATAGCCGTTTTAAATATGGCTTGATCTTGTGTAAAAGGTGTTTGAAAAAGCATATCTATTTTTCTACTTATTCCTTTTATTTCACACTCTGCTAATATTTTAATCTGTTTTCTTAGGTCAACATTTTCATCCGTTTGAACCAATATATCTATGTCTCCACCTTTTTTGTTGTCATCGGTACGACTTCCAAAAAGAATGATTTTAGGGTTATTAATATATTTAAAAATAGTCTCTTTTAAAATTAAAATAGTTTCTTTGATAATCGCATTTTCTCTCCCAAACTAAACATCTAAACTTATTGTACCCAATTCAACATTCACATTTTTATACGACTAAAGTCGAATCCCCAAATATCAGGTAAATATTACTAAACACAAAAATAAAATCATAATCCAACAGTAGCAAATGAAAAATGAGCTATCATTCTAATCTTAGATTTAGATTCATTTGCACTTATATATTATTTAATACCCTGTATCATCAACCGTATCCCATCCTCAACACTATACGGAAGTGTGGCTTTAGCCTCACCAAAAAGCCTTTTCATTGTAAGAGTATTGTCAACTTCTAAACTCCCATAAAGTCTCTTATGAAAAGACGGCTTAACAACCTTCAGTAAAGTTTCAAAAAATGGAATTTTAACCAAATATATTTTTTTATCTAACTCTTTTGCTATAAGCTCTATAAGTCTTGTAGTAGAAATAGCCTCATCATCAGATGCTAAAAATATACCACTCTCTTTTTTTTCAATTATCATATCCACTAAATGACATAAGTTTCCAATATAGACCATACTGCGTTTATTTTCAATATCAGCAAATGGTAGTATTGAAACTTTATTGACAAGAGACACAAGGTTCTTTATGTTTGCTTTAACACCATGCCCATATACTATTGGTGTTCTGATAATAGAGACTCTAAAACTATCATCTTCTAGCTTAGTAAGTTCAAGTTCGGCATTTAACTTACTCACTCCATATTCATCTTGCGGATGACACTCAGTTTGTTCATTGTAAACACCATCACTTTCCTCACCAAAGACTTTAACACTACTCATAAAGATAAAATGCTCTACCCCACTCTCCTTAGCTTTTTTTGCTAAGTCTAGTGTCTGTGTAACATTTACTTTTTCATACTCTTCTTTACTAGCTCCACCCATCTGGTGAACAAGAGCTGAGAGATGAATAATGGTGTCTACTAAAGTTAAGTCCAGACCGGCTAAGTCATCATTCCTAAATGAAAAGCGTATTATCTTATATTTTCTACTGTATTTCTTTAAAAAATAACCAGCAACAAAACCATTTGCACCTGTTATGAGCAAGCTCATCTACTTTGTACTCTCTATATTTTGAAACTCTTTTAATAATTCACTAAAAAAGTATTTTTGATCATACCGACTGACTATACTTGAACGAATATTTGTCTTAATCTTTTGATAAAACTCTTTATCTGTAATAAACTTTTCTATAACATTTGACAAATCTTTTTCATCTTTTTTCCTAACTAAAACTCCATTTTGATTATGAGTGATAATTTCATTACATCCATTAATATTTGTAGCGACAAGTGGTATGCCATAACTCCCTGCTTCAATTAAAACATTTGGTAAACCTTCTCTGTAGGAAGGTAAAACAAAAAGATTTGAAATAGACATGAATATGCCAACATCTTCTTGAAACACTAAGTATTTTATAGATAAGTTCTCATCAATTATCTTCATACTTTTTTCTGAAATTGGATCAGACTCATTTTTATAATCGCCAATTAGTAATAGTTTTATATTTGCATACTTTAAACTCAAGTCATTAAAAACATTGAGTAACTCATTGATTCCCTTATCTTTAACAATTCGTCCAACAAAAGTTATAATAAAATCATCTGTTTTAAACCCTAGATTTTTTAAGACTTGAGTTTTTTCTTCACTTGTCAGGCTAACTTTAAAGTACTCAGTATCTACACCATTTACAGAACCATTACCAATAACATCTACACTTTTACTTGTCATGCTAGCGACAATCTCTTTTAAGTTTATACTATTACAGTATATTTTTGAGGAGAAAAAATACGTTATTTTCTCAGTTATAGTCAAGATTTTCTTTCTATTCCCCGCTGCTTCAAGGTGAGGCAGTCCTACAACGCAGTGAACTCTATGTTTAACTCCACTTAGCCAAGAAGCCATCATACCAAGTAAACCAGCCTTAGGAGTAAGAGTATAGACAATTGAAGGTTTCTCTTTTAAAAGATAAAGCCAAAGTTGCATTAAAACCTTTATATCTTTAAAAAAATTAATCTGTCTGTTAAAGTCCATAGTTTTTATAGATACATTTTCATAACTTGCTATACTAGGGATTGTGTGCGAAGGTGCCGTAATTATCTCAACAGCATAGTAGTTTGACAAAAACTTTGCTTGTCCCTTCAACCATGTTTCTAAAACAACCGGAACGGTAACAATTATGACTAGTTTTTTCATATATTTAGCTCAGTTGAGAGATAATCTTCAAGCTTATTAAAAGACTCCTTACCGACTTTATCTT
>NZ_JABIOQ010000073.1 GCF_018698455.1 Sulfurimonas sp. | reverse complement strand
GAATCACCACAAGAACTCAGCATTACTGTTTTTTGTTCTTCTTCCCAACCTATGTAAGAGTTATAGTATGGGTAAAGTGTCCATACTGCAAAACCAGCGGTTAATACTATATTTGTAATGTACTCGCGTTTTTTAGTCTCTATATATTTTTTCACATCATAAGCGATGAGTATTACAAAGACTATCTCCAAAGTTATATTAAACCAGTCTGCATCTAAAAAATCTAACAATTATCTTCCTTTAAAATTTAAAATTTGGTCGTAAAATGAGTTGATGATTATCAACCCCTTCATCTCTTAAGGTACCATTATATTTACTTTCACTCGTATAAAGATACCCTATCTCTAATCCAAATGAGAGTTTTTTCAGCCAAGAAATAGGAAACTTTTTCTCGACCGTAAACTGAGTATTTAGTAAATCAAAGCTCTTCGCATCAACTTCAACCATACTTGAAAATGCAGTGTTATAAAAACGTGACCATACACTCTTTTTATAATCAGTACTACTTCTTCTTGCTCCTATATATAATGAGTCAGCAAAATTTATGTTATTATTTTTTTTATAGCCAACTCGAAAACTCCAATCTAAATCTCTGTCCTTCTTTTCTCTTGTTCCTTTGAGTTTAAATTCAAAGTTAATCCATCTATTATAGTAAGCAAGGTTATCTTTTATGCTCATATCACCTACGGTGAGAAGATAGCCTATGTAAGCTCTATTTTTTCCTATACTACATTCCCCTGTCTCGCTATCTATATTTCTAAAAACCATCATCCTTCCAAAAAATAGTGAAAAAGAATATGGTTCTTCAAATCCTGTACTAAGGGCTTTTACTAAGTTAAAGTTTTGCAAGGAAGCAGAATTATAAAGATTAGCATTTGATTTTCTAAAGTAAATTCCAGCAATTGGCATAGGATGGACAGCAGCTTCAACTAAAAAAATATTTGGGGAGAAGGTTTTGAAAAGAAGTTTCGTGTAAATCTCTGATTCACTTTTATCTGAAGCATCTGTTATTTCAGTAGCTGTGTCAAGATCTAGGTAAGCTGAGACATTTGAGTAATAAATGTCTCCTTCATAGTCAAACTCAAGCAAATTTTCCCCGTAAAGAGTCGTGTTTACAAAAAGTAAAACTAATAGGATAATTAGTCTATTTTTCACCCTCGAATTTTCTTCATTGCTTCACCACACATTGTAAGACCAAATGCGGCCGTTACACCCATAAAGCTTCCTTTCTCTTTTATATTAGCCTCTTCGTGAGAAAATATAACTTTATACTTCTTTTTAAAGCCGCGTTTCTTCAATTCATATCGTATTTTAGAACCAAACTTGTCGCCATAGCTTTTCCAAATGTCATCTACTTTTATTTTTGTTGGGTCCATACGTTTAGCACCACCAAAAGAACTTATAAGTTTTTTGTAACACTTTTGAGCAAGGGCTAGTTTCGCATTTCTATCATCAATAGCATCGAGAACCAAATCATACTCATCAAAGTTAAAATCCCATACCCACTGTTCATCTATTCTTTTGTTGATGATTTTAAGTTCTGGATAATGTTTTAAAAGAGCCTCAACTTTAAGTTCACCCTCATGAAGTTCTGACCACATTTGACGGTTTTGATTCGAGTCATCATAGGTATCAAAGTCCACTATAGTTATATTTTTTACACCACTTCTATAAAGACAGTCAAGACAAAAACTCCCTACACCACCCACTCCAAGTAAAATAATCTTTGCATTTTCTAACTTTACAAAGTCATCCCCAACGAGGAGTTTTACACGATCATACTTTCCCATTTTAGTCTATCCACTCTTTTAAAGTCTTTATACTTTTATAAGCACTTAAATCAAGCATGATTGGAGTTATAGATACACAACCTTGCTGTATTGCTTCATAATCACTTAGTTCATTGACACCTTTTCTCGGCTCAAATGAAAGAGGATGAAGCCCAAGCCAATGGTATTCTTCTCCTCTTGGATTACGGTGAACATGAGAGTCATTTCCATAATGTCTATACCCTGCATATGTAATTTTAATTTCAGCGTTTAAAGCTTCTGGTGGTATGTTTACATTTAAAAACTCGCGTTTAGGAAGAGGAAAAGATTCTTCTCGTATCTTAGTCACCAAAGTTTTAATAGTTTTTTGTGCTAATCTAAAATCACCACCAGGATTTGTAAAATCCATAACCTGACTTATAGCGATTGAGGGAATATCGTGTAAAACACCTTCCATCGCTCCAGCTGCAGTACCTGAGTATGTTATATCTTCACCCATATTTGAACCGCGATTGATCCCACTAACAAGGAGATCTGGCTTATTATTTTCAAACATAGTACTGAGGGAAAGGTAAACACAGTCAGTTGGTGTTCCATCATCTAGTTTATAAAAGTCATCACCTACACCTACAAAACGCAGAGGACGAGTTAATGTTAAAGAGTGTCCACAGGCTGACTTTTCATTTGCAGGAGCAACAACTGTCACCTCAACATCATCAAGTTCACGAAGAGCCTCTACTAAACATAAAAGTCCCTTAGCCTCATAACCATCATCATTTGTTACTAAAATTTTGTACCCCAATGGCATTTCCTCGCTTTATGCTTAGAGCATATTTTTATTGTAAATATATTTTACTATAAAAGTATTATACTCTAGCTAATAAAGGAAAGAAGATGAATGAAAAATATCTCTACAAGTAGAAAATTTTTGATGCTAAAAATGGAGTTTTTACTTATTAGTAACAAGTAATACTATGCCCCATTAAAAATCAAATTATGAAATATGAAAACAGAAATTGCTATTTCAAATGTATGGTGCAAAAATTAAAAAACAATAACACACTAGAAGAACTAAAATAAGAGATGGAGAGTGTAAAATAAACTGTGAAAAGCGACAGATAGACGGCACCAACTTAGAATAAATACAATAATTTTATTAAAAGAGGGCAAAAGGTCTTCAAAGATACAAGAGCGATTACTCATAGGCAGTGATACTTATTGTAGGTGGAATGAAAGCTCTTAAACAAATTAAGATTACAGGACGAAAAGAAGGGAATCCTCAATATGATGATTGTATTTTTAAAGAGCTAATCAATAAGAGTATGCTAGTCGATAACTTTCATCTGATAGGTTTTAACCATGTTAATCCCTGCATAACAAAAAAAATCTTGATGCTCTCTGCGAAAAATATCCTAATAATCATATTGTAATGATATGGGATAATGCTCCATTTCACAGAAAAAAAGAACTTCATCAAATTGATAGCTTAACTCCTATATTTTAGCTTCATACTCACCAGGACTAAACCCAGTCGAAAGATTCTATGGTGAAGTTCGTAAAAGTACTGCTAATAGATTATTTGAGAATATTGAATATCAAAAAGCTTTTGCCATTATGAATTTAAAATCTAAAATCATGCAATGGAGTTTGATAGGACATTTGCATTTGCTATAGGAAAAACAATTTAAAATATCATAGTTAAATACCAGTATATTTATCAAAGATCTATTGAGCTTCCAATCTCAACACTGAAGGTAGACATTACTAACAGTAGAATAATCCTAAATTATAAATATTAGTGAAAAGTAAATTCTTTTCTTGTACGAATATTTTTCTTTAAAGAAAAAATATTCTTATACTCTATCTTGAGTATTCCGTATTCTTTAGTAAATTTTGGAAGCTTTACTTTAAATTCATCATTTTCTTCTTTTCCCATCATTGCTACAGCTAAAGGAGAGTGTACAGAGATTAATCCATTATCAGGTTCACTTTCTAAAACACCACAAAGGGTATAAACTTCTTCCTCATCAGTATCTATATTAGTAACTTTAACTGTACTTCCAAAAGATATTTTTTTGTGTGAGTGAAGAGAGGGATCAATTATTTGAGAATGTTGAATTACTTTATTTAAATAAAAAAGTCGTTTATCTATAAAGCGCAACTTCTCTTTTGCCGCATGATAGTCTGCATTTTCACTTCTGTCCCCATGAGCTGCAGCAACAAGTTTTTCTTCGGCGACCTTAGGTTTTTCCTTTTCTAAAAGATATTTAAATTCTTCTATTAGAAGGTCATAACCTTCTATACTCATTGGTTCTCTCATTTAATTAGTGATTAAAACCAATGATATAATATGTGTTTTTAGTTTCTAATTGTTTTATTTCAACTTTAAACTTATTACTAAAATGTTCTACTTTTTCATGTGCTTCTTGTGATAATTCTTCAGTTTTAGACTCTATTTTTATTTTAAAATAGTCACTTGAATTTGAAAGTGCGACATATGAGTTGTTCACCTGAAGGTGATTATGTAAGTCCATAATGTGTTTTTGAATTTTTTCATACCCTTTTGTATTATTTACGATATTTGTCAATTGCTTGACAAGTGCATCATTTGGGGCATAACCTAGTTGAGTGAGCATCGCTTCTCTTTGCATCTTATTAATTCCTTTTTATATTACTTCATAGTGATAATAACACTTTTTAGTAAATATTCAGTCGCAATTTATTTATTGATACTATAATTAGACATAAGTTAATTTTTTAAAGAGAGTACAAAATGACCGAAGAAATACTAAAGAAAATTAAACAGCTTCCACCTCTTCCTAAGTCGGCCATGCAAATAGAAGCAGTTTATCAAGATCCAGATAGTAGTTTCAGTGATATGATTAAGATTTTAGAAAAAGATCCTCTCTTAACTGCTGATATATTAAAAGCAGCAAATTCCCCACTTTATGGTTTTTCTCGTGAAATAAATGCTATTTCTCAAGCAGTTGGTCTTTTTGGTATGGGTACAGTTCGTGGTTTTGCACTTGCATCAATTGTAAAAAAGAGTTTTACTCTCGACCTTGCACCGTACGGCATAAACAACGATATGTTCTCGGCACTTTCAAAGAAACAACATGCTATTATGACCGTTTGGTGTCTTAAAAAAGAAAATAAGCTTTTAGGTGTTTTATCTCCGGCTGCCTTTCTTGTTGAAATTGGTAAAGTACTGATTGCACAACAAATTATTTCAGATGGTTCAGAGGAAAAGTTTCGTGATGCCCTATTACGACTTGGCGATGTTGAAGCAGCGGAAAGAGAAGTTGTTGGTGTTGACACTCCAGAAGTAAGCGCTACTATCTTTAGTCAGTGGAAATTTGAAGAGGGACTAGTAAGTGTTATAAGAAACTGTCAGAACCCTGAAAAAGCGGAAGAAGAAGACAAGCATCCAGCCAGAATCCTTCATGTTGTCCGTATTGCAGTACCTATTAATGGTGCTATTACAGATGCAAGTATCGAAGCTGCCAAAGAGTTAATTACTAAGTATGACTTAGATATGGAAAGCTTTGATAAAGCAATAGAAAACGCAAGATAATACTTATTTGAAATCTCTACTTATACGCCTCACTCATGGTTTGAGTGAGCAAGACATAACCCCGGATGAATTTACACATGTAAGCCAATGGCTTTTAAATAAATACCTCACAAAAAAAGATAATATTTATAAATTCAATTCCAAATACCGTGCCGGTACTTTAGGACTTATTCAAAAAGGCACAGCTTACCTTAATGTCATTGGCGAAAATATCCGTGACCTTTTTATAGGTGAAGGTGATTTAGGTGAAGCTACTCAAGGTGACCTAATAATCGCACAGCGTCTTCTTGGTAAACGCGGTACACCCTCAGCTAAGATTGTAGAGATTGTTGGTCGCGAGCAGAGTTATTCCATAGCTTATATCATTCTAAAAGACAGACATAAGTCTATGGTAGACTTAAAAACAGACTACCCTATAGGTGCTGAGATTAGTTCAGAAGAACTAGACACACTAGATGTAGGTGATGTATTTAAAATAGACAACAGAGAAAATCAGGTTTTAGAAAAACTTGGAAATATAAGTGACCCTAAAGTTGATGAAAAAATAGTTTTAGCACAGTTTAACAAACATGATTACTTTGAAGAAGAGGTACTCAAAATTGCCAAATCATTTGAACCTGTAGATGCTTCAAAACATCCTTCAAGAAAAGACTTACGAGACTTAGACTTTTCTACCATAGACCCTGTTACTGCAAAAGATTATGACGATGCCATATGCTGGGATCAAGAAAACACTACTCTTTATGTAGCCATCGCTGATGTAAGTGAGTATGTAAAGCCTTTTGGTGCACTTGATAATGAGGCAATATACAGAAGTTTCTCTATCTACCTACCTCATCGTTCTATTCCAATGCTTCCTCGTCAGTTAAGTGAAACACTTTGTTCATTGCAACCTCATGTTGATAGACTTGCATATGTGTTCGAGATGAAACTCGACCTAGAAAAACTTGAAGTAAAAAGTTCTACTGTATACGAAGCAGTTATTCACTCTAAACGCCGCTTTAACTATGAAGAGATAGATTCTTTTTTTGATGGTGATTTAAAAGCGGTAAACGCGGATGAAGAAAGAATTTTTGACTCTTTAACAAAACTCAGAGTAGTAACAGACGCCCTCAAAGCAAAGCGCATTAAAATCGGTTATGACTTTCGTTCAACAGAGATAGATATGATAATAGATGAAGACTCAAATCTAGTATCTACGACTGAAGCGGACGAGACACCTTCTCATGCACTAGTTGAGGACTGTATGCTTTTGGCGAATAAAGAGGCAGCTTCAAAGTTTGAACGTGGAATTTTCAGAATCCATGAACCACCTAGTCAAGGTAAACTACAAACTCTTTACCAAGAGCTTGCAGGTATTGGTATGCAAATAGAGATTATGAGTACTACTAAAGAGACTATTACTAACATTCAAAATCAAGCGAGAGATATGGACTTAGAATCAGAGGTAGATACTCTCATCATCCAATCTCAAATGCAAGCGAGATATGCTCCTTTAAACTCTGGACACTTTGGTCTTGGCTTTGAGCAGTATACTCACTTTACATCTCCTATTCGTAGATACTCTGACCTTATCGTTCATAGACTACTAAAGGCTATAAACGCAGGAGATACGCAAGAAGGTTCTTATGTTTTAAGAAACATAGAATCACTTAGTATGACCATTAGTGAAAAAGAGAGAGAATCTAGTAAAATAGAAAATGAATTTATGGCTAGAAAATATGCAAGATGGGCGAATGAGCATATCGGGGAAGAGTTCAAAGCTCGAATAAATGCGACTGACCCTGAAGTCAAGGCCGAAATCCATGATGTGATACAAGGTGCTCGTGTTCTTATTATACTTAACACAAACGCAGTCCTCTTTGAAGATGTTATAGTAAAAATAGAAAGAGTAGATATCGCTCGTGCAAAAATATATGCAAGTGTAGTTGGGAAGGTAGATGTATAAGACTGAGTTAGATAAACATATTCAAAGCCAGTCCGTCTCCAACTCTTTTGTTTTTTTTGGCGAATCTACTTTCCTTATAGATATGTATACAAAAATGCTTACAAATATAGAAGATTCCAACATCCTCAACTACTACCATGATGAGTATGCATTTAGTTCAGCAAAAGCACACCTTTCTCAAGCTTCCCTTTTTGGTGATAGAAATATTCTCATAATCAAAAGTGAAAAGAAAGTACCTAAAAAAGAATTAGACATACTTTTAGACTTCTGTGATAAAAACCCTGATAATATTTTTGTGTATGCCTACTACGGAAGTGACCATAAAACTTACAATAATAAAAAAGCTTTTGCAAAGTCAAAGGCTATGAGTGTAAGATTTTTCAACCCAAAAGATTATGAAGCCCAAAATATCATACTTCAAGTAGCACAAGAAAAAAAAGTGAACATAGATAAGTACACAGTTTCTCATCTTCTTCAAATCCATCATGGAGACGTGGCACTCGCATCAAATGAAATAGAAAAGTTCCGCGTTTATGATAGAGCCATTACGACAAAAGATGTTGACAATCTTGTTTACGGACTTGCCGAAGTAAATCTTGATGATTTTATAAAAAAAATTTTGACTAAAAAAGATTTTAGAGATGACCTGCAAAATGTTTTAGAACATGGAGAAGATGAAATCCGTATACTTACAGCTATAACTGCTTACTTAACACAACTCTATATGTTTAACATCTACATTAGAGTTCATGGAGCACCCAATGCCCTTGAAATCCTTGGTTACCCTGCTCCCAAGTTTATTGTAGAAGAAAAAGCAGCACTCTCCATAAAGATAAAACCCTTTGTATACTCCAAACTTCACGAATTACTGTTGGGCAGTGAACTTAAAATGAAGAGTTCTCATATTGACAAATGTTCTATTCTTCTCTCCACTCTTATTCGAATTCAAAAAATTATGTAAGCTCTTTTATCATAGAGTTAGGATAATTTTTGTATAATCACAATATTAATTTATACATATAAGGAACTACTATGCGTGGTTATAAAGTTTTTGCTGGTTCAGCAAGTGTTGAGTTTGCAAAAGAGATTTGTCAGGTTTTAGATGTACCATTAGCGAAGGCTGATATTAAAAAGTTTAGTGATGGTGAAATCTCAGTTCAAATTGCTGAATCTGTTCGTGGTCGCGACGTGTTTATAGTTCAAAGTACAGGGGCTCCATCAAACGACAACCTCATGGAACTTCTCATTATGACAGATGCACTTAAGCGCTCATCTGCTCAAAGCATAACTGCCGTTGTTCCTTACTATGGTTATGCAAGACAAGATCGTAAAGCTGCTCCTCGTGTTCCAATAACTGCAAAACTTGTAGCAAATCTTTACGAGACTGCTGGAATTGACAGAGTTGTAACTATAGATCTTCATGCTGGTCAAATTCAAGGTTTCTTTGACATTCCAGTTGATAACCTTTATGGTTCTATCACATTTGAGACTTACATAAAAAGTAAAAACCTTAAGAACCCAATTATCGCGAGCCCGGACATCGGTGGTGTTGCTCGTGCTAGATACTTTGCAAAACGTATGGGTCTTGAAATGGTTATCGTTGATAAACGCCGTGAAAAAGCGAATGAATCTGAAGTTATGGGAATTATCGGTGATGTAGAAGGTAAGGATGTAATCATGATAGACGATATGGTTGACACTGCTGGAACTATGGTAAAAGCTGCAACTGCTCTTAAAAACAAGGGTGCAACATCTGTAATGGCATGTGCTACACACGGTGTTTTAAGTGGTAAAGCATATGAGAACCTAGAACATGGGGAGTTAGATGAGTTAATCATCACAAACACTTTAGTAACAAAAGAGCATAAGAACATAAAAGTACTAACCGTTGCTCCACTTTTTGCTGAAGTAATCCGTCGCGTTTACCACAACGAAAGTGTTAATTCACTTTTCTCTTAGACTTATAACTCTAAAGGGCTAATTATTTAGTCCTCTTCTTCACTTTCTAAACCATCTAAAATCCACTTAACAACTCTATTAGAACAATTTCTGTATAATCGATTTATTATTTCCAACTAGGACAAATCTTTGAAAAATATTAGAAACTTCTCTATCATTGCACATATAGACCATGGTAAGAGTACCCTAGCCGACCGTATCATCCAAGAATGTGGTTCTGTAACTGAACGCGAGATGACAACACAGATGATGGACACTATGGACATCGAACAAGAACGCGGCATCACTATTAAAGCACAGTCTGTTAGACTTGACTATGTAAAAGATGGTGAGCACTATGTACTTAACCTTATAGATACTCCGGGACATGTTGACTTCTCTTATGAGGTAAGTAAATCTCTAGCATCTTCTGATGGAGCTCTTCTTATAGTAGATGCTGCACAAGGTGTTGAGGCTCAGACTATTGCCAATGTTTACTTGGCACTGGACAACAACCTTGAGCTTATCCCCGTCATAAATAAGATTGACCTTCCTGCCGCTGAACCTGAACGTGTTGCTGAAGAGATTGAAGAAGCTATTGGAATAGATGCAACTGATGCTTGTTTAGTATCTGCAAAAACTGGTGTTGGAATTCGTGAGCTTGTTGATGCTATTGTAGATAGAATTCCCGCTCCTGTTGGAGACACTACTGCACCTACAAAAGCAATCATTTATGACTCTTGGTTTGATGCTTACTTAGGTGCTCTCGCACTTGTTCGTGTATTTGACGGTGAAATCAAAAAGGGTCAAAACATTAAACTTATGAGTAATGGTGAAGAGCATCAAGTTCTTGACTTAATGTATCCACACCCTAAGAAAAAAATTAAAACACAGGCTATTTCTACAGGTGAAATCGGAATCGTTGTTCTTGGCCTTAAAGAAGTAAGTGTTGTTAATGTTGGTGATACTATCACTGATGCTAAAAACCCTACAGAAGAGCCAGTTGGAAGATATGAGCCTGCTAAACCATTCGTTTTTGCAGGAATATATCCAATAGACACAGATGATTTTGAAAACTTACGTGACTCACTAGATAAACTAAGACTAAACGACAGTTCTTTGTCTTATGAACCAGAAACATCTCTTGCACTTGGCTTTGGTTTTCGTGTTGGATTTTTAGGAATGCTTCATATGGAAGTGGTAAAAGAGAGACTAGAACGCGAGTTCAACCTTGACCTTATAGCCTCTGCTCCCTCGGTTATCTACGAGGTTTACCTTAACAATGGTGATAAAATCAATGTCCATAATCCTTCAGAACTTCCAGAAGTAAATCGTATAGATAGAATCGAAGAGCCTTATGTAAGAGCAACTGTTATTACACCAGCTGAGTATCTTGGAAACATCATCACTCTTCTTATAAACAAACGTGGTACTCAAACTAAAATGACTTATCTTAATGAAGATAGAGTTATGCTTGAGTATGAAGTACCTATGAATGAAATAGTTGTTGATTTTTATGACACTTTAAAATCAATCTCTAAGGGTTATGCTTCATTTGATTATGAGCCTATAGATTTTAGGGTTGGTGACCTTGTTAAGCTGGATATTAAAGTATCTGGAGAAGCTGTTGATGCACTTAGTATCGTAGTTCCACGTAATCAAGCACTTTCACGTGGTCGTATTTTAGTTAAGAATATGAAAGAGATAATTCCTCGTCAACTTTTTGAAGTAGCTGTTCAAGCTTCTTTGGGTTCTCAAATTATTGCTCGTGAGACTGTAAAGTCTATGGGTAAAAATGTTACCGCTAAATGTTACGGTGGAGATATCACTCGTAAACGTAAACTACTTGAAAAGCAAAAAGCTGGTAAAAAACGCATGAAGTCTATAGGAAAAGTTCAACTTCCAAGTGAAGCCTTTATGTCTGTTCTTAAGATGGACTAAATACTCTAATGAGATGTTTAATGTGTGAAAATCTTAGTTTTTCACACATTTGCAACTCCTGCCAACAACTTTTTCTCACCCCATCTCTTTACAAAAGAAAACTCCCTAGCGGAATAGAAGTTATATCATTTTATAAGTATGACGAAATCAAATCTCTCCTCCACACAAAACATACAGACTTAGGATTTTATATCTACAAGATTATGGCAAAAAATAGTCTCAAGAAATTTTCCACAACATTTAATATGTCTGAGAGTATTGCTGCAATTGCTGTTGATGACATAGTTGAGGATTCGTATTCACATACTGCTGTTCTATGCAAAAGTCTCAAGTCAAAAGGGATTAAGCCTTTGTATGGAAAACTTAGAGCAAAAAATAGACTCTCATACTCAGGTCAAAGTAGAGAGTTTCGACTTAAAAATCCAAGAGACTTCCAGCTTCTAAACTTTTCACAAAGCAGTGTTATACTAGTTGATGACATAATCACCACTGGTTCTACTCTTAGCGAGGCTATCACCGTAATGACAAAGAACAAGAAAGAAGTACTGTTTTGCCTAACTCTTTGTGATGTTTCTATAAAGTGACTTAGAAAAACCCTTTTAGAAACTTACCAAGTTCTTTTTTTATCACCTTAGTTGCTTCTTCCTTTATTAATTCATCTGCATTAATTTTCACATTTGGCTTATTTATATCACCTTTTAGATTTACATCTACCTTATTTCCATTGGCATTTATCTCTACCTTAGAGTCTATTAAACTCTTTTGAGAGTCTATTTTCGTGCCTTTACTGATAATCGAAGATCTGTTAGAATGTAATGATAGAGAAGCGATTACTTGATCTGCATTTATTACTGCATTTACATCTCCGGTGAACTTCTCTTTATATACATCTGTCTGAGCATATTTTTTTAGTAAGTCAAAGGCTTCATTTTCAGTGAACCTACCTTTTGAAAGTTTCCCATCAAACAAACCTTTTTTACTTTCTAAGTTATAATCTACTACAGCATTGAGTCTTGCGTCAAAGATTTTTGGATATTTTAAAATTGTTAGTATATCAATACTCTTCATATTACTTATCTTTGCATCGAATTTATTGTTATGAAGTGTCGCGTTTAGTTTTCCACCTGCTACATAACTCTCTATACTCAAATCCAAATCTTCAGACTTTTTGACTTCTCCCTGTGCCTTGAGACTTCCTAAGAGATGCCTTTGAGATATAAAGTATAATCTATCTAAGTCATGAATATTCACTTCATAATCACTTATCAAAGATTCTTCTTCTATATCGTAATGAAATTTATTTACATCCAAGTTTACTAAGTTTGAGTTCAAATCTAAAGATGTATCAACAAAATTTCCATCTAATATACTATGTGTGCTAATATTAAAATTTGTATACGGCATTATTGAATTAAACTCATAAGCTTTAGAAATATACTTAGAATTGAGTAGTCCCTTAGAAATCTTTGTATCTATATACCCGTTAAGTAACCCATGGCTAAGATTGCTTATATTAACTAGAACATCTAACTCTCCATCACTATAGGGAGGCTGATGTAGTATGACTAAAGCCTCTTTTATTTTCAGTGATTTGATGTTAAACACTATATTTTTAGCTTCAAACGCGACTAATTCTACCTTAAAGCTACTCTTTGATGATGATACATCACTTTGTCCTTCTACTATTAAGAGGGAACTATCACCAACTGCTGTTCCGATTAAATGTAAAGGTGTATCTATCTCTTCTTTAAAGAGTTCTTTTAGACTTTTTACATCATTTAAATCTACATTATAGTTCATGTCAAGTGAGCGATTCCATAGAGAGTAATCACCATTAACAGTGATAGTATTGTTTGGATTTAACTCTAAAAGAAATTCAAAATCATGAATACTCAAACTAAAAGTTTTAAATTCACTAGTGAGATTTGTACTTTTTTGAATCTCTTTTTCTATAACTTGTTTTAAAATACCATTCCCCATATACGTAAACAATAGTATATATATACCTACTAGAGTAGTCGTTATAATCCCTAAAAGCCAATAAAATATTTTCATAAAATTCTCCTATTACACATTATACAAACACTAGATTATATAGAACTAAAAGATCAAAATACAAACTTGATAGTATAAGACTAAACTTAATTGCGGATATTAACTAAGATAGTACTTGACATTGTTACACTCAATATGTATAATACTGCTATCTTTATGAACAAGGAGCTTTTAACAATTATGTCTAAAGAAGAAACACAAGATGAAAACCTCGTTAATGAGGAAGAAATATTAGAAACACAAGAGGAAGATGCTCAAGAGGTTGAATCTCCAATGAGTAAACTTGAGCTTATAGAAGCTGAACTAGCAGAGTATAAAGATAAATATGCTCGTGTTCATGCCGACTTTGATAATATCAAAAAAAGATTAGAGCGCGAAAAGTATACAGCGGTTGAATATGCAAATGAAAAATTTGCGAAAGATATGATACCTGTACTTGATGCTCTTGATGGTGCAATGAAATCATCGGAGGGTGAAGCAGAAAAAGCTGAACTTTTTGACAAACTCAAAGAAGGCATAGAGCTTACACACAAGTCATTTCTAACTCAATTAGAAAAACATGGTGTTGCTCTAGTTGCTCATGATGAGCCATTTGATCCAAATATTCACAATGCTATTCAAGCCGTAGATAGTGAAGATGTTGAGTCTGGACAAATAGTTCAAACTTTTCAAACTGGGTACAAGTATAAAAGTCGCCCTCTTAGAGAAGCGATGGTAGTAGTTGCGAACTAGTTTCGTAAACAAGGGTTAAAGCCCAGTGCAACAAACTACTAAATAGTTTGTGTAAATAAAAAAATAAATTTAAGGAATCAAAATGAGTAAAGTAATAGGTATAGATTTAGGAACAACAAATTCATGTGTAGCAGTTTATGAGGGTGGAGAAGCGAAAGTTATTCCAAATGCAGAGGGTAAAAACACTACTCCTTCAGTAGTCGCGTTTACAGACAAAGGTGATGTTCTAATTGGTGATCCAGCTAAACGTCAAGCAATTACAAACCCTGAAAAGACTATTTCTTCTATTAAGAGAATTATGGGTCTTATGATGAACGAAGAGAATGCAAAAGCTGCACACGATAAAGTAACTTACAACATCGTAGATAAAGATGGTGCTGCTTGTGTTGATGTTGCTGGTAAAGTATACACTCCACAAGAAATTTCTGCAAAGATTCTTACTAAACTAAAAGAAGATGCTGAAGCTTACATAGGTTCAACTGTAACTGATGCGGTTATTACTGTTCCAGCTTACTTCAATGATGCACAACGTAAAGCTACAAAAGACGCTGGTACTATTGCTGGATTAAATGTTCTTCGTATTATCAACGAGCCAACTGCTTCTGCACTTGCTTATGGTTTAGAATCTAAAGCAGAAGAAAATGTACTTGTTTATGACCTAGGTGGTGGAACATTTGACGTTACAACTCTTGAGATCTCAGATGGTACTTTTGAAGTTCTTTCAACTGATGGTAATGCATTCCTTGGTGGTGACGATTTTGATAATAAAATTGTTGATTACTTAAGTGCTGAGTTCAAAAATTCTCATGGAATTGAACTTAAAAATGACAAAATGGCACTTCAGCGTTTAAAAGATTCTGCTGAAAATGCTAAAAAAGAGCTTTCTAGTTCAACTGAAACTGAAATTAACTTACCATTTATCACTATGACGGAAGCTGGACCACAACACCTTGTAGTAAAACTTACTCGTGCTAAGTTTGAAGGTATGATTGCTACTCTTATTGACGAAACAATTGACCATATAAAAGTTGCTATGAAAGAATCTGCTCTAGAAGACAATGAAATCAAAGAAATCATTATGGTTGGTGGTTCTACTCGTGTTCCTGCCGCTCAAGAAGCTGTATCTAAATATTTCGCTGGAAAAGCACTTAACAAAAGTGTAAACCCTGATGAAGTTGTTGCTCTTGGTGCAGCTATTCAAGGTGGTGTTTTACGTGGAGATGTTAAAGATGTTCTTCTTCTAGACGTTACACCTCTTTCACTTGGAATTGAGACTCTTGGTGGTGTTATGACTAAGATTATTGAAAAAGGAACTACAATTCCTGTTAAGAAATCTCAAGTTTTTTCAACTGCTGAAGATAACCAACCAGCGGTTTCTATCAGCGTTGGTCAAGGTGAGCGTGAGTTTGCTAAAGACAACAAATCACTTGGTCTATTTGAACTTGGTGATATTGCTGCTGCACCACGTGGAGTACCTCAGATCGAGGTTACATTTGACATTGATGCGAATGGTATATTAACTGTTAGCTCAACTGACAAAGGTACTGGTAAATCTCAGTCAATCACAATCTCTGGATCATCTGGACTAAGTGAAGAAGAGATTAACAAAATGGTTCAAGATGCTGAAGAAAACAAAGCTGCTGATGGCGAAAGAAAAGAATTAGTAGACTTAAGAAATCAAGCAGATGCACTTATAGCTCAAACTGAAAAATCAGTTGAAGAAATGGGTGATAAATTAGAAGCAGAAGAAAAAGTTAAAATTGAAACTGCTGCAACAGAACTAAAAGATACACTTAAAGATGAGTCTGCTACAAAAGAGACTATCGAAGAAAAAGTAAAAGCATTAACTGAAGCTGCTCATAAAATGGCTGAAGAAATGTACAAAAAAGAGCAAGACCCAGCAGCTGCAGAAGCAGATGCTAAGAAGAAAAAAGATGACGAAGACGTTATCGATGCTGAAATCGAGTAACACTCCTCTTTAAAATAAAGATAGAGCCTTTAAGGTTCTATCTTGCTACGTTATAATAAAAAATTATACTTTTCATCAAACTTCTACTAGTACCTATGTACAATATATTTATGTAATAAAATAAGATATACTAATGCATATTTAAAACCAAAAGGTAGTTAAAATGGCAAAAAGTATTGGATCAATTGAAGTTATAACTGGTACAGGAACTCTCTCTAATTCACAAAGTGAAACTAAACCTCTTACAAGTGACCTCAAACTCTATGAAAATGATGTACTCCATACTGATGAAAATTCTAATATTATTATTAAACTTACAGATGGATCTACTATTTCTTTAGGTGCCAATAAACTTTTAACACTTGATGATAGTGTTATCAGTTCTGCTCCTTATTCTGATGATGAAACGCAATTAGAAACACAGAGCTTGCAAGCAGCACTAGATGAAGTTACTGAACTTACTGAGATAGATGAGACTGCTGCAGGAGAAGAGTCACCACAAAGTAGTGCCTCATTAAGTATGGAAACTATTATGGCACATAATCATAATACTGGCCATGCCCATGCTTCAACATTAGATGTATTCAATTCAAATTCTCTAGAAACAAGTGCAACAAATAATGATGGTATCCTCCCTGTTTTTGACAGACAAGAAGCTTTCATCGGAATTAATGATATTCTCACAAAGGATAATACTCCGATTATTACAGGGACAACAAATGATCCTGATGTAATTATTTCAACTACTATCGGTGGGAAAGAGTATACTGCTACTAATAATGGGGATGGCACATGGTCAGTTGAGATAGATACTTTACTTAATGATGGAGAGAACATAATAACTGTAGTAGCAACAGATCCTGCTGGAAATACTACACAAGAAACTGCTGTAATTACAGTAGATACTACTCCTCCATCGATTACTCTTGATACTACTCTTACAAACGACACTACTCCTCCCCTAAGTGGAAGTACTAATGATGGTGATGCTTCTATTGTTGTCAATGTTAATGGTGTTGACTATCCTGCTACCATTACTTCTGATGGTAATGGTGGTTTTAACTGGTCAATTCTTGATGATGTTGTTACTCAACTTCCAGAAGGTGAAAATTTAGTTACACTTACTGCTACTGATCCTGTTGGAAATTCAAATACAATTCAAGATACACTCACTATCAAAACAACCATCACGGATGATGATAACTCTAATGGTGGAAATGTTGTAACTATTGATTCAATTACAGATGATACTGGTTCAAGTGATTCTGATTATATTACCAATGACAATACTTTACTTGTTCAAGGTACTTATGATAATCAAAGTGATAATACACTAAGTATAACTGTTAATGGTACATCATATGATGCAACTATTAATGGTAATAATTGGGAAGTCAATCTACAAAACACTATACTAAATGATGGTGCACATGATATTATTGCAACAATTACAGATACTCTAGGTAATTCAGTATCTACTTCACAAACAATTACAATCGATACTAACCATAGCAATACTGGTGATGCGACTATATCACTTGATACTATTAGTGGTGACAACGTTATTAATAAAACAGAAGCAGAGACTTCAAGTGTTGTTATTTCTGGTACTACAACAGCTGCAGATGGTGCAATCGTATCTATCTTAGTTGGTAACTCACTTCTTGCTAATGTAACTGTAACAAATGGAGTATATTCATATCCTGTTACAGCTGGTATTTTCTCTAGCTATAGCGACGGGGACTATACTGTAACTGTAGAAGTTGCATCTGATTCTGCTGGAAACATTGCTAG
>NZ_JABIOQ010000072.1 GCF_018698455.1 Sulfurimonas sp. | reverse complement strand
TTTTAAAAGTTCATTTCTAGAGTTTGAACAGAGTATTTTGATAATCAAACTATATAGTCAGTTATACAATTGACTATGTTTTGGTTAACAATTTAGTATGGTAATAGCTTTACATGTATTGCTATTGTAAATGATTTAAGTACTAACTTGGGATCTTTAAATTATCACTGTTTATGACTTTGCAAATACACGATTAGGATTGTAAGGTGTGTTATGTTTAAATATAGAGTATATGATTGTAGCTATCTTTCTTGATACAGCCACAAGAGCTTCTTTTTTAGATTTACCTTGATACTGCTTCGTATAGCTATTGCTCTTGCATCTTTAGCCTTGCCTGAATAGATAGACTCTCTTGAGAGTTCTAAAAGCTGTAAGGCTTTACTCTGAGTAAAATTATTACCTTGAATATGACGAAATATCTTCATAATTCTATCAACACTGCTATGTCTGTAATGATGTGCAGTTGGATACTTCTCAAGTAGCGCTAACCCACTCACAGTAAAAGGTTTTATAAAACCTTCAAACTCTGGGAAGGTAACTGTTATCTGAGTAAGTATTCTCTTTTTAACATCTTTCATATCCGCTTGAATAGAACTTCTATTACGATAGAGTGTTCTTAAAGATTGAAACTCATCATCTGTTATATATCCAGAGCTGAATTTACCATCTTTAAGTAGTAACGCTATAACTAATGAGTCTATCTCATCATTCTTGACTTTTTTCAATGTTATCTGCTCTCTATATCTACTGGTTTGGAATGGATTCAATAGTTTAACAAGATATGTTTGAATTCTCAGAAACTCTTGAAGATTCTCACCGTAAATACCAGTAACCTCTAAATCCTAAAGGGCTTGTTAACAACTTTGGTCTCTTCATCATCGATGACTGAAACAACATGGAAACTCTTGGCAATATCAATTCCTACATAAAACATCTTTTAATCTTTGTCGTGTAATCTTTAGTTGTCCAAATACTTCTATTTGGATTCACAGCCTCGTTAATCTATAAGTAGTGAGTGCTAGTAAACAGCTACTCCCACAGCTTTTATATGAGTGATTAACAACTAAAGATATCAACAGGCTTAATTAATGTAGTCATATAGAATTAAAGTAAAAATTAAAACTTTATCTCTATTGCTATAAGGAGAAAAATGTTGTTATATCTAAAGTCATAGACTATGATAGTTACAAGATTTGAAGTTAGTACTTCAATCTTAACAGAGTAGTACATCTTTGATTTAAAGTCAAAAAAACTTTAAAAAAAGATGTGTTACTCATAAAATTAATTATATGAGGAATAGAAATGAAAAAAATCATAATGTCAGCTGTTGCTTTAACAGCTATAATGGGCTCTGTAAATGTAGCAAGTGCTGCAGATGGAATTAATATCTTCAGTGATGTAAAAGTAAAAGGTCAAATTCGTCCTAGAGCAGAGTATGTTGATGTAACAGATAATGGAAGGGACAAAGGCGCAGCTTTGACTGCTCGTACACACTTAGTTGTAAGTGCTGGTTTATTAGGAGTCGAAAACTTAAGCGCTACTGTTGGTATTCAATCAGTGAACAATTTTGGTTATACTCACTATGATAGTAAGGCTAATGGTCAAGATCAATATGAGGTAATCAAGGACCCAAACTTCGCAATGCTTTCAGAAGCTTCCCTTAACTATAAAACAGGAAAAACAGCTCTACATGCTGGTCGTTCTCAACTAAACCTTGATAACCAACGTTTTATCGGTACCGTTGGTTGGAGACAACTTGAACGTTCTTATGATACAGTGTCTGCTACAGATAATAGTATTGAAAATTTAAAAATCTTTGCTGCATACCTTTATGGAACTCAAGGTGTAGGTGCAGGTGATACAGCTGAAACTAACTCTGTTCTTTTAAATGTAAAATATAAAGTAGGAGATGCATTAACTGTAACAGCATACGATTATATGCTCTCTTCTTTAAGTGATACTCTAGGTTTATCTTTAACAGGAAAATTTGATGCTGGTGCAAAATTTACATATCGTGCCGAATATGCCCTTCAAAAAGATGCAACTATGGAATATGGAAGTGCATCTACACAAAAAAATGTTAAAGCTGATGCTACTTACTATAACTTAGACTTAGCCACGAATATCTCTGGTGTTATAGCTGGTCTAAACTATGAAGTTTTAAGTGGTAAAAATGCTGATAATACTAAGACTACATTCAATCCAAAAAATGGTACCAATCATAAATTCAACGGTTGGGCAGATGTATTTTATGTTGCAGGTAAACCAGATGGTGGTTTAAAAGACGCTAACATTCGTTTAGGATATAAAGCTAAAGGTTTTGGAAAAGTACTAGCTGTTTATCACAACTATACAGCTGACACTACTATTACTACAGGTGCTTCTAACAACTTAGGTTCTGAGATAGATGTTGTTTATGTAAATAAGATTCCTGGTGTTAATGGACTAAAAGGTCTTCTTAAATTTGCTTCATTTTCTAAAGGTGATGTAGCAAATGAGTTTGATGCATCTAAAAAAGACAAACAAGTAGTATGGGCACAACTAGATTATAAATTTACAACAAAATAAGAATTAATTCTTAAAAAACACTGCTAATTTAATATACAAGCGAGGAGTTCTCCTCCTCTTCGCTTATCTTACATTTAAACACAGTCTTAACTGAACTCTCAAACACTCTTACACCTTAGAAACAAACAGGTCTAAAAGGATAAAGCTACTAAATCAGAGTGCATGTAAGCCTCCGGCTGATAAGAAACAAAATACTCAAGATTAGTGTACAGGGTTCAATTATGACGACACTTCTTTTCCTGTGATTGCTGGAAATACACAGATATGGAAACTAAAATAGGTCATCTATTTTCTGATACTCGATTTTCTTCTAGCCACTCAGGTTCAGTTCTTTTAGATGAAGCTAATGTAACAACTACAATGAATACATATATAGAAAATAACTCTATTGAATATGATAAAAAATTTACTCAAACTTTTTTAGAAGCTAATGATTTTTATACAATAGATGATAATGGTCCAGTCATATTACGATTTAATAATCAAAAACTTTACTATGCAGGATTTAGTGGTTTAAAAGTAAATGGCAGTATTACCATTGGCGATGGTTATGATGGTGTATTTAATCAAGATTCTCCTTTTAATGAATATACACTGGAAAATGGAATTATTACTGTTACTGTAAACGGTGATGATACTACATATACAATACTAATAACAAAAGTAACAGATATATCTATATCAACATTTCAAAAAAATATAGATACTGCTGAAACAAGAACTAGAGAGTGGTATACAGATAAAGATACTGCACAAGCATATTTAGATACTTTATAATTTCTTCCTCGTTCCCATCGTTTCGATGGGAATGCATACAAAAATCAACATAAAATTGGTGAGATATGGGATTAAACTAACTGTCCCTTCACAAATTCGCTGTAATGCCCCTCTTCATCTTCAAGCTCTTCATGTGTTCCGCTTTGAACTATTTTTCCATCTTCAAGTACATAGATTGTGTCAGAATTTTTCACCGTACTTAGTCTATGAGCTATTGTTATGACGGTTTTGTCTTGGAGTATTGGAATAAGTCTAATTTGAAGAGCTATCTCTGTATGAACATCCAAAGCCGATGTTGATTCATCAAAGATAACTACACTTGGATTGGCTATAATCATTCTAGCTATACTTAAACGCTGTCTTTGACCACCAGAGAGTCTTATTCCATGATGCCCTACAATAGTCTCAAGTCCTTTATCCATTGCATTTATCATCTCCTCTAGTTGTGCTATCTCTAAAGCTTGATAAATAGCAGCGTCACTTATGTTTTCATCACCCATAGAGATATTGAAACGCAGAGTAGAATTAAAAAGAATGGGCATTTGAAGCACTAAAAATATTTTATCTCTTAGTGATGTTTTGTCTATCTCTTCAATGTTTAACTCATTGTATTTTAAACTTCCACTACTCTTCTCATAAAACCCTGAGAGAACCTGAGCAAGAGTTGTCTTTCCACTTCCGCTTGCTCCAATTAGTGCTATTTTGCTTCCTTGCTTTATCTCAAAGGAAACACCACTTAGTATCTTTTTTCCCTCATTATATGAAAAGCTTATATCTTCTAACAGTATATCAACTCTCTCCGATTCGATACACTTTTCCCCACTACTTTCAGTTCTTAACTCTAGCACTTTATTTATACGCTCTAGTGCAGCCGTGGCAGAAGTATAACTATACTGCATACTCAACATATCTTGTATAGGTGTCATTATAAACCAGATGTAACCAAACATGGCAAACATCATACCTATACTCAAATCACTATATGCCACGAGGACAAGTCCAGAAGCCCGCAAAATTTCAAACATAACTAAAAATATAGTATAAGACAATCTCTCATAAGCTACATTTTTATACCCAAATTCATTGGAAGTAATTTGAATTCTTTGTGCTAAGTCAGTAGCTTTAGAAAAAAAGTACTTCTCTTGATTACTCGCTTTAATCTGTCCGAACAACTCTAAAGTCTCTCCAACATCTTCTTGAAATTTTGAAATAGCAGCATTCTCTTCTTTTTTTAAATTTCCTACTATTTTTGTCATTTTTTTACTTAAAAGCATAATAACTGGCTGAATAACAAGAATTAAAAGCCCTAATATTGGGTCAATTAGTATAAGCACAATGGCAATTGCTAAAAGGGTAAGTACTGAGGAGACAAGTTTAGAAACCGTTGTTATGATAAATGTGTCTAATGTATTTATATCGGTCACGAGGTTTGAAGTTATGGCACCACTACCGAGTGTTTCATACTCATTCATAGAAGTCACTCTTAAGTGTTCAAGAAGTTTTTTTCGTATCATAAACGTAACGAACTTCGCTATTCTTGTAAATATTTTTGTAAGGACAACAGTAAAAAAGTAGTAGAAGAAACGCAAGAAAACAACACTTAAAGTAACTATAAATATATAATAAAATGCAGTAGTACTTCCAAGAAAAAAGTCTATACTATTCACAAAAATAGCTGGCTTATCTAGAAGTATTTCATCAACCAAAATAGGCAGCATTAAGGGAATAGGAATACTGACGAGGATTGAAAGAATAGTTATTATTTGTCCATAAACAAGAGAGGACTTTTTTTCTAAGACAAGTTGAAATATTGTTTTAATTGTTATCTTGTCACTCATAAAACTAACTTACTGTACAGTATAAAGTTATAAAAAATTTGAAAATGCTTTTAATTGTCATAAACTGATTTTAGCAAATTTGACACTAAAAAACTCTTAAATATGTATCTTAATTTTGTTATACTTCGTTAAACATTACAAAGGTATACACATGCATTTTTTCGCTTTTATTTTATTTATAGTTTTAACACTTGAGGCTAATGATACAGCACATTCATTCGTAAAAAGTAAGGAATGTCAAAGTTGTCATACTGAAATATATGAAGAGTTTACTTCTTCTATGCACTTTAAGTCTACTCCACAAAAAGACCCTATCCATAAAGCTGTTTGGGATAAACATCCACAAAATAAAAAGCTAGATAGATACGGCTGTGGGAAATGCCATACTCCAGCAGCAAATGATTTAGATGACATGGTAACAAAGGGAAAACACTCATTTCCAGATATGCAAAACGAAACACATCAAGAGGGTATTAGCTGTGCCTACTGTCACCGCATACAAAGTGTCAAGCTAAATAAAAAATCTAATATTAATATTATTTCTAAAGAAAATAAAAAATACTTTTCTGCTTCAAAAGAGGGGAAAATATCTCCTTTTCATACTATAGATACTAAAAATGAAATCATGCAAAATGGTACACTTTGTATAGGGTGTCATTCTCATAAAATGAATAAACATAAACTCAATGTTTGTTCAACTGATTTACCAGGTACACAAGATAGGGAGAGCTGCGTTAGCTGTCACATGCCAAAGAAAGATGGACATACTTTTCATGGTTTTGCAGGTTCTCACAGTAACTCAGAGATGTTAAAAGAGTATGTAGATATCTCTTTGACAAAAAACAAGGATGACTTTTCTGTAAGTATTAAAAACCATAGTTCTCATGCACTTTTACTTCATCCTTTACGTGTAGCTGTATTAAAAGTAAGTATTACTCATAATGGAAAAGTACAAAAAATGAAAAACGAAATTTTTGTAAGAGTCATAGGACATAATGGAAAACCCGCTATGCCATGGAAAGCATCAGTTACACTCAAAGACACTATGATAAAAGCAAATGAAAAGCGCATCGTAGAGTATAATGTTGGGCTTACTAAAGGCGATAAAGTCGATGTTGTACTTGGTTGGTTTCTTGTCAATCCCAAAGCTGTTAAAAAACTGGGCTTGCAAAATGAAGAAGTTGCAACAAAATTTATAGAGTTTAAAAAAGAGAGTTTTACACTCTCATAAAATCCTATTTATATATTTTAAATGAATTTTTACAACTGTCTTTTATATCATACATCGCTTCATCAGCATGTTTTATTAGAGTATCTATGTCTTTAGACTTCTCCGAATAGAGAGCAATCCCAATACTAACACTTATTGAACCGCCCCCTTGGATAAAATCATAGTCTCTACTTAACTCCGAGAGTATTCTATTTGCTACGAGCTCGACATAACTTATATTAGTTATATCGCCTAAAATCATAGCGAACTCATCACCACCTAGTCTAGCCACTACATCTTCTTCTCTTGAAAGGGAAACTAAGCGATTAGCTGCTTCTACTAAAACGGCATCACCTTGAGCATGACCAAAATCATCATTAACCTTTTTAAAGCCATCTAAATCTAAAAACATAAGGGCTACAGAATACTGGTGTCTATCTGCTGAGGACATCATCTGTTTAAGACTATGCTTGAAATAATATCTATTTGGTACTTTTGTAAGTGTGTCATGATTAGCTAAATATGTCAACTTGGAATTTACTTTTTTCAATTCTGATGTATTTGCTTTTAAAGCATCTCTCTCTTTCTTTAAAAGATATATTGTATTTTTTTCTTTTTCATTTATAAAAAAGTTGATTAAAAAGTATATCCCCGATAAACTAGCTCCTATATTTAAAAAAATAAATAAATTCATAGTAAGCTGAGGCATATACTTGATATGATACTTATCAACCACTGGATCAATTGCTACGGATATAACAACAAGGAAAATAAATCCATAAAACCAAATCATAGCTTTTTCTTTTTTACCATATATCAAAGCAGCTATTGGAGTAAAAAAAGACCATATAAAAACAAAACTACCTGAAGTAAATCCACCCAGTGACCACATCAGAAGAAAAGGTAAAATAAGTATAAGAAACATCTGGATATTCTTGAGGATGCCTATCTCTTTTGTCTCCTGTAGATACAATAAGTTGTACACTGAAACTACAACATAAGTGAGAGGGATAGAGGCAGAAGCGTAATGATCTAAATAAATATATAGTATTCCTAAAATCATTGCAGCACAGATTGTTATTAATGCCACTATTACAAATAATGACTTTTCTACTCGTAACTCTGCACTATCCTTCTTGGACTTCCCTATATGTGCTAAGCTCTTTAATATATTGTTAAACATCACTTACAGCCTCGTTATTACTTGTATATAAATTATATCACAATTAATTCTTTTTATATCATAATTATTTGAGTTATCTCTGCACTCGCGCCTAACCTCATAGGTGGTCCCCAGAATCCGGTTCCCTTATTTACGTATATTTGTAAGTCTTCATTATGTTGATGAAGACCACTGATATAAGGTTGTACTATTTTTACTAAGAACTTAAATGGGTAAAGTTGTCCACCATGAGTATGTCCACTTAGCATCAAGTCAACTCCAGATATAACTTCGTGAACATACTTTGGTTGATGTGCTAAAAGAACTGTTGGCGAATCTTTACTCTTGCCTTTAAGCGCATCTTTTATCTCAGGTATATGCGAGAGTTTTCTATATCCAAAAACATCATAAACCCCGGCGAGGTTAAATCCTTTACCCGCATCACCAATATATACATTTTCATTTTCCAGAGCTCTTATTCCTATGCTTTTGACATAAGAAAGAATCTCTTCTATACCATGAAAATATTCATGATTTCCTACTATGTAAAATGTACCATACTTAGACTCTAAGGACTTTAACTCATCTATAGCCTCTTTGGCCCTAACTAAACTAGTGTCAACCAAATCCCCTGTGATGACTACTAAGTCTGGTTTAGCTAGATTTACACGATTTACTATATTTTTTATAAAGTTCTTATCTATAATTCCGCCTATGTGAACATCGCTCAATTGAACAATTTTATATGATTTTTTTAAATTTTTTATTTTTACATCGACTTCTTCAAACTCAATATGCCTAGCATCTAAAATTGACTTCGTAGTAATTCCACCAGCAATAGCTAATGATGAAAAATCAAGAGATTTTTTAAAAAAGTTTCTTCTTTTTTGAGAAACTGGTGTTACATGAAGTGCAATTCTAGATATGTCATATATGGTAGCTGTACAAAAAAGTAAAAATAAAATACCAATAGGAAGAGAAAAAAGAAAATAAAGCCAGTTTGGAAAACTAACATAGTATCTTCCAAGAATGTAAAGGAAGATTCCAAATAGATTTATGTACAAAAACCATCTAAAGTTTCTTTTCATATGTTTGCTAATATCTAAGTGTGTTATCAAACGTTTTGAAATGTACATATTTAAAAGTGTAAATACACCGAGCACAAGTGCTGCAAAAAGAAGTGCTTGCATTCTTAGCTAATTATAAATTAGCCGTTATAGCATTAGCAATTCTAAGCATAGTTTCTTCTTTACCAATTATTGCCATTACTTCATCAAGTCCTGGTCCACTGAGTTTCCCTAAAAGAGCAACACGCAAAGGCTGGCCTATTTTTCCAAAGCCTATCTCCATCTCTGTTGCTAATCCTTCCATTACAGCATGGTAGTCAACTGGAAGATGTAACTCTTCACATGCATCAATTTTTTTGCCAAAATTATTAAGAATTTCTATTGCTCCATCTTTAAAAGCTTTTTTGACAGATTTAGCATCATACTCATGAGGAGTTGATAGTACCTCATTTACTAAAGACGCTAATTCTTTAAGTGTTTTAGCTCTCTCTTTAAGTGTGTCAAGAAGTATCTCGCGTTTATCATGAGAAGTAAGTACTAGGCCATATTCTGTTAGTAGTTGTGCTAGTTCATCATTTGAGCTGTTTTTGATGTAGTGTGCATTGAGCCAGTCTAATTTGTCAGTGTTATAAATAGAAGCTGACTTGTTAATATCTACAGGATTAAAAAGATGAATCATCTCATCCATAGAAAATATCTCTTGATCTCCATGACTCCAACCTAAACGCACAAGAAAGTTTAGAAGTGCTGCAGGTGTGTAACCCATCTCTTTATATGCCATAACATCAGTTGCGCCATCGCGTTTAGAGAGTTTCTTTCCTGCTGCATTGTGAATCATAGGGACATGGTTAAACTTTGGAAGAGGAAATCCTAGAGCCTCATAAACGACCATCTGTTTTGGAGTGTTTGAGAGGTGATCATCTCCACGAATAACTTGGTTGATTCCCATTAAATGGTCATCTATTGCAACTACAAAATTATATGTTGGAGCACCATCTCCTCTAGCGATAACAAAGTCATCTAAGATATCTTCGGCTTGAAAAACAACATCACCCTTCACTCCATCTTTCACAATAATTTCACCAGTCTGTGGTGCTTTTATACGAATAACTGGCTGGATTCCTTCAGGAGGAGTTCCATCAAAGTCACGGTATTTTCCGTTGTATTTTGTTCTTTCTTTATTTGCCATTTGTGTTTCACGAAGTTCTGTTAGTTCCTCTTTTGACATATAACACTTATAAGCCTTCCCTTCATCAAGAAGTTGCTTTATATATTTTGCATAAATATCATCTCGTTGGCTCTGGTAAGTTATCTCTCCGTCATGTTCAAGTCCTAACCAATCAAAGGCTTTTAAAATCGCCTCTGTTGCTTCTTCTGAGTTTCTTGCCTTATCAGTATCTTCGATACGTAAAACAAATTTACCACCATTCTCTTTAGCCCAAAGGTAAGAAAAAAGTGCGGTACGAAGGCCACCTATATGCAAGTATCCTGTAGGACTTGGAGCAAAACGTGTAACAACCATGAAATAACCTCTTGTTTTAGTAAATATGCCTTATTTTAGACAAATATTTGTTAAAAATTGCTAAAATGCAACTTATAAATTTTACAATGGATTATCAATGTATAAATACCTCCTTTTTTTATTCACAAGTTCTCTTCTTCTAGCTAATGTTTATGATGGTGTTTCCATTGTTGTTAAAAATAGTGCAATCACTCTTTTAGATATACAAAAAGAGATGAAAAATTCTAAAGTAGATGAAAAAACTGCCTCAGATATTCTGATTCGTAAAAAACTAGAAGATAGTGAAATCAAAGAAAGAAAAATAACTGTTTCAAGTGCAGAAGTTTTTGCTGATGTAAAGACTATGGCAGCTAAAAATAACTTAAGTGTAAGTGCACTTTATGATGCCATTCGTGAATCTAATGGAATGAATTCACAAGCTATAAAAGAAAAAATAAAACAAAAACTTCTTTCTCAAAAGCTTTACTCAGCAATTGCCTATTCTTCAGTCTCCCAGCCGAGTATGAAAGAAGTCGAGGATTATTTCCAAATTCATAAAAGTGAGTTTACTCATCCAGCTTCTTTTGATGTGACTTTTTATAATGCAAAAGACAAGGGAAGCCTTCAAGCAAAAATAGACAACCCTATGTTTTACTCGCAAGAGATAGTAAGTATGGACAAAAAACTAAACTTCTCAGAGATAACACCACAGCTTGCTTCACTTCTTGAAAAAACTCCTCCAAATACTTTTACTCAAATACTTCCAAATGGAGAAGGCGGTTTTATGAGTATATACATCAATGAAATTGCTACACAAGAAGAAGCATCAATAGAGAGTGTTAAAGACCAGATTATGAACCAACTAGTTTCACAAAAACGTGAGCAAGTGCTAAGTGAATACTTTGCAAGACTCCGTCACAATGCCGATATAAACATCATAAGAAAAGTGAAATAATTATGCTCAGTGATCAAAATTTTCTAAACATTGCCAAGGAACTTTCAACTGCCTCAAAGTGTGTTTCCAAACAAGTTGGAGCTGTTATAGTTAAAGATGGTCGTATTCTTAGTACTGGTTATAACGGTACACCCGCTGGGTATGTGAACTGTTGTGACCACTGGAATGGAGAGTATACTCCTGAGCATCATGAGTGGAGTAAAACATACGAAATTCACGCTGAGATGAATGCTATTATTTGGGCTGCACGAGAGGGGATCAGTATAGAAGGTGCTACTATTTACGTAACATTAGAACCATGTAGTGAATGTAGTAAAAATGTTATCGCTAGTGGTATTAAACGCATAGTTTATGAAACACCTTATGAGCATACACACTCAAAAGTTATCTCAAAATTCATCAAAGATAATGGTGTTAGCATAGAAAAAATCTAGTAAAAAACTTCTTTACTTTATAAACTCTGCGATTACAGATGCAGGACGTCCAATAATTGCTTTTGAACCTTTGATAAGTATAGGTCTCTGTATAAGCTTAGGATTCTCAACCATCGCATTTATTAGAGCCTCTTCATCAGGAACATCTTTAAGTCCTAGTTCTTTGTAAACTGCTTCAGCCGTTCTCATTAATTCTCTTGCACTCATGTCAAGCATTTTCAAAAGAGATTTCATTTCTTCATTTGTTAGTTTATTATCTAAATACTTTACTATTTCTGGTTCACACCCATTCTCTTCTAGTAGACTAACAGCCTCACGGGATTTTGTACACCTAGGGTTGTGCCATATTTTTATTTTGTTCATTGTTTTCCTTTTCTTGTATAGCATTTTACAATAAAAATGCTATACTTAACTTCAATAAAGCGAAAGAGAATAGCAGAAACAAGGAAGAATCATGAAGTATATTGACACATATCGCACCTTAGCTGAGTTTGGAAGAAAACTACTTAATAAACATACATTAGTGGATGCTCTTCCAATAATATCTGCTTATGCTAAAGATGTCATTAAAGCCGAGAGATGTTCTATATTTCTTTATGACAGAGAAAAACAAAATTTTTGGACGACTATCAGACGGTATAGACAAAATAACAATTCCTGCAGATAAAGGTATTGTCGGGTATACATTTAAAATAAAAGAACCTGTACTAACAAATGATGCTTATTCACATCCAAAATTTCTTTCTCAAGTAGATAAAAGTACAGGATATAAAACACGAAATATTATTACCTCTCCTATTTTTAGTTCTAAAAGAGAAGTTATTGCCGTTCTTCAACTTTTAAATAAAGAAGAAGACTTTGATGAAGAAGATAAAAAATTTATGACTTTTTTTTCTCACTACATTAGTGGTTTTTTAGAGCTATCGGATGTTTTTTTAAGAGAAGACATGAAACTAAAAGAAGTAACTATTAATGAATAGATTAAACGATATAGCAGAGTTTGGTGGAAAACTTATGTTAGCCACTGATATAGATACTGCCCTACCGCTTATCGCAGCTGAAGCTAAAAGTCTTGTAGATGCAGAGCGATGTTCTATATTTATAGTAGACAGAGAAGACAATATGCTATGGACAAAATTTAGTGATGGCATAGGTCGTATCGTCATTTCAGTGGACTCTGGTATAGTTGGAGACACATACAAAACTAAAGAAGCACAACTCGTTAACAATCCTTATGATGACAGCAGATTTTTACAAGCAGTAGACAAAAAAAGTGGTTTTACTACAAAAAATATGATAACTGTTCCTATCTTTGACTCAGGTAGAGAAGTTCTTGGAATCTTACAAGTTCTCAACAAAGAAAGAGATGACTTTGATAGTGAAGATCTAGGTAGGCTCACATTTTTTGCAAACTACATAAGTGGAAGTATTGAACTAGTTCTTATGCATGAGGGCTAGATTAGCATCGTAAGCTAAACGCAACACTCCCACCGAATAGTTTGATGAGTTGTTATACCTCATTATCTTTTTCACATACCCACTCAAGTATCCTAGTTCAGGTTTGTCTTTAGAAAAACAGTTATATACCTTCCCTCTCTTACTCTTCTCGTAAACAAATGAACTCTCTTTATGAGAAGCTTCATACTTATACCACTCATCTTCAATTTTTGGAATATCCGGCATATTTTCCCACTTTATTAAAGTCTTAAACTTAGCATTTTTATGTAAAAAATTTGCAGCTGAGACTATGGCATCTTCCATTTTTGTAAGGTCAGAGATCTCACTTTTGTATGATTTTGCATGAATGAAACTATTTGGCATAAACTGAGGGATTCCAACAGCCCCGGCATAGGAACTTGGAATATTACATTGTTCAGGCACCACCCCTTTTTTATAACAGTATTTTATTATGGCTGTCATATTTGTCTTTCCCATTTTCATCAGCCATTTTTCTCTTGAAGTCTCTGTCTTCACTCTTGTCACTATTGTGTTAAAAACCCCAAATGCATCATGTTTTGGTTTTATCTTTCCTAACCTTGTCTCTTTAAGCAGGATTGCCGCGATAATTTCACGGTTTACCCCATACTTTTTCTCGGCATAATCATATACTTCTTTATACTCTTTAAGGTTTTTCACTATTTGTGGAACATATTTCACAAGAGCATTGTTCGCTTTTTTCTCGCTTGCTCTATGTTTTTTTATTTCTCTGGGTTGTAGGTATTTCCAACTCACCTCATCATATTTTTTTGTTTTAAAGTATGAAAGTAAAAACTGGTTTGCATACTTGTAAGTAACGCCACCTTCTACTGCTTTTTCACAAATATCACTATAGTTTTTGTTCTGAAATGTACAGTTTGTGTACTTCGCCATAAGAAGTGTCGTAAGGCTTACTGTTATTAAAATTATTTTAATCATTATTTATCTCTTCTAATCTTTGAGGTGTTCCTATATCGTGCCATACTTTTGTAAACACTTCACCACTCACCTCTTTTTTATCTATAGCTTCTCTTAGAAATGGTGCTAATGCTTGCTTACCCTCACCTATCTCATCGAAGAAAGAAGGAGCATAATAACCTATGCCAGAGAATGTATACATAACATCATCTTTATTTAAAACGCAAGACTCTTTTAAACCAAAATCTCCCTTTAAATTATGAGGAGGATTTGGAACTAAAACAAGGTGTGCTTTTTTACCTGCTAATTCTAATGATGCATCAAACTCATACTCACAAAACACATCACCATTTACTACCATAAAAGGTTCATCTCCTAAAAGACTAAGTGCTTTTTTAATGCCTCCAGCAGATTCTAATCCACCACACTCTTGTTCATCTGAGTAGCTAATCTCTAACCCATACTTTGAGCCACACCCGAGATACTCAGGTATTTTATAACCTAAGTGAGCGATGTTAATGACTACTTCTTTAAAACCATTTCTTTTAAGCTTTTCTAGATGCCATACGATAAGAGGTTTTCCTCTTACTTCCAAAAGCGGCTTAGGAAGAGTGTCTGTCAGAGGTCTCATTCTCTCACCCTTTCCCGCTGCTAGTATCATCGCTTTCATAAAGTCACACTCTCTAAAAACTTTGCAAACTCTTTTGTTTCTTCATATCTTGAAGCTGTTTCAAGGGTATACTTCAAAACAAGAGGAATATCTTTTAAGTAACCCTCTTTACCATCACGAATAGATAAACGCGAGAAGATACCAAGCACTTTTATATGTCTTTGCATTCCCATAAAATCAAACCATTTTAAAAACTCTTTATCTTCTGTTTGTAGACCTAACTTATCTCTAAACGCAAGTGCTAACTCTTCTATGTCTTCGTGTTTAAACTCTATGTAACAATCTTTGAGTAAAGATACCAAGTCATAAGTTATAGCCCCACTCATAGCATCCTGATAGTCTATAACCCCTACCTCTTTACTTGGAGTAAGCATAATGTTACGAGAGTGAAAATCCCTATGCACAAATACATCTTGAGGCTGTTCTAGTACTACATCAGAAATTCTCTCAAGAGCATGTTTAATTAACTCCTTTTGAGTGTCACTAAGTGTTAAGCTCAAGTTTTTACCTAAGTACCACTCCTTCATCAAATCCATCTCAAAATGTAAAAATTCTTTATCATACAGAGGAAGTTTGGAGCTGTCTGCTTTTTGCATCATAAGAATTTCATCCATCGCGTTTGAGTAGAGAGTTTTGAAGTTTGAGTCATTAAGTGCATCAAGAAGTTGTACATCACCAAAATCTTCAAGTATCAAGTATCCATCTTTTTCATTTTTTCCTAAAATCTTTGGTGCCTTCACCCCTGCGTTTATAAGTCTTGAAGTTACATCTATAAAAGGTGCGAGAGAATCTAACTCTAATGAGCTATCCATAACGACAACACTTTTATTCCCCTCTTGTAATCGGTAGTACTTTCTAAAAGAGGCATCTGCACTCACTATGCTAAGAGTCCACTCTTTATAAGGAGTCTCTTCTATAAAAGCTTTCATCTTATCCATATATCGCTCCGAGTTGTGAGTTTTCAGAGGCTCCTGTAACAGACTTAAGGTCTACTACTTCGCCTTGTATTCTTTTGTATGCAAGCCAAGCAAATGCCATAGATTCAAGAGCATCACTACTTACTCCATAGTCATCACTGCATTTAACATTAGTATCACAAAGCTTTCCCAGTCGCTCAACCAAGTAACTGTTTTTAGCACCACCCCCACATAAAATGAGAGTGTCAATAGAACTGTTCTTAATTGAGTCCGCTATGGTTCTCGCTGTAAGTTCTAAAAGTGTTGCTTGAATGTCTTCATCTTTTATACTTACGAAAAGAGGAAGAAAATTTGCCACCCAAGTATCATTAAAATACTCTCTTCCCGTACTTTTTGGTGGTGTTTTTAAGAAGTAGGCATCTTGAAGCATCGCGTTTAGCAACTCTTTGTTGATCCTGCCGCTTCTTGCAAAGTCACCATCTTTATCATAAGCTTTATCTCGCGTTTGCGTTATCCACATATCTAGTAGAACATTGCCACAACCTATATCCCAGCCTCTAAGGTTTTTTCCTAAAAGAGTTATATTCGCCATACCACCAATGTTTACTACAGCCACATTTCCCATTAAGTTAGAAAATAAAAACTGATGAAACGCAGGAGCAAAAGGAGCGCCCTGCCCGCCATTAGCCATGTCCATTCTTCTAAAATCAGCAACCGTTTTTATCTGAGTATTACTTGCTACTATGTTTGCATCGCCTAACTGCATAGAAAAAGGAGTCTCACTCTGGGGCTCGTGCCATAGCGTTTGACCGTGAAGTCCTATGGCATTTATATCTTTAGCATTAATTTTATATGTCTTTAAAAACTCATTGATAGAGTCTGCAAAGAGCTGTCCTAGTTTATGATCTAATGTTCCAAGAGTTTGAAGTGTAACACTAGTAGATATAGCGTTTAAAACCTCATTTTTCAAGTCTTTAGGAAATACAAACTCATGAGAGTGAAGAAGTTTACAAGAGTTCTCATTTATCTCACAAAGAGTAACATCTACACCATCTAAACTTGTTCCAGACATTACACCTATGTATAAATTATTCATTTTAATCCACTTGATGTCAGAATATCTACAAGTTTACTATCGCTAATATTTTCTAAATCTGTTTTAGAATAAATGCTCATAAGATAAATATTACTCTTTTCATCTAAATAGTAATATATAACCCTTAAGCCACCACTTTTTTCTGTTGGAATTGAGGAGTTTGCTAGTCGTATCTTATAACAGTTGCTACCTAGTTCTATCCCAGCTTTTGGATTTGTAAGAAGTTCATTTTGTAAGGATTTTAAATCTTGTGATATATTTTTATACTTTTTAAAAAGCTTTTTAATTTCTTTAGAAAAACTCTCTAAACTAGTTATTGTCAAGTTCATCTATTAACTCATCAAGTGACTGTAGCTTTTTCTCTTTAGTAGTTAAAACTGTGTTTAATTCTTCAACTGAGCTCTCAAACCCATCATAAAAAATCTTTGCTTTTTGCTCTGCTACATAAGATTTCAAGGCTTCAACTATGATGTCAGTACGGTTAAGCGAATACTCTTTAGTAAAAGTATCTATCTCATCAAGAAGGTATTTTGGTAAACGCAGACCAACCTGTTGTTTTTCCAGTTGTGATAATGTATGCATCTTTTTTCCTTTGTATATCAATATTATATATTATTTATATCTTTTAGTCAAATACTACTGATTTTACTTTTCCTGTCTGCATTATCATAAACGCGACTAAAGTCCCTAAAGTTATCTGCCAAGCAAAACCTATGCTTATGCCAAATGTGTAAGGCTGTAAGGCTAAGACTGTTACAAAACCACCGATTAGTGCATAGGGTACAGTTTTTACACTTCCCCTCGAAGTAAAGATGGCTGAAAAGAAAACGCCAAGTAGTCCAGTATATGCAAATGCCATTACACCTAGGGCAAAACCTATCAGCGATAGTTCTGCATATCTTTGCCAAAAGTAACTCAGTATTGCCATTGCGAATAATACTACTGCAAAAAAGAGGACTGCGTTTCTTGAAGCTTTTATGAAATGAGTCTCATCTGTTTTTGCATCGCGTTTAAGCTTCAAAGGTCTATATAAATCTTCTATAGCAACCGAAGCCATAGCACCTAAAACAGAGTTTGTACTTGAAAGAGCAGCTGCAATCGCACCCACCGTTACAAACCCACGAACACCCTCGGGCATTTCGTTTAGTATATAGTACATAAAGATGGTTATCTTCTCATCTCCAAAACTTTGAGCTATCTCTGCACTTTCATAATGCACAAACAGAAGAGCCCCTATGATAAGAAAGAGTAAAACTATTGGAATGGTAAGTAAGATGGACACTATAAGAGAACGAGAGGCTTCATCTTTACTCTTGCAAGTAAGCACTCTTTGTGTCATATCTTGGTCAAGTCCAAAGGCCGCTATGTTTAACAGTAACCAACCACTTAAAAGACCAATAATGCTAAACTTACCATCTAAAGAAGTGTCAATAAAAACAAGTTTATCGTTCGCGTTTAACACATTTAAAATATCAATGCCATCTAAAGAAATGTAAAGATAAAATACTACTACTAAACCTGCACTTACATAAGTAATAGCCTGAATAATATCACTTAGAATCACAGACTTCACACCACCAAAGTAAGTGTAAGCTAATGCCCCTAGAACTAAAATACAAATAGAAATCAACATATGAGAAAAGCCAATATCTAAAAATAAAATCATACTAATAGCGAGTGCTGCAATGTAGAGTCTTGCCCCACTTGCCATAACCCGACCAACAAGAAACATAACGCCAGCTTGTTTTTTTGCAGATGCACCATAACGTTTTTCTAGTAACTCATAAACCGTAATCGCTTTCATCTCGTAAAACTTTGGCACTAAGAACTTTGCTACAAAGATAACTCCAAGAAGTGAAGAAAAGTAAAAGCCTATGAGTGTGAAGTTGTTAGAATATGAGAACTCAGGAACTCCCAAAAAAGTTGCAGCAGATTGAGAAGTAGCTAAGATAGAGATAGCCACTGCAAGTATTGGCATTGTGTTTGAAGCGGTGAAGTACTCTCTACTAGAAGAGATTTTAGCACGAGAAAAAAGGTAAGAACTGACACCTAAAATAGTAAAGTAAGCTATAAATATCACCCAATCAAGTGAAGTAAAACTACTATTCATCTACAGCACTTCTCACATCATTCATAAACTTTACACCAGGGTCTGCTTTTTGTGTTCTATAGCCTGCATCTTTTTCTAGCCATAAGGAACTATTTTCAAAATCTCTATACTCATGATGCCCTATGACATTTTTTATGCTTGGGTACTTTGTCTTTAAGTACTTTACAAGCCATATGTTCGCGCGAAGTTGAGCCTGAGTCAAATCTTCCTTTTCGTTTCCTTCTCCTCCAACATTCTCTATTCCTATGCTGGAGTAGTTAAGCCCAATGACATGTCGAGCCATCCAGTTATCTGGCATAAGTTGGTAGATGGTTCCGTCGCGTTTAACTAAAAAATGAGCTGAAACATTGAGTGCTGAAGCCTTAGCTATATCTGCTCTATCACTGAAAAGGAGCTCTGCGTTTAAACGCTCAAAACTTTTTTCAAAGTCCATAACGGCAGTCCAATGAAGGACTATGCTTTTTGGAATAATTTCAATGTTTTTTACACTCAAACCATAATGACTCTTGATGTATTCTCGTGTAAGTTTTTTGCGTTTTTCTGTAAAGACTATTGGTTTTTGTTTTATCATGTATCTAGTATGAAGTTTATCTATTCTAGCATTTGACTCTTTGATTCTTTTTATAGGTATCACACCTGATTTCACCTGAGTCAAGATGCTGTTAACAAGTTTTTTTACACTTACATTTTCAAGCTGATTTCCAAAAAGTAAAATATCCACTCCTGCGTTTATAGCCAAAGAAACTCTTTTGTCTAATGTAAAATGCTTTGAAATAGCTCCCATCTGTAAATCATCACTGATTATAACACCTTCAAAACCCATCTCTTGGCGAAGCAATTCTGTGTTAAAACTATAGGAGAGGGTTGCTGGGTACATATCGTCAATATATTCGTTAAAAACATGTGCTGTCATAATCACATCAACTTGTTTTTCGTTTATCAGTATCTCATATGGCTCTAGTTCCTCAGGACTCCAAGTCTCACTCACATCTACAAAACCCTTATGCGAATCTTCCAAAGAAGAACCGTGCCCTGGAAAGTGCTTTAAAACAGAGATAATGTTATGTTTCTTTTGACTTTGTATCACTACTTTTGCGAACTTACTCACCTCTTCTGGTTTTTCTCCAAAGGAGCGTTCAAGTCCAACTATAACTTTGTTTTTTGGATTTACAGCCAAGTCCACAACTGGAGCAAAATTCATAGTTATACCTGCACTCTCAAGCATAGTTGACTGCTTGTCATACATGTCTACAATTGCATACTCATTCATCTGGGAAACCTCTAATGCAGACTCAATCTCTTCAAATCCATACTTAGGTTTAAGACGTGCCACTTTTCCACCCTCTTGATCGACACTTACAAACAGTGCTTGATTTGAAAACTTTTTTAAGTCACTTGTAAGTTTTGCAAGTTGCTCGGGTGAAGAGATATTTTTATTTTTATTTTTATTTTTATAAAACTTATCAAAAAGAATGACTCCCCCTAGCTCATACTCATTTATATCTTTAACAATTTGAGAGTCTTTAGTAATACTACTCTCATTAAAACCTACAAGAAGCATATGTCCTATCATTTTTTTAAGAGTGTCATCTTTAATTTCTTTGGCGTGAAGCACGAGTAATAATGTAAAAAATAGTAAAAAATGTTTCATATCTCTTCCTTTAAATCTTTATAATTTTATTTATTGCATCTATTTTATCAAAAATTAGCGCTTTTGTTTTCTCTTTAGTAATTAGTTTTGGCTCGAAATGATCACTCACAACTTTAAAAATATATGCGTTTCTTATAGCTGGGTTATGCACGACTGCATCATAAAAACCATAAGCTTCCATATCTACAAGCTCGAACCCCTCTTGAGTCATTTCCTTATCTAGGGTATGTATCTGTTTTTTATTTTCTTTTAGAGTATACTTTATGCCCTCATAAGTAACACTTCCAACTTCTACAAGTGTACCAATTTCATAGTTTTTATCGCCCCCACAAATACCAACATTGAGATAAATATCATCATCTGTAATATCATAGTGATTTATAAATGTTTGAGTTGCATCTCTCGCAAAACCAACTCCTACACCACTTACTATAAGTTTCATTGTAGCATTTGAAAAAACTAGAAACCCACTAAGTCTTGACTTCTTAAGTTTATATTTATCTACAAATGCTTGTGCTTCACTTTTTAATGCAACTATTATATATATCAACTTCATATCCATATTGTATTATTTTGTGGTACTATAAAGAAAAAATCATAGGATTATCTCTATGCCAATCACAAACCCCAACTACTCAGACCTTAATCATGAGGACATGGCAGCTTCTATTGGGCTTAAAGCAAAACACATACCTATGTTAATAGGTAGTTTTTTAGAAGAGTCTGGAGCAATTTTAGAGAACTTAAGCTCAGCGATTGATTCTAAAGATTATGCTGTAATTAAATCGTTAGCACACTCAATAAAAGGAAGTGCTGGAACCCTTCGTTTTAATGAAGTTTATGAAATGTGCAAAGAGATGGAAATGGCAGCAAGTGCATCAGATACTTCATTTGACTATAGTGCTTATCTTACAGCTGCAAAAAGTGCAGTTGCGACAATTACTCTTTAGTGCTTTGAATTAGAATACTTTTTAGATATACTTTCAGTTCTCTTCTTTAGACCTGTGCAATGGTTACTAAGGACAATGTGTCAGGGTAGGAATACAGCAGCACACCTTTAGCTACTATGTGCCGCAGGTATCTGGAGAAGAGTCTTTTAATCCAATCCCAAAATTTTATTTACCTTCTATATCACTCTTTGAGTAACAAAAATTATGCTTTATATAAGTATTTCATCAATAAGTCATCTTTTTTACTACATTTCAGCTATAATTGTATTATATTTTTTTATACAAGGTTGATTTATGCAAAACAAATTCAAGACTTCATTACTGTCCCTAAGTTTAGCTACTGTTATGGCTATTTCTGGTTGTAGCGGTGGTGGTTCAAGTGATGGAGCTGCTGCAGCGGTTTCTCAGGCCTTTAGTGGTACAGCCATAGATGGTTTACTCTCGGGCACTACCGTATGTATTGATGTGAATGAGAACGGTCAGTGTGATACAGGGGAGCCAACTGCCACTACAAATGCACAAGGTCAGTTTGAGATTCCTGCAACTACACAGACGGGTCCACTTCTTGTAATAGGCGGTACTGATATTGGTACGGGTCTTCCTTTTACAGGTTCACTTACAGCACCATCCGGTTCAAAAATTATTTCACCACTTACTTCAGCGATTCAGTCACTTGTTAAAAGTGGAAAGTCCCCAAAACAAGCAGAAGACAACATTAAATTTGCACTAGGCATTCCCGCGGATGTAAATCTAACAACTTTTAATCCACTTGAGAGTGCAAAAGATGTAGATACAACTGTAGCAAATAATGCCAGAGCTGTTATGGCTTCTCAAGCACACTTACAAACTATTGTTCATGCAGCTTCAGTTGCAGTAGCAAGTGCAGATTCAAATAAAAGTACTGAAAATGTAATGGGTGAGGTATTTGCTGAAATTTCTAAAAGTTTTTCTGGTGCAACTAGTGATGTTAATTTAACTGTTGCAAACATAACCGCAGTTACAAAATCAGTAGCAAATAATTTATATGTGGGTAATCCAGTAGCCCTTGTTTCAGTAAAGAACAATGCGAAAAATTCGGCTCAAAGTGCATTCGACGCGGCCGAACAAACTCAAGCAACTATTGAAGCAGGAACACCTGCAGAGGCTGAAACAAGTCTAAACTCAGGTATTACTCTTGTAAATACTTCTATAGCATCAGACATTAATGCTTCTACTGCAAGTTCAGTAAGTTCAGCAAATGACTTAAACGCTACAGCACTTCAGTCAATTGTAGATGCTCAACAGTTACAAGAAGAAAAAGAAGCTGCAATTGCACAAGCAATTCAAAATGCATTAGATGCACAACAAGCACTTCATGAAGCAGAGATTGCAGCAGCAAATGCATCAGCTGAAGAAGCAAAAGCAGCTTACGATGCACTTCTTGAAGCAGAAGCAGAACAGTTAAGAGAAGCAGAAGCACAAAGAGCTGCAGAAGCAGAAGCAGCAGAAGCACAAGCTCAAGCAGCTATTTTAGAAGCTCAACTTGCAGCAGACCAAGCAGCCAAAGATGCAGCAGCAGCAGCAGCAGCAGCGGAACTTCTAGCAACACAAGAAAAAGCGAAAGCGGAAAAAGCGGAAGCAGAAGCTAGAATTGCAGCAGCAGAAGAAGCAGCAAAACTTGCTTTATTAGAGGCAAATTTAGAAGCAGCTCAACTAGCGGCAGCAAACGCTGAGAGAAACGCAGCTGTAAATATTATGAAAACTCAAGCACAAGCTATAGTAGCAAAAGCTTATGGGAATATCCCCCAAGTAAAAGCCTCTAAAGACTCTATTATTTTTATTCAATCTTTAGACAGCAACTATAGTAGCGATACCAATATTACAGGTTATTTTACTGAAGCTGATACAGCACTGAATGATATAACCATACTTGCTAATGATACAAACATTTCAGCACAATCTTTATATGACTTTGCAGCACTTGTAGCAAATGAATCAAATGTAACAGATGCAAATGTAACGGATGCTAACGCTACTTTACAAACTGTAATAATTAATGGAAATTTAGCAAAAGCACAAGTAACGATTGCGCAAACAGCGCTTGATAACACAAGAGCAAGAGTACTTACGATTCAAGCGGACAAGGCGGATGCACAAGCAGCTGAAGCGGCAGAGGCTGAAAAGCAAAGAGTTATAGGCTTAATAGACACAGCATTAGCTTTGGCAAATGATAATAATGTATCGTCGGACTTATCAGCTATCAGCATGAAAATTGCTTTAGCTGAGATAGATTTAAATGCTACCATAGCAATAGCGACAGAGTATTCAACTTTAACTATAGATACTACTACGGTCCAAGCAGCTTACCAAAGAGTGTTAACTGCTCAAACAGAAGCGCAAGGGTTTGCAACAGACGTAAATAACTCGATTGCTATCATTGCAGCTGAGCAAGTGAAAGCACAAGATGCAAACACAACGGAAGTTTTATCTCAAGCAGAGGCTATCAAAGCACAAACAGCTGCTGAGGAAGTAGCAACAAGAGCGACTGAAATTCAGACTATTCAGACTAGTATTGCAACAGCCTTAAGTACTGCGGAAGGTCTTAAGCAAACTGAAATTGATCGATTAGCAGCAATAGAAACATCTGCGGCAGAAGCATTAGCTTTACAAATACAAACAATGGCTACTACTGTAGGAGAGTTTGCAATCTCAGCAAATACTACATACGATGAAGCTAGTTTACAAATATCAGATGTGCAAGACACTATAACGCAGATGTACTCTATTGCAAGTCAGTATAATAGTAGTGAAGCATTAGTTTTAGCAAATGAAGCGAATGCAACAGCTCAAACTCTTAGTAATCACTTTGCCACTTTAGAGGGTTATGTAACTACTGTTAATGATGCAAATTCTTCAATGGTAACAGCAGTGTCAACTCAAAATCTTAACGATGCGACAACTGCATTAAACAATGCTCAAACTGCAATTGATGCGATTGAAGTTTTAGGAACGACAGTTGATCCACTCTTTTTGTCAATTGAAACAAATCATACAGCTATAATAGCAATTAAAACAGCAGCTGATCAAGCGGCAGGTACTGCTCTTGCATTTACTGATGGTATGGTAATCTCTGGCTTCGACGAAAGAGATGGAGATCTTCAAATCTATACAAACACTCTTTCAACGGGAAGTTTACTTAAAACAAAAGAGATCCTAGATGTAACATCAAAAGTTTTTGTAGCAGCTCCATCAAATGATGAAGATGACTTAGTACTTCAAGCTAATGGAACATGGGTAGTTGATACTAGCACTCAAACTTACTCTTTAGTTGATGGAAATTTAGAGTTAACAAATGGTACGAAAGTAAGTATTATGCAACAAATTGACCTTACATCAACATCTACTGAGGCATTAGCAGTGATAAGTGAAGTCAACAATAAAGTTCCAGGTGATGCGAACATCACATTTAGTACTGGTGCAGAGGCTTATATACTAGGTTTTATCCAGCCAGAAAGTTATAAACTTTGGTGGATTCCTGCTGATTGTACAGATTATAACCAAACAACAAATACATGTAATGTAACAGATACACCATATAGCACACTAGAAGAGTTCATGGGTTCTAATAATTCACCTGCAGGAATTCATAATGAATTTGGTAAATGGGAAGGTGTAGACTTTGAAAGAAATCTTGATGATAATACATCATCTTGGGTACTTGATAAAGAAGTAATAGATTCTACTGGTGCAGCAATATCTACACTAAGTGCTGGACAAAGTGGTAATATGATTAAATACGACACTGCATCACCATCATATAGTCCAATGACAGTAGGTAGTTGGAGTGTAATCACACTACCTAACACTACTCAGTTAGCTATTGAATTTACTCCACTTACTGGATACGAAAGCCACTTTGATGGTGATAGCAATCTAGTAGCAGTAGCAAATAGTGTTGTCAATGTAGGTGCTCACATACTTGGAACTACTATCTTTACAGTAGATCAAAATAACGGAGCTAACTTTAATAATATAGCTACAGCGGACATTAAAGCAGCGATAGAAGCTTATTCCGCTTCTATCCCAACTGCTTCTACTTTTGACTATGAAAGCTATTTTGTAAACAAAACAATATACAGTATAGAAACTAGTGAAATTAATGGCTCTTCATATGGGACTTCAACGACCTACACAGGTACAGTTAGTCCTACCATAGGTACATATAGTGGAACCGATGAGTATGGTACATGGGATAATAATGAAACTTATGAAGTTCTAACAAATGGAATTAAATTATTTGATCTAGATGGGAATAGTACTGCTGTATATGATGGAACTGCAAACTTTAACGGTACAGTATTCAAGCTTTTATTAGATAATGGAACACTACTTAAGAGTATTGTCTCTTATTCTACTGTAGAAGATAGAGATGCTGCATTAGCTGCAAATTTAAGTGGAGGAACAACAACTTCTCACTCTCTAGCTAACGAATGGGTTGAAAGTACATCAGGTATGACTTTACGTTTAACACAAGACGGTTACTTTGATACAAATTCCACAAACGATATGGAACATGGTACATACACATCTATTGTAACATTTCAGGGAGTGGATGGAGATACTGATGGAATTGTAACTTTTTCAAAAAATGACGATGCAAATATCGCCAATGGTTTATTTACAGATACAAACACTTCTTTAGAATGTTATTATAGCCTCTCTATGATTGACACTTTATTCTTATCATGTGGTGATCTTGATGGTAATGGGAGTGCTTCTATCGGTTATACATTTTCGGTTGCAATCGCTGCAGACACGAATACTACAACTGATACAAACATAACAACAGTAGCATATGACGATATATATTTAAGCATGATTCCAGGAGAGGCTCTAAGTGGTATCATTCCTCAAGACGATACCAATTCTAGTCTCACTTTTATTATAGAAAGCTTTACTGGAGCGATTGGAGCTGGAACAGACCTTAACGGAACTACTGGAGAGTTTACAGTTGTTATAGATGCAAATGCTAGTGTTGGAACAGCGCTGATAAATGTTAATGTAAATGACGAAACAAATACCACAGTGGATCAGTTTACCGTATCTATTAATGTAACTTATCTTCACCAATCGGTTCCAGAAGCTGAGTATAGTAAATCCGATGTTGTTATGGATATTGATGCATTCATTGCTACTTCGACTGTAGCAATTCCTGGAGATACTAGTCTGCATAGCTTCTATGGAATAGATTACGATACAAATATGACTAGAACTGAAATTATGGAGTTTAACACAACATCAGGTCAACTAATGTTCTCTGGTAATACAAACAATGATGTGATATACTTTACTGACACCCTAGCAACAGGGGAAGTAAATGCTTCAGAAGGCGGCACTACTTATGACATCAATTCACAAGTAGTTTCTATGAAAATGATAGGGACAATTGAAGATAATGCTACTCTTTCAAGCGAATTAAATATTAGTATGCCTTCTGGTTCTATCGCTTATCAAGCGGCACTATTGTTCTTAACAGACGAATATGATTTTTATGGCGTGGAATACGACTATAGAGCGGATCAATCTGGAATTGCTCACAACTCTTTGGAATCTTTTGTTTCTGATGGAAGCAGTATTTCTTGGTCAAGTCAAATCAATAGAGTTTTAGTATTTGATAAAAATGCTACTTTAACTGATGGAAGTGGAAATTTAGTTGAGTTGGATATATCCAACTATTATACAACCGGAACTGCTTTTGTTGTAAACGAAATGGCAGGAACATGGAGTGTGACAACAGATATTAATGTCAATGGCGGAAACTCAGAAATGCTTGTAATTACACCTAATGATCTCGAAAGATTTGACAGTAGAGTATATATTTTGGATGACTTTGGTGTTGCCGATGGAAATACATCGAGTGCAACAAATACAGTTTGGGTAGGTGAAATTAGAAAAGCTGGTAGAATTGAGGTAACAAATTATTTCAACGACACAGCTGCTACCGCGATAATGGACCATTTATCTCAACCATAGTACGAATATATATAAAGGACACTGTAGTAGTGTCCTTACGGTGTGATTTAAATTTCCTCGTTCTCACTTTCTCTGGTGAGAATCATTAATTTTCATGTATTTCCAAAATGTAACTAAATTTCAATATAATAAGTAATTAAAATACTAAAGGCAAAAATAATGCAAAATAGAAGAAAAGCATTCTCTCTCATAGAGTTGATGATAGTTATCGTGATACTCGGTCTTTTAGCGGCTATGGTTATGCCAAGTTTAACAGGGAAAGGCGAAGAAGCTAAACGTGACCTTGTTTGTGTTCAAATGAAGTCTATCTATGATGGTGCTTTAGATATGTACAAGATTAAAAATAGTATCTATCCATCAACGGAAGAAGGGCTTAAATCTTTAACACAAGATGATTCATACTTCAAAGATGGGAAAATGCCAAAAGATTCATGGGGTCAAGAGTTCATTTACACCAACGATGAAGGAAGCATAGAACTTATCTCTTTAGCCGCCGATAAAAAAGAAGGCGGGAAAAAAGAATCTAAAGATATAAAAATGAGTGAGTGTAAGTAGTCATTTGAAAAAAGCTTTTTCTCTCATAGAACTGATGATAGTCATCGTAATCATAGGGGTGGTTTATACTCTTGCGGTTACAAAACTTCGAACAGTTGGTGAACAGAAGATAACTCCTAGTTTTTCCAACTTAAAAGAGTATCTTGGTAGCTTTATAAAAGATGAAGCCGCGAGTGCACGACTTTTATGTCTTGATGATTGTAGCGAATGCAGTATCTATGTGGATGGTGAGAAAGTAAAGACAATAGAGAGCTTTTTTGATGAGAGTTCTGAGATGTATCGTTATGATGTTCTTCAAGGTGTTATCATTAAAAAACAGTCCGTATTTTTTAATGAAGAAGATGTTCAAGAGAGTGTCTGTTTCTCTTTTAAAGTTTATAAAAACAGTATTGCCCAGCAAGTCATCGTCTCTTATAAAGATAAAGCCTACGACTATACAAGTTATTTTGACTCAACACCTGTTTATGACTCTCTAGAAGAGGTCGTAGCGCACAAAGAAAACCTAGCACAAGAAGTGATGCAATGATATTTAAGTACAAAGGCATAAATGCCGAGGGTAAAAAGGTAAGTGATAGAGTAGAAGCTTCCAGCATTGAAGAAGCAAGAAGTAAGCTCAAAGTCATTGGTGTGATTTACCAGTCTTTAGATGAAGATACTCCTGCGTTTTACGAGAAGTTTGACTTTGGTAGAAAGTATAAGATTCCACCAAAAGAGTTATCTTCACTCTCTCGTGAACTTTCTATGTATATTCGTTCAGGTATTTCCATTGTTTCAGCACTTAAAATTGTGCAAACACACTATGAAAAAAATAAAAAGATAAAACTCTTTTTAACTACGGTGAGTACCTATCTTGATGAGGGTCAGAACTTTTACTCAGCTCTTGAGGCTCAGACTATAGTCGAACTTCCAGCTTTTTTTAAAGAGTCTATCAAGGTAAGTGAAAGTGGTGGTATTTTAGATGAAGTTTTACTCGAACTCTCGCGTTTTTTAAAAGAGCAAGACCAAATAAACAAAGAGATTAAAGGGGCATTTGCGTATCCATCTTTTATGATCATCATCTCTCTTGTGATGATCGCGTTTATGTTGACTTTTGTAGTGCCTCAGATTACCGGTATATTTGAGAGTATGGATCAAGCTCTTCCACTACCTACACAGTTTGTCATAGCTGCTGGGGATTTCTTCTCAAACAACTTTGAGCTTATGTTGGTGTTTATATTTATGGCCGTTGTCGCGTTTATGACTCTGAAGAAAAAAGTTTATGCTTTCGCTTATGGTGTTGATAAACTGATTCTTACACTTCCACTTTTTGGAGCCATCGCACTCAAAAGTGAACTTGCTCGTTTTTCTTATATAGCCTCACTTCTTACTCGTTCAGGTGTTCCCTTTGTTCAGACAATTAACCTCAGTGCAAACATCTTAAATAACCGAGTGATTAAAGAGCTTTTTGTAGGGGCTAGTAAAAAAGTTGTAGAGGGGAAACTCCTTTCAAAAGCCCTCAATGAGTCAAGCACAAAAATAGACAATGCTTTTATACAGTCCATAGCCTTAGGTGAGGAAACTTCACAGCTTGAAAATGTTTTGACAAATATCTCAGAACTTTACTTTGAAGAAAATCGTGACAAAATCTCCTTACTCCTTACCTTGCTTGAACCTGCTCTTATGCTTTTTGTAGGTGGAAGTATAGGCTTTATAGTTGCGGCTATGCTTCTTCCAATCTTTTCTATGAGTATTAGCTAAACATGAGAGAGTCCAAAAACGCCATCGCATTACTTATAACCGTTATGTTTGTTATAGTCATAACAGTGGCCATTGGTTTTGGACTCAAACAAGTAAACTCTGCTGCAAAAATCATCAAAGATGAGAACTTTATGTACCAGAGTAGTGTCATAGTAGAAGATGTTTTAAATATTTTAAAAAACTCCGCTGATATCGCTCGTGCTGCAGATTCTAACTCTAGTGATGAGCTTTTCATACTACTCTCTTCGGCATCTTTTATTCCTTTTGAGAGTTCAGGTGTTGAGATAATACTAAAACTGCATAGTGCAAGAGCAAAGTTTAATCCAGCACAGCTTGATGCAAACACAAGCCAAGCTTTTGTTAATTATTTAACTAACAATATGATCAATAGCCAATATCTTGATATATTATTAGATAATGTGAGTGGGATTAAAGAAGATAATAGCTATAATAGTGCCATTTTCGAAGAGAATCCTTATTTATTTAGAGATTACATAGCATCTGCTAAACATTTACAGATAATAAACGATTTTTATTCACAAGAGTATAATGATAATTCTCTTGAAAAAATTAATCTTAAAAACCTTTTTTATTTTACACAAGATAAAAATATAAGCATAGACTTAAACTATGCAACGACTGAAGTATGGGAACTTCTTCTGGGAACAACTAAAGAGAGAGCTGAGTTTTTAAGTATAAATGCAGGTACTTATACCGACGATGATTCTTTAAACCTAGATACAAATGAACTAGAAAAACTTCATAAGTTTAAGACTAGTTTTTTTGAGCCTTTTCTTTTGGTTGAGATAGAGATAAGACAAAATAACAGTATCTCAAACATACAGTTTGAGTATGACATAAAAAATAAAAAGGGTTCCAATTTTGTTTATGAAATTTAGACGTGATACAACGACTCTTTTTTTAGATCCTGCTTCAAAAGAGCAGCTCATCTACGATACGAGTAAAAAAGTAAACATCATTCTTTCCCCATCTCTATACTGGGTAAAAAAGATGTCTTTACCAGTAACTAATGTACGAGAGGTTAAGAAGCTCCTTCCTTCTATCTTTGAGGATTCTTTACCTGTGGGGCACTACTCATACACAGCTTATAAACATGGTGAAGATTTTATGCTCTTTGCTTATGAAGATAAAAAAATACTCGACTTACTCGTACAACATGGCATTTCATCTGTAAATACAACATCTATACATTTTGCTCAAAGTGAGTTTATAGAGATTCCAAGTGCATTTTGTATAAATGAAAAACAGTGCATGTACTTAAAAGGTGAACTTTTAGTGCTTGCTCCATCAGAATGGATAAGTGAAAAAGAAAAACTTAACCTAGATACAGTAACACTCTCAAAACACACCATAAAATTACAACAGTTTGGACACATAGTCGATAATGGAAGTCTCTATAAAATAGGAGCACTTCTTAGTACTCTAGCACTTATACTCATAGGCGAGATATTTATAACAAGTGTAAAAAAAGATACTATCACCCTCGCACAAGACGAGCTTTTTACTAAGTATAAACTTCAATCAACAATGTTTCAAAATCGTTCATCACTGAATAAATACTCTAAGATACATAATAGACAGACAAAATTTAGAGAAAGCATCTCCTACTTTTTAGCCTTAAAGTTAAAAACAAACCAAAAGATTTCACTTGTAGCTTATAAGAGCAATCTCTTAAGTGTTACTATTAGTGGGGTTAATACTTCAAGTAAAAATGCCATTATAAATCAGTTAAATGCTAAAGGTATAAAGTCTACAACTTCACTAACTAATGATAAACTAAAAGTGGAGGTAAAGATATGAACCAGATAAATCCTCTTCATATTGGGGCACTTCTAGTGGCACTTATAGCATTTTTACTTTTTACTTTAAGTAGTATGAAAACAGAAATGCTAGAAGAAAAAACACTCTATGAAACGAGTGAAAAATTAGCGCTAAAACTCAGTTCACTCAAAGATGTATATGCAGACAAGAAAAAGACGAAGAGAGCGATAGAGAGAGTTCTTTCTCAGAGTTCATTAAAAACAGCTGCCCTAGATGTCAAACGCGAGAAATCTTCTGTGAGAATCAGTTCTAAAAGCATAGATACAAAAGCACTCAATGCACTCATGGGGAAAATCTTAAATGGTTCATATAACATTACAGAGCTCAAAATAAAAAAGCTCAGTGAGACTAAGGCAAGTCTTAAGATGGAGATAAAATGGTAAAAAAGATATTGAAATTTTTAGCTTTTTCTTTGTTCTTTGTTCTTGCTCTTGTAGCATTTACACCAAAAGAGAGTTTCTACTTTTTACTAGAAAAAAATCTTAAAAAATTTGATGTAGTTGTTTCAAATGAAATACTTGAGAGTAACTTTTTTGGTCTAGAAATTGAGAACCTAGAGATAAGTACAAAAGGTGTAGAGAGTGCCACCGTAGAGCAGGCTAACATAACACTCCTTCTCTTTTATAATTCACTTAAGTTTACAGATGTAAAACTCTCTTCCCTTGTAGATGCTTATGTGCCCTCACATATTCAAACCATAGAAGTGACTTATACACTGTTTAACCCTCTAGTTCTTTACGTAAATGCTGAGGGGAAGTTTGGTAAAGCAGAGGTGGCGTTTAACATTTTAGATAGAGTGCTAAATGCACATCTTTATCCTTCAAAGATTATGTTGAGTAAGTATAAAAAAACGATGAAGATGATGAAAAAAGATGAAAATGGGGAGTATGTTTATGCAAAAACTTTCTAACACTAAACTCATCGCAGTTATAAGTAAACTCCTAGTACTTTTACTCATCGCCAAAATCATCGCACTTGTCGTTTGGTGGTATCTTCCAAGTGAAGGTGTCGCACTTCATGCCAAGAAATCCTACCAAGCTAAGTATCAAAGAGTGCAGTTCTCCAATATGTTACTTCATTCAAAAGCGGCAGATGTTGCAGGCCTTGAAAAAACTAAGACCAAGGCATACAGTATTAACAACTTACTACTTAAAGGACTTTATGGAAGTAAGTTTAATGGTTTTGTAATTGTTGCTAAAAAATCTTCTCCTAAAAAGACAGAGATTACAGCAGTAGGAGAAAGTTACGAAGGTTATAAGCTTAAACAAATAGACTTAAATAATGTTACTTTTACTAAAGCGTCTAAAGAGTATATATTGTCCCTTAAAGAGAGTAAGAACAAAATGAGTGATGTTTTTACAAAAGTCAAAAGAACTACATCAGCGAGCGAAGATGAGAAGCAAGTAACAAGAGAAGACATTAAGAGATACTCAAATAATCCTTCACAGATATGGAAAGATATAGCAATAGCACCTTTAAAAAAAGCGGGAAAGATAGTAGGTTTTAAAGTAAACCGCATCAAGAAAAACTCTAAAATGGCAACATTAGGACTTAAAAAAGGTGATGTTATTACTAAAGCAAACAATGTCAAACTTTCATCATTTAACGATGCACTTAAACTATATAAAAACATAGACAAGATAGACACTATAGCACTCACAATCCAAAGAGACAATCAAGAGAAGGAAATAATATATGAAATTCGTTAAGACACTACTCCTAAGTACATTTTTAGTTTTTTCGCTAAACGCCAGAGAACAGGTAAATGTAAATTTTTCTGATTTACAGATAGATGACTTTATAAAACTAATCTCCAAGATTACTCATAAAAACATACTTATAAATAATAAAATAAACGGCACGGTTAACTTTGTGAGTACAGTACCCGTTTATGATGATGAGCTTATAGGTATTCTTATTTCTGTTCTAGAATCTAAAGGTTTTACACTTGTAAAAAAAGGTTCTATTTTTGAAGTTGTTCGTTCAACTGAAGCTGCAAAAAACAATGTAGCAGTTATGACTTCTGGAAAGAAAATTTATGGTTCGCTTATGGTCACTCAGGCTATATCTGTTAAAGGTGAAAATGTCGATATTATCGCAGCTAAAATCCGATACCTGATTTCTAAAACAGCAAAACTAATGACAATGAAAGAGAGTAATACTATACTCCTTACCGATTATCCTAAAAATATAGAGACTATCAAGCATGTTATAAAAGAGATTGATACAAACAATCAAGCTATAGTAAAAATCATCCCAATAAAAAATGCAGAAGCAAAAAAACTCCAAACAAGACTAGTCGACATAAGTAAGTCCATTTTTAATGTAAAAGTACTTACAGAGCAGGTCAAAATTATTTTAGATGATAATATTAATGGCCTTATAGTTATAGGACTTAAAGATAACGTGGCAAAGATACAAGAGCTTGTAACTACTTTAGACGTAGAGTCTCATGCGAGTAACGGCATACAGATTTTCTCTCTTAAAAATTCAGATGCAAAGACTGTGGCAGCAACTTTAAATGACATCATTTCAAAACAGACATTTACTGATCCATCCATGAAACCAAATATCGCAGCGAGTGAAGAGATAAACGCCATCATCGCCATCGGTGAACCAATAATAATAAAAGGGATTAAGCTTATAGTTGATGAACTAGATAAAGAGCAGTATCAAGTTTATGTAAAAGCTAGAATTATTGAAATAAATAACAATGATAGCTCTGATATAGGTATAAAATATGGTTTAGCTCTGGGAGATGTTACACCTTCAGGACTCTATGCTATGAGCGCTAATTTTGGTTCAGATGCCTTAACAAGTACTGCAAGTGCATCAGTTCTAGATCACCTAGGAGGGATTGGTAGCGGTGCGGGAAAATCTTTAGCACTAGGTGCTACACTAGATTTTCTTGAAGCAAATGGTGCTTCTAAGTCAATCAGCAATCCATCTATATTATGTGTAAACAATAAGGAATCTTCTATCTATGTTGGTAAGACTATCTCTGTGCAAACAGCCTCAACAGTAGGAACAACAGGACTACCAACTGCCTCTTATAAACGTGAAGATATTGGTTTGACTTTAAAAATAAAACCCTTAGTATCTTCTACTGACAAGGTAACATTAGATGTAGAAGCTATTTTGGAAAATATTTTAGTACCAGATATTAATGGTAATCCAATAACATCAAAACAAGAAGTCAAGACACAGGCTATTCTTGGTCATGGAGAGAGTATTATTATTGGAGGACTTGTTAAAATTTATGATACAAAAACAGTGAGTAAAATTCCTCTCTTAGGTGATATCCCTTGGATTGGTGAATACTTATTTTCCTCAACATCAGTTAATGAAGAAAAAGACAACCTAGTAGTTATTCTAACCCCTTATGTTATTGACAAAAGTGAAGAGTTATCTAAACTCCAAAAAGAGCTAGGAGTACTTGCAAAAATTCAAGCAGAGTATAGCCAAGAAGCTATGGATGCACTAGAAAAAAAGAAAGAAGAAGAGAACGAATAGATGCTAAACCTAGACCCTATTCATAACCTCAAATTAGAAGTATATGAGCCTCAAGAGTTAGTAACTGACATCAGTGTTAAAAACTATCTTCTATTTAGTCAGATGAATGAAGAAGTAGCTGCATTTGCATGTGAAAATCATTTTGCCGAGGCGAGTAACTACTACACAAAACTAGAACAAGAGTACCCTCTTTATATGTTGGACGAGGACTCTTACGACAGACTCTATAATCGTTTTTTAGAACTTCGCACAGATAAAGCCATAGAGACTATGAAAGAAGACTCTGATGAAGAAGACTCTGAAGAAGACATCTCTCTTACAGATTTTTTACGTACGTCTTCAGATATTCTGACAAGTGAAGAGTCAGCACCAATCATTAAGTTTGTAAATGCTCTTTTTTACCAGGCAGTTAAAAAACGTGCTTCAGATATTCACATAGAAGTACAAGAGAAAAAAGGTGAGGTACGTTTTCGTGTAGATGGAATTCTTGCTAAAAACGCCGACCTAGATAAAAAAGTAGTGAGCCTTATAGTGAGTCGTATAAAAGTTATCTCTAACCTTGATATTTCTGAAAAACGAATCCCTCAAGATGGTCGAACACAGATAAAAATAGCAGGAGAGGTTTTAGATATTCGTGTCTCTATACTTCCTACTTTTTACGGTGAGCGTGTTGTTATGCGTTTACTGATGCAGAGTTCTCAAATACCTCAAATAACAGAACTGGGATTTAATGACTCACTAATAGATGACGTTAAAAAACTTCTCCGTTCTTCACATGGAATCATCTTAGTGACAGGTCCAACCGGTTCGGGTAAAACAACTTCACTTCACTCCTTTTTACGTGAAGTGGAAAAACCTGAGATAAACCTTATAACAGTGGAAGATCCCGTTGAGTATAAGTCAGACAAGATTGCTCAGATTCAAGTAAATGAGAAAGTTGGGCTTACGTTTGCCGCAGCTCTGCGTTCGATTTTGCGTCAAGATCCAGATGTCATAATGATAGGGGAAATCCGTGATGAAGAGACAGCAGCCATCGCCGTTCGTGCAGCACTTACAGGTCACTTAGTTTTTTCAACGCTCCATACTAACTCCGCAGCAGCTACAATCTCGCGTTTAGCAGATATGAACATAGAACCATTTCTAATAAGTTCTTCTCTTTTAGGTATATTGGCACAGCGCTTAGTGCGTGTTCTTTGTGATGAGTGTAAAGAAGAAGATGAAATAGCCGAAGATTTTGCAGATGACTATGGACTCTCAACTGATGCAAAAATCTACAAAGCATGTGGTTGTAAATCTTGTAACTATAGCGGTTTTTCAGGCCGTCGTTCCATTGGGGAACTGCTTGTGATGAATGACTCTCTTAAAGAGCTTTTAAAAACAACTACGGATGAACATACTATAAAAATGCAATTAGAGAAAGATGGTCTTAAAACTATTTCTCTACAACTTTCCCAAATGTTACTCGATGGTGAAACTTCTCTTGATGAAGCGATACGCATCGGTTTAGGCCATGACTAAACGCCACTCCACTTATCGCAGTGCATTTACTCTCATAGAAGTGATGGTCGCTGTTATGATAGTCTCTGTTGTTATAGCCGCCCTTCTTCAAATGAGAGGTGATACTAGCAACAAACTTTTTCAACTAAAAAAGATAATTAACACAAATCAATACAACTCGTTTCTACTCTCAAATAGTGAAAATTATGCATTTGAAGATAGTAAAATTGACATGAAAAGACTAGTTAATGAGTTTGAACTAGAGAGTGATTTAAGACGAAAACTAAAAGCCATAAAAACTGAGATACTGTACGAAGAGCTAGAAATTATAGATACGAATGAACTCCAACAAAGTGAAGATGAAGAGATAACAGATGGTAGTGGCATAATCTTCGAGATAGGAAAAACAATGCTAAAAACAGAGGATTTCAGTGGAACGCTAATACGAGTGAGACTTCAATGAGAAAAGCCTTTACTCTCATAGAGCTTATGATCTCTATAGTCATTCTAAGTATATTGATGCTTTTTTTATATAAAAGTTACGCAGGACTCAACAAGTCAAATATAGTATTTGCAGAGGAAGTTCAAAAAGTCTCAAAAATTGAGCGGCTTAAAAAAGTAATATATTTAGACTATAGTTTGGCAATTAAAACCGACATAAATAGCAGCACAATAAAGATTATAAATCAAGCGAAAAATGAAGATGTAATTTTCATGCAGACATCAAATTCCATCCATAATAGAGTGAACCCTTATGTAGCTTATATAGTTAAAAAAGAAAAACTCTATAGACTAGAATCTCTAAAAGAGTTTAGAGAATACCCCTTGGGGACTGATAGTGAATTTGTTGTTGATGAATTGGGTAATGTAAAAAGTTTTAGAGTTTACAAATCAAGAGAAGCTAGTAAAGAGCTCTATTTAGTGCATATGGCGTTTAAAGAAGAGAACGAAATACTTTTAAAAATAAAAGTATTAAACGCGGGTTAGTCTTCTCTATACTTAGAGATTCCACAAGGTTGGTTTGGTGAGGGTGGGTTCTCTTTTAGATATGTTAAATCTTCTAAAGTTTGAGCAAGCACTCTTTTTTGTTGTAAAATTGGAAGCATAAGATTGTCTTTTTCATTGAGTGGAATATCCCAGTTTAAAAGAATCGTTTGGACTTCATCATCAAGCTCTTTAAGGGCATTTTCTATGTGTTTAATTGAATTCATACTTGGATTATAACCAAAAATAAGAAATATTTAGATATAATCCCATTCTCAAAGTATGTTTTGCTCTTCTCTACCTCATAAATGAGGTTAGATTTAGTGCCAGAGCGGTTAGCGCTTTTTTATGGATTTAGTTCATAAAAAACATATTAATGATATTTTTACGTAAAGGACTATCGATGCCAAAAATGAAATCGGTAAAAGGCGCGACTAAGCGTTTTAAAGTTAAGAAAAATGGTACGATTAAACGTGGTAAAGCGTTTAGGAGTCACATTTTAACTAAACAAGACGCTCAAACTCGTCGTGACCAAAACAAGCCAGCAACAGTTGCAAAAGCTGACGCTGCAAACATCAAGGCTATGATAAACTAATTTTTAGTTTATGCATAAATCTCCAATTTTAAACAATTGGGCAAGTCCATCACAGTATGGCACCTTGACTACGTTTAGTAGCTAGGTAAAGAAAAAGGAAAGATATGCCAAGAGTTAAAACAGGTGTTGTTCGTAGAAGAAGACACAAAAAGATATTAAAATTAGCGAAAGGTTTTTATAGTGGTCGTCGTAAGCACTTCCGTAAAGCCAAAGAGCAAATTGAACGTTCACTTTATTATGCATTCCGTGACCGTAAGCAGAAAAAACGTGAGTTCCGTAAACTATGGATCATCCGTATTAATGCAGCAGCTCGTTTAAATGGAATGAACTATTCAACATTTATGAATGGTGTTCACAAATCAGGTATCGAACTTGACCGTAAAATTCTTGCTGACATGGCTATGAACGATGCAACGGCATTTACTGCTGTTGCTGATGCTTCAAAAGCTGCACTAGCAAAATAAGCCATCTTCCTCTCTTTCGAGAGGAGCTTATTTCTTCTCTACTTCTCTAATCTCAAAGTTTATATTATGTTTTCTTATGTTAGACTCAAACTATGATTTTTTTACAATACATAGAGCCTCAGGCTGAACATGTCCAGTTTCAAAGACTAATCTCTGGTCTATTAGTACTTATATTTATTTTTACCAATAATCTTTTATTTATAGAAATTTTTATTCTTTTAAATTTTATTAACCTTATAACTAGGGTAAACTACTCTCCGACAACCCTTCTCTTTAGAGTACTTAGTATACTTTTAAGAAAACAACTTTTTTCAACACCAGTTCAGTATGCCCATTCCTACAAAACTACTCCCTTAGCTTCTATCATTGAAGACTTGATGCGTCTAGTTGGAGGAATATGCATTTATTATCTCTATTTCAACTACTACGGTATCGCAGTAGCAATGGCAATGTTTATGTCTGTAGCCATGCTCATATCTAGCTTTTTTGGTTTTTGTTTATCATCTCTTGTGTACATCGCCTACAAAGTAATAAGGAAAAAGTAAAACAACATGGATGCTATCAATATTTTCACAAAACAAAAACATAATGTAAATAAAAATTGTTCTCTTGCTAGAAATGGATTTACACCTTATGAACGCTGTAACTACTGTAAGTTACATGTTAACTCATGTAGTGGTATGCACTTAAATATTTTCACACTTATTTCGGGTATCTCCATCTTATTGTTTATGTTTTTAGATGACCCTCTACTCATTCGTATAAATATTTTTGTTCTACTAGCTCTTATCTTTGCCTTTGGATACAAAATAACTGTTGATACTGACTCTCTAGCTAGAACAGATTTTATAAACAACAAACTTAATGAAGAACTCAATCAGCACTCAAACTTACTTGAAGAAGAGATACAAGAGAGAACACAAGAACTACAGCAGTTAGCAACACATGATAAAATCACAGGACTCTTTAATAGATATGAATTTGAAAAACGTCTCACTAATCTTTTAAAGTTTTCACCTACATCTTCTTCTAAAAATATTTTATGTTACTTAGATTTAGACCAGTTTAAAGTGGTAAATGACACATCTGGCCATGTCGCAGGAGATGAGCTTCTTAAACAAATTGCATTTATTATGCAAAAAAATGTCGGTCCTAATGACCTAGTATCGCGTTTAGGAGGAGATGAGTTTGGTATACTTTTTACTTCTAATACTCTAAATCAGGTGCATGACAAAGCATTAAATCTTTTAAAGGCAATAAAACGTTACCGCTTCTGCTGGGAAGATAAAATCTTTGTTGTCGGTGCGAGTATGGGGCTTGTTGAAATAACACGGGACAGTTCTTCTCTCCTAGAAGTGGTAGCTTCTGCAGATGCTGCTTGTTATGCAGCTAAAGAACAGGGCAGGAACTGTATTCATGTTGCAACACAAGATGATGTAAAAATGTTAGAAAAACGTGGGCAACTGCAGTGGGTTGAAAAACTAACACGTGCACTTGAATATGATGAGTTTAGACTCTTTATACAGCCAATCGTACCTCTAGACTATAGAGAAACTAAAAAACACTATGAAGTTCTAATTCGTTTACAGAATGAAAATAAAATAATCCCACCAATGGCATTTATACCAGCAGCTGAGCGCTTTGGACTTATGCAAGAAATTGATAGATGGGTTGTAGAAAATCTATTTATCCAGTATGCAAAGATACTAAAACAAACAGGAATTTCCTACTCTTTTAGTATTAACCTTTCTGGAAATTCATTTAGTGATAAAAAACTTGCTGCTACCATTGAGGATCTCTTTAAAAAGTATAAAATACCCTATGAAGATATATGTTTTGAAGTGACTGAAAGTGCTGCAATCGCAAATATTGACACCGCGATAGAGTTTATAAATAAAATGAAACTCTTAGGTGCTAAAGCTTCTCTTGATGACTTTGGCTCTGGTCACTCTTCTTTTGCATACTTACATGACATACCAGTTGATTACCTAAAAATTGACGGTGCCTTTGTAGCAGATATAGATACAAATGAAATAAATAGAGCCATGGTAAAGTCTATAAATGAGATTGGGCATATTATGGGACTAAAAACCATATGTGAATATGTCGAGAATGAAGCTGTAGAGGAAATTTTAAGAGATATGAAAGTGGATTATGCACAGGGTAACTACTACTCTAAACCTCTTCCTATTGAGATTATAGTAGGCTCAGAGTAAGTTTTTATTTTAAAAACTATAATAGCCCTAAGAGAGCCACAAATAGCACAGGTGGAGTAATTACAAGACCTACTTTCATATACTCAGTCCATGTTATTTTTACACCTTTCTGTGCTAAAACATGAAGCCACAGAAGTGTTGCAAGTGACCCGATTGGTGTCATTTTTGGACCAAGGTTTGAACCTAAGATGTTTGCATACACAAGTGATTCATTTCCAATGTAGCCTACTTTATCAATGGCTATATCCATAATCATAATCGTTGGCATATTGTTCATAACAGAACTAACAAACGCAGATAAAAATCCTGTCCCAATGATAGCTACAGTTTTTCCATGCTGGCTAAGCTCTACAATCAGAGATGCTATAACATCGGTTAATCCTGCATTTTTAAGACCATAAACAACAACATAGAGACCTATACTAAACCAAACAACCTGCCAAGGAGCTCCCTTGATAATACTCACAGGTTTTACTGCTTTTTGTAGTGTAGCAATTGCTAAAAACACTAAAGCCCCGCCAAGAGCAAAAAGAGATACTGGAAGATTATATTTATCACCGATGAAATACCCAAGCATTAATATGGCTAGAAATACCCATGAAAACTTAAACATCATCTTGTTCTTTATAACCGATGAAGCCTCCGGTAAATCATCTACATTTACAACAAGTGGAATGTCTTTCCTGAAGTAAAGCCACAAGACAACTATGGAAGCCGCTATACTAAGTAAGTTTGGTAAAAACATATTTTTTGCATACTCTGTAAAGCCTATGTCAAAATAACCAACAGTTACTATGTTAGTAAGATTTGAGATAACTAATGGATTTGAAGCACTATCCCCAATAAATCCTCCAGCCATTAAAAAGGCGAAAATTGCTAGTGGTTTCATTTTTAAGTATTTCATCTTTGCGAGTAAAATTGGAGTGAGTATAAGTGCAGCCCCATCATTTGCAAAAAAAGCGGCTACTAAGGCGCCTAGAAGTAGTATGTACACAAACATTTTATTTCCACTACCACCACTAAATTTTGCCATTTTAATAGCAGCATATTCAAAGAAACCTATCTCATCTAAAACCATTGAAAGAATGATAATACCTATAAACGCAAGAGTCGCGTCCCAAACAATTGAAGTTACTGTTATAACGTCTGCATAACTAACAACACCTATAACCAAAGCCACAATAGCTCCAATAACTGCCGAAGTTCCTATTTGTAAACCACGAGGTTGCCAAATTATAAATACTAAAGTTATTAAAAATATACTAAATGCTATTATCATTTATTTTTCCTGAATTAAAATTATTTATAAAACTATAACACAGTTTTAGACGATGTACTTAGACTTACTTTAAGAGAATGAGTCTCCCCTGCTTTTATGACTCTAAAGTCATCAAAAGCATTTGCAGACTCAATGCACACAAACTCTTTATAATCTACATCTCGCATTCCAGCGAGTCTTGTAGCTTTCTCGCACCATGGATTCCAAACAACCACAGAAGATGAACCACTGTTTTGTACATGCACTACTCTTTTCTTATCTTCTAAAACTACTATAGTATCTACTTCTTGGTAGACTCTATCAACTTCTTTTTCAAATGTTACATCACCTTTTTGAAAGAAAGTTTTTCCTAAAAGAGCATCAAAATAAGGTTTTTTATCTAGGTTCTTGATTTTTACATGACTGATATCTGAAACGCAAAAGTAAGAATGGAGTGCTTGTGTTATCATAAACTCTTCACTCTCACAGTTTTTTGTTTTAAGCTCAATTTCTAAAGACTCGCCAATACTAAAAATCACTTCAAGTTCAAACTTATGGTTCCATATTTTACGGCTTTGCTCATCACCTGTGAGTAAAAATCTCACTTCTGTCAAATCTACTTTAGTCTCAAGAACCTCAACTAGAGTAAACATTGCAGTTCTTGAAAATCCATGTGCCGGCATACTCTCATCAAGTGTTCCAAAACGCGGCCAACAGATGGGAACTCCCCCTCTTATAGCTTTTCCTTTCTCAAAAAAACTCTCAGTACTTAACCATAAAAGATCTTCTTCTTTCTCTCGTTTATACTCAAATATATGCGCACCTTGTAGTGCTATTTTTGCATGTGCGACACTGTTTTGAAGTTCTAAGTATTCAAATCCATTTTCTCTTTTTTTTAAAGTGTACACTTAAAATCTACCAAGTCTTCATTTTATGCCATTTAAGAGCATAAACCAATATAAACAGATAACAAACAATCCCATAAAGATAAGCTTCTTGCATGCTGCCGCTCACCTCTGCAATCTTACCAAACGCGATAGGAAGCAATGCTCCACCGGCAATTGCCATAATGAGTAAGGCACTTCCCTTAGCCGTATGTCTCCCTAAGTCTTCAAGAGCAAGCGGCCAAATAGTAGGCCAAACAAGAGCATTTGCAAATCCTAGTAGCGCTACAAATGTAACACTGTCTGGCAGTGTCATAATCCCACTCCATCCCCATAAAGTCTCCGCTATAACTGAAGATGTTGTTGAGCTAAACGCGACTCCTAAAAGTAGTAAGATCCCACTTACTGCGGAAAATACAAGTGCCTTTTCTTGAGAAAGAAACTTTGGTATGCAAGTCACTCCTACGATATAACCAAAAACCATAAAGACCATAGTGTACGATGTAAGAGTCGTCGCGTTTACAACTCCTAAACCTTGTGCATATAGCCCAATAGTATCTCCTGCTATAACTTCTATACCTACATAGAAAAAGAGTGCTACAGCACCTAACACGACACGAGGAAAGGCAAAAACTGTTCCATTATCAAAATCATCGTCATCTTCATACTCTATCTCTTTTAAAGTCGAGAACTTTACAAAAACAGCTAAAAAAACTAAAGCAATAGCCATATACATATAAGGCTGTATAAGTTTTTCTCCAAGAGTTTCTATTTGTAAAGCATCGAGAGTTTCTATGCTACCGATTCCTGAAAAGATATATGCAGTAAAAACAAGAGGAGCTAATACCCCTGCACTTTTGTTTATAAGTCCCATGATACTTATTCGCATTGCAGCACTCTCTTGTGGACCAATGAGTACGATGTAAGGATTTGAAGCAGTTTGTAAAATAGTAAGTCCTGTTCCTAATGTAAACAGTGCGACTAAAAAAAGTATGTACTCCGCGTTTAATGCCGCAGGAATAAACAATAGACTCCCAATAGCCATCACTAAAAGCCCGATACTCATCCCTTTTTTATACCCAGTTTTCTCTAACAGTGCCGCCATTGGAAATGCCATAACCGTATAAGCTATATAAAACGCGAAGGTTACAAACAGTGCCTGAAAGTCACTCAAGTCACAGATAACTTTTAAAAACGGAATCAAAGAACCGTTAAGCCAAGTCACAAAACCAAATATAAAAAACATTATTCCAATAATTATCATTTTCTTAATCCTTCTAAATACTTTGCTACCGCATCTTCGTGATTTGTATGAGGAAGTACGATGTCAGCTAGTTCTTTCACACCAACTTGTGCATTTGCTACAGCGACAGAGATTCCAGCTAAATCAAACATTCCTACATCATTAAAGTTATCTCCAAAGACTGTAAGCTTTTGTAAGTCAAAGCCCATATACTCACTTATGGTTGTTATGCCATGAGCTTTGTCTGCGTTTTTATGTAAGATGGTTAAAAAATAGCATCCAGTATAAGCTTCTGGAGCAAGAATGTATTTGAGAGTATCGCTAAAGGTAGATTCTAAATTTTTTGCTAATTCTCTGAGTTTTTGCTCTTCACCCATATAGACAAGTTTAAAGTTTTTCTCCATTGCTTGAATGTTCTTTTTTTCTATCAAGTTGTCATCTTTTGTATAACGGGTAAGCACTTCTACTTGGTCTTTGTTTAAAATGTCTGAGTGAAGAAACAGCTCGTTAAAACCTCCATCATCAAGCGCTATTATAAAAGGGTAAATACAAAGTTTAGCTCCTAAAAAGATGATTTCATCCGAAACCTCTTTACTCATAAACTTTGTATCGATTATCTTTTTATCTTGTGTTACAACGAGTGCCCCATCTAAAAGTATCATCGGTGCGTTTACGCTAAAACCATTTAAAAACTGCATTGTTTTTTTGTAGGTTCTCGCAGTAGCAACACTCAAAATCGCTTCATTTTCATAAGAGTTCCATATATTTTTAGTATAATCACTTATGGATAAATCATCATACAGTAGTGTATGGTCTAAATCAGTTATATAAATATTTTTCATAAAAGTAGTATAGCTAAAATTTAATACTAGGAGTACGAAATGCATAGTCATAAAAATGTAGTCATTACCGGTGCAAGTAGTGGAATAGGTAAAGAAATAAGCCATAGACTACTAAGTCTCGGATACAGTGTCATAGGTGTAAGTAGGTCCATAAACATAGACTTTTTTGATAATGGTAATTTTCAAGCTATTCAAGCTGATTTATCAGATGAGAAAGAGACCTTAGTACTGTGTAAAAAACTGGGGCAAGAAAATATCTCCATCCTTATAAATGCAGCTGGTTTTGGTCGTTTTGAGCCGCACGAAGAACTAAGTGCTCAGACAATAACAACTATGACATTCTTAAACCTTACGGCACCTATGCTTCTCACAAATGCTCTTCTTCGAGATATGAAAAACAATGATGGTTATCTCATTAATATCAACTCCATTGAAGCACTTCGTGCTAGTAAATTTGCCGGTGTTTATAGTGCTACAAAAGCTGGTCTGAAGTCATTCTCTAGTTCACTCTTTGAAGAGACTAGAAAAAGTGGACTCTCTGTCACAAACATAAACCCTGACATGACTGAGTCAAACTTTTACGATGAGTTGCGTTTTGCCACAAGTGAGAGAGAAGATGAAAAACTTTTATGTTCAGACATTGCAGATGCAGTTGAGCATATACTAACCATGAGAAAAGGTGCCGTTGTAACTGACTACACTATAAGAAGTTTGAAGTTTGGCATAAAGAAAAAGTAGTTTATAGTTTTATATCTAAACGCCGTGGTGCTTTCAGTTGAGTAGCTTCTAAAAATTTGATATTTTTTTTCATTTGTATCATCGATACTTGGGTATCATCTTTAAAGCCTTGAACTAAAGTAGTTGCTTCTTTTAAAAGACACACTGCCTGATCTAAGTCTTCTTTTTTTTCAAGTTGAGGAAGATTATCCATCAACTCATTTACTTTATCAATGTTTCTCTCAACTATGGCTATAGTAAGCTGCTTAAGCCACATCCGTACTTTCTCTCCATGCCTCCAAAAGAGTTTTGAAAACATTGCTACATTCATCAATCTCTGCAAAACTATTTTTATTTCCTGCTTCTGCTAAAAGGTGTATTTCGTAGTTATATAGACCCTCAAGGTACTCAGAAATATTGCCTTCTTTCATATCAAGAGTAGATATTAATTCAGTAATGACTGCAACAGAACGGTTGAGCCAATAAACTCTTTTCTCAACATCGCTATCTTTGACAGCTTTTTTTGCCTGAGCATTAAAACGAAGTACCCCCTCATATAACATCTCTATAAGCTTAGTGGGTGATTCCACACCAGCATCGTTTTGAGTATAAATACTATGTGCATTATTACCATACATTTGAAATCCTTTTCATGTCTCTTAATTATAATTTTATTTACTAATTACATCGGCATCTTCAATATATTGTTTAGCCATTTACTCTAAAATCAAGTCAAAATTTACAACTTTACTAATTATTATTATTATTATCCGCTGCTACTATCTCAGAGAACATTGATGATGCAGAATTATATTTATTTATCATTAGGTCATATGCAGCAAATTGTTTTTTAAGTATTTCATATCTTGCATCTAAGCGCTCAGTAGCTGTTATTTTTCTATCTTCTAAATCTGAGATACGATCCACTATTGAAGTACTAAATTGATTAAGAGTAGCATTGTACTCTGTGTATCCCTCTACAATTGCCGACATTTCTGTGAACACCCCATCCACTTCCGTAGTACTTGCATCACTATTTGTAAATGTTCCACCTGAGAAAAATGCTTCTATATTTTTAGAATTATCATCCATAGTACTATTGAGAACATCTTTATCGAGGGTCATTCTTCCATCTCTATCTACATCAAATCCAAAATCAGCCATTCTCCCAACACCCCCTCCAACACTACCAAACATACTTTCAATAGCTCTTTTCATGTTCTTTATAGTGCTCTCTGATGAGAAAATTCCTTTGTCCGAATCAGCACTCGGTTTGGTCATCCTATCTAGTTCAGCAATAGATGAGTTGTACTTCTCAACAAAAGAGTCTAGTTTCGTCATAATATTATCACGGTTTTGGGATACACTAACAACTGATGTCCCGGTCTCTTTGAGTGTAATGTCTAGACCAGAAATTAAGTCCTCTACTCTGTTACTACTTCTTGAAATAGCTTGACCATTAAATGTAAATTCAGCATCTACTCCAGACTGTATGGCTGTCATAGCGGTAGTTAGATTTACTCCACCTGCAGTTGTCCCACCATCATCTGATAAGAATCCACTTGTATCAGCAAGAGTTATATCTTGGTTTGTACCCGTATCTACAGAACTGATAAAAAGACGAAACTCTCCACTATTTATCTGAACTATAGTTGCATCTACCTTATCACCTGCTTCTTCGTTAATTAATGCTTTCAAGTCTTTTAGAGTAGTGGTTGTGTCATAAGCTATACTGAATGCTTCACCATCAACATTCAACTCCATTGTACCCGCAGCAGTTGCGACCAATATGTCTTCAGAAGCAAATGCACCCGACTCTTCTATTTGCTTAGTTGCTAAAACATTAACACTTAAAGTAAAATCCTGAATATCCGTATTTGCGGCGGCTATTACTTCAGCCGCTGTACCACTCACTTCTGTCACACGCTCATCATAAAGTGACTGACTTTTAACATCATTGATGATATCAATAAAATTTGTCATAGATGCATCTATAACATCCATCGCATCTTTTTTGTCATTCTCATTTGCAATATCCAATGTAATTGGCTCTATCTGTCCAGCCTCATCAGCCTCTCTTAACTGATCTAATACATCTTGTGTTAGTATACTTGAGCCAACACCTAGAGAACTGATACCCATAATAAATCCTTCAAATAATAATATCTACTATAAAATATAAATCGGCTATTCATCAAAAACATTTAATGTTAACTCAACTACTATGGTACTATTATTGCTTTTAGATTAAAAAAAATGGAATTATTATATGTTAACAAATAAAAATATACTTATCACAGGTGGAACAGGTAGTTTCGGAAAGCAGTTTGTTCGTACAATTCTAAAAAACTATAAACCAAATAAGATTATAATATATTCAAGAGATGAATTAAAACAGTTTGAAATGGCACAAAAATTTAATGACTCTTGTATGAGATACTTTATTGGTGACATTAGAGACTTACCGCGTTTACAAAAGGCGATGGTTGGGGTGGACTATGTTGTTCATGCTGCTGCACTAAAACATGTTCCAATAGCTGAGTATAATCCTATGGAATGTATAAAGACAAATGTTATGGGTGCTCAAAATGTCATTGATGCATGTATTGCAAATGAAGTAAAATATACTATTGCACTCTCAACAGATAAAGCTGCATCTCCAGCAAACTTATATGGTGCATCTAAACTAGTATCAGACAAGCTATTTGTTGCTGCAAACAACCTTACCGGTTCACATGAGATAAAATTCTCAGTAGTAAGGTATGGAAATGTTCTAGGTTCTCGTGGTTCCGTAATACCTTTCTTTGAAAAACTTATTGCAGGGGGTGCTACAGCTTTACCTATCACTGAACCAAATATGACAAGATTTTGGATTACCCTCCAAGATGGTGTCGATTTCGTACTTAAAAATTTTAAACGTATGCAGGGTGGGGAAATATTTGTTCCAAAAATTCCATCTATGAAGATGACTGAACTAGCCTATGCAATAGCACCAAACATGAAACAAGAAGTGATAGGAATCCGTCCAGGAGAGAAACTTCATGAGCTTATGTGTCCTGTTGATGACTCCCATATTACACTAGAATTTTACGATCACTTTGTTATAAAGCCAAGTATAACTTTTTCTTCGCCTATTGACTACTCAACCAATAGTATTGGAGAAAAAGGGGAGAGTGTCGGAGTTGGTTTTGAGTATAACTCAAGAGACAATGACCTCTGGCTCTCTCGCGAAGATCTACGAAGAAAAGTTCAAGAGACAAAAGATGAAGAAAATAAATGTCTAACTTAAGTTACTCGACACAACTGATAGAGGAAGATGATATTGCTGCAGTTGTTAAGGTTTTAGAAGGTAATTTTCTCGCACAGGGTCCAAAGGTTGCAGAGTTTGAACAATCGCTGTGCGACTATACTGGGGCAATGTATGCTGTCTGTTTTAATTCCGCAACTTCTGCACTTGCGGGTGCCTATAGTGTTAGTGGCATCACAAAAGGTGATGAAGTGATTACTACTCCCATTAGTTTTGTAACCACTTCAAATATGTTCGTTGACTTAGATGCTGTCCCTGTTTGGTGTGATGTCACGCTTAATGGCAATATCGATGCAGAAAAAATAGAATCACTCATAACACCTAAAACAAAGGCTATTGTTCCTGTTCATTTTTCAGGAAATCCTGTAGAGCTACAAAAGATTCACCTCCTAGCAAGAAAGCATAACTTGCTTGTTATAGAAGATGCTGCACATGCTCTAGGGTCATCCATAAATGGCAAAAAAATCGGTTCATTATCAGATATGACTCTGCTTAGCTTTCATGCTATAAAACCTATTACAACAAGTGAAGGTGGTGCTATTCTAACAGACAATAAAGAGTATGCCACTAAACTTCGTCTTTTTCGTTCACATGGTATAGTGAAAAAAGAGCTATGGAACTCAGATATGATAAGCATGGGATATAATTATCGTTTAACAGAAGTCGCTGCGGCACTTGGTATTTCCCAACTCAAAAAACTTGACAAATTTATAAATATTAGAAATGAAATAGCTGCATATTATGATAAAAGATTTAAAGATCAGAACTCCTTTCTCACTTTTGAAGTAAAACAAACACACCGTAGTGCAAGACATCTCTACCCTATCATTTTAAACTCGAAACTTCGCTCTAAAAAAGAGGCTATTTTCCAAGAGCTACAAAAGAGAGAACTCGGTGTTCAAGTTCATTATAAACCTATCTATCAAAACTCTTTTTACATAGAAAAATTTGGAAAAACTTTTCTACCTGTAGCTGAAGAATTTTACAAGGGTGAAATCTCCATACCTTGCCATCACAACATGACCCTTAATGATGCGGTATATGTTGCAGATACTCTTTTAGAAGTTCTAGTCTAATGACAAAAAATGCCATTGCGATAATTCCAGCTCGTGGCGGGAGTAAGCGAATACCACGAAAAAATATAAAAGATTTTTTTGGAAAACCACTTATAGCTTATAGTATTGAAGTGGCCCTTAAATCTGAACTTTTTAATAAGGTTATAGTCTCAACAGATGACGATGAAGTTGCAAAAATAGCTAGAGAGTGTGGAGCAGAAGTACCCTTCATTAGACCTAGTGAGCTTTCTGATGATTTTACAGGGACAGGCGAAGTTATACTACACACAGTAAAATATCTCCAAGACCAAGGAGAGAAATTTGACTATATATGTACACTATATGCAACCGCTCCTTTGTTGCAAGTGAAATACCTTATCGAAGGCTTCAACACACTCAAAAATAGTAATGCGCGACACTCTTTTAGTGCAACAAGTATGCCTTTCCCTATACAGAGAACATTTAAACTTACACATAGTGGAAGATGCCAAATGTTTACACCAGAACATTATATGACAAGAAGCCAAGATCTAGAAGAAGCATATCAAGATGCAGGACAGTTTTACTGGGAAAACATAAATATACAGAGTTCTGAAATTATATTTTCAAAAGATTCTATTCCTATAATTTTACCTAGACATTTAGTTCAAGATATAGACACCTTAGAAGATTGGAACAGAGCTGAAAAACTTTATGAGATTTATCTCTTCGAAGGAAGATTAGCCAACAGAGGTAAGACAGTTGATTATCATAACAAAAAAGATTAAAAATGTCAGAAATTAAAAATATACTTTTTAGAGCAGACTCTTCTTCAACTCTCGGTACTGGTCATATAATGCGCGATTTAGTTTTAGCTAGTCAGTATCAAAATGCAACTATTACTTTCGCTGTTCAAAATTTAGTCGGTAACATAAATTATAAGATTTTAGAAGCTGGATACAAGATAAAAATCTTAAAATCAAATGATATCAAAGAACTTCATAAACTCATTGTCAAATTAAATATTGATATGATAGTTATAGACCATTATGGAATTAATTACAGCTATGAAAAAAACTTAAAACTTAAAAACTCATCATTAAAGATTTTCAGTCTTGATGATACTTATAAAAAACATTATTGCGATATACTCTTAAACCATAATATTAGTGGAGATAAAAAGAGGTACAATGGTTTAGTACCAAAATATTGCGAAGTGAGAGCAGGCAGTAAATATACCCTGCTAAGAGATGAGTTCATTAAAGAGAAGAAAAAACTCTATAAACAAAACAAGAAAAAAACTATTTTTCTGTCTATAGGTGGATCAGATCATAGTAATATAAATATTAAAATTTTAGAAGTTCTCCAAAAGTTTAAAAACTTAAAAGTTAATTTACTTACAACATATGCAAATGCAAATCTTCAAAGACTTAAAAACTATACTAAAAATAAAAAAAACATTAAGCTACACGTTAACTCATCTAGTGTTGCACGACTAATGAGAAAAAGTGATTTTGGAATCATAACACCTAGTGTAACAGCTAATGAAGCTTACTTTTTGCAACTTCCTTTTATGCTTGTAAAAACAGCCGATAATCAAGAAGACCTATATACATTTCTTAAATTAAAACACTATGCAACAATTAAAAAAATCAACTATAAAAAACTCACTCGTCTACTAAAAAAGACATTAAAGCAGCTTTAATGAAGAATACTCAACTTCTCAACTTTACTCAACTTTCTAAACAAGAGCTAGAAATGACACATAACTGGAGGAATACAAAGAGTGTTCAGAAATTTATGTTAAACCCTTTAGATATCTCTCTAAAGTCACACTTAGACTTTGTTTCATCACTTAACAATAGAGATGATAAACTTTACTTTTTAGTAAAATATGAAAATAATTATATTGGTGTTATTGACTTTACTCAGATTAAAGGTAAGGGTTGCATGCTTGGTCTTTACAAAAATCCTCAAACCCATAATGTAGGGGATATTCTTTTAAATATCATTAGCGAGTATGCCTTTGATACCCTCAAGTTAGCTATAATTGGTGCTGAAGTATTTTCAGATAATACACAAGCGATTATGCTCTATAAACGACACAGCTTTCAAGAGAAAAGTAGAAAAAACTTAGAAACAAGAGAACTAATATACATGGAGCTAAAAAATGAAGATTAGCAAGTTTGATTTAGAAAATGATGGTGTATATATTATTGCTGAACTAAGTGCAAATCATGGTGGAGAAATCTCTATAGCAAAAGAAACTATAAAAGCAGCCCACGAGATTGGGGCCAATGCAATCAAACTTCAAACCTATACAGCCGATACACTAACACTCAACAGCGACAAAGAGGATTTTATTATTAAAGGCGGCACACTCTGGGATGATAAAAAACTTTATGATTTATACAAAGAGGCCGCTCTCTCTTGGGAGTGGCATAAAGATCTTTTTGAATATGCTAAAAAAATTGGAATAGATATTTTTTCTTCCCCTTTTGATAAATCAGCTGTTGATTTTCTTGAACAGCTTAACCCTTCGGCTTATAAAATAGCATCTTTTGAAATTACAGACTATGAACTTATCCGATATACTGCATCTAAAATGAAACCTATCATCATATCGACAGGTATTGCAACTATAGACGAAATACAAGATGCTGTTGCTATATGCAAAAAAGTAGGGAATAACAATATCATACTTTTAAAATGTACAAGTGCCTATCCTGCAGCACTTGAAGATGCCAATCTTTTAAGCATCCCGAACCTAGCTCAAACCTTCGGGGTTATAAGTGGTTTTTCTGACCATACTCTTGGAGTTACTGCACCAGTTGTTGCTGCGGCACTAGGTGCTAAAGTGATAGAAAAGCATTTTATACTAGACAAATCTCTCGGTGGTCCTGATGCTGCTTTTTCTTTGGATAAAGAAGAGGTTTCACAGATGATACAAGCTATTAGAGATACTGAAAAACTACTTGGTAAAGTTGACTATAGTGTTGATGAAAAAAAGAAACAAAATAGACAATTTGCAAGAAGTCTTTATGTTGCCAAAGATATAAAAAAGGGTGAGGTTTTTACTGAGGAAAACATACGAAGTGTTAGACCTGGTCATGGTCTTCATCCAAAATATTTAAATGACTTTCTTGGTAAGACTGCAAAACATGACATAAAGTTTGCAAACAGACTACAAATGACAGATAAGGAGTAATTATATGCAACAAACACAACAACTACAGGAACTTTTAAAAGAGATGAGTAAACAGTCATCTCTTTACAAACCAACTACATTCTGGCAAGAAGCATCTAAAATTATTAGTGATGAACTTAATGCTAAAGATATAAAATACTTTAGAGCATTTGATTCATCTTTAAGTATGTTTGCACCAACATATGCTTTTCCTTATTATCTCAAAAACAAATCAAAATTTGAACCAGTGCAGAATCTTTTAGAGAAAACAACTGATGACATTAAATCTAAGATAAAACTCACTAATACAATTACAGGGAAAGTGCAAGCATTTGCAGATTATAGAGTACTAAATGCTGGGAATATAGACTCCCCTCCGTACACCGACAAAGTTTCTGAGAGCAATATTGGTACTCCACTTGAACAGTTTGAATTTGATGGTAGAAAATTTTCAAGATCATTTTTAAATTATCTTCTTGGCTTATCTTTCTTAAAGAAGCATTTAGACACAGAAGAAATTAAAACTGTATTTGAGATAGGTGGAGGTTACGGAACTTTAGGAGAGATACTACTCGGAGATTCACGTAACGATTGTTTTTATATAAATGCGGACATTCCACCTGTTGTCCATGTATCTAGTTATTATCTTAAAGAAATATTTGGGGAGTCAAATATTGCAACATTTGAGGAGTTAAAAGATCTAGATACGATTGATATTCAAAGCTTAAAGGTAAATTATAAAGCACTCAATATTCCATCATGGTTCACACCAAAATTACAGGGAAGTATTGACTTGTTTGTTAACTTCATCTCCTTTCAAGAGATGGAACCTGAAGTCGTAAAGAACTACTGCAAGCACGTAGATAGGCTCTCTCCAAAATATATCTTACTTAGGAATATAAAAGAGGGAAAAAGAAAACAAGATAAAGATTTTTTATATGGTGTAAAAGACCCTATTAAAGGTATAAACTATGATGAATACCTTTCAAACTATCGCCTTGTTACAACAGATGAAGCAATTTTTGGATTGAAAATGGAAGATGATTTTCATTCTCAGCTTAGACTATACAAAAAAATAAACACCTAGGGATAACACCAATGGAAATAGATATAAACACAATAATTGCAAAAAACTTTGAAGACAACATGAACTACTTTGAAGTGCATCACCCTAAAGTGTTTCAAAAATTAACTGAATTTGAAGTAGCAATTGATAAGGGATATCACACTCAACAATATACATTGAGCTATAAAAACTCTTCTTTTGATGTTTATGAAGAAAATAGCGAGTCTACTCTCTATCAGGGAAAAGAAATGGAGTATGCACAATGTGCAGCACAAAGTATCAACTTTAATGTGGATGAAGACACATTTGAGACTTTTCATAAACATAGTATCTCAGATAGCGACTTAGATATAATAACAAAAATAGAACCTTTTAGTCATGCAATGTATGGACATGCTCCAATTATGAATTATGCACAAAATATTTCTAAAAAAGAAATATCTTTAAAAAAAATTGAAAAATTTATTTTCTTTGGTACAGGACTTGGTACACATATCAGTACTATTAATAGTAAAATACTTTCTAAGTCTTATCTAATTATTGAAGACAATCTAGAACTATTCAGATTATCTGCAATGACAACGAACTACAAAAACTTATCACAAAATGCTCAATTATTCTTTTCTGTATTTGATGAAAGAGATGAGTTTCTACTTGTAGCTGAACAATTTTTAAACTATAAACCTTACTTTAACCACTATATCAAGTTTTTTCACATGCTAAACCATGAAAATCATAAAAAAGAACAGTTTCACTTAGCAACCTTGTTGCAATCACATCTTTCATTTTTTTACAATGACTTGCTCAACCAAGTACTTCAGCCACTAGAATACATTTCCAAAAATTATAAAATGCTAAAAAAAGGTGGTTCGTTATCAACAAATAACTTGAAAAATAAACCTTTTTTATTACTTGCTGCTGGTCCCTCATTACAAAAAAACATACATTGGCTCAAACAAAACCATCATAAGTTTTTCATTGTAGCCGTTTCGGTTACACTGCCATACTTGGAAAGTGAAAATATACATGTTGATATTATAACTCAACTAGATGCCCAACAAATTGCAATGCGCTATTTTGAACAAATAAAAGATATTAACTACTTTAAAGACTCAATTTGTTTATTTTCTGATAGAACTCACCCTGAAGTCATAAATCTATTTCAAAAAGAACAAGTATTTATGTTTGAGAATGGTACCAACTATACAAAAAACTCTCTCAAGCCAACTGCTCCCTGTGTTGGTTCTATTAGTTACCAATTACTTTTGTTACTTCAAGTTGATACACTCTACCTTCTTGGTCTAGACCTTAGCATTTACATGAGTACAGGACAAACACATTCCTCGTTTCACGAACATAAAAAACTGCAAGTACAAAAGGCTTCGAATGATTTAAGTATACTCAAGTTTAAAGAATCATTACTAGAAGTAGAGGGGAACCTTTCAAAAAAAGTTTTGACTACTCCTCACTTTTTTACTTCAATATACACAATCAATAATTCAACACGACTATTTAAAGGGGACACTGAAATCTATAATCTATCAGATGGTGCGATGCTACAAGATGTACCTGCTGCTAGCAATATTTCTATAAAAGAATCATCCCCTAACATATCCCAACTCACAAGTGCCCTTAATAAAAACATTCAGGAGAACTTCACAAAAGAAGAAATTCTTACACTTAAGAAGAAATTAGCTATTTATAAATTATACAAAGATAATATATCTCAAATTGCCTCAACAAACTATGTATCACATCAACTATACTTAGATGATATCTCTAAGCTCTATGAGCGTATTAGTACATATGAAACAACTTCCTCTGAGCTCAACAATGTATTAAATACATATTTACGTTATGTAATGAGCTATATTTTCAACTTTTTTAACACAAATGAATATTTATCTAGTAATATTTCACACTTTAATATACTGTTATCATCTCACTTGATTGAGATAATTGACTTTTATACTCAAACAGTACAAGAAAGCCTAAAACACGAGGAAAGTAAATGAAAAGTATTGAAGAAAAAGCCCTTCACACATATGAAAAAAACATGAGTTATCTTCTAGATTCACATCCAGATATACATAAAATAGTAAGTTCCATAAGCACTACAACTTATGCCTTGGATTATCTCGAAGAATATTTTGATGTCAAAGAGTTACACACAAATCGCTATCTTTATGCAGGTAATAGTAGCAATATTTCTAAACAATTAACAGATAGAATAAATAATTCTAAAAGTACTTCTTGTTTTGAGGGATTCCCACTTTATTATATTACAAATCAACATAGAGAAAATATAAGTGAAATGAATAATACAATCAAAGGTGTTTTACCTATTATGGAATACTATATTGATAATGTTCACCATTTAAATTTAGAAACTATGAAGAAAATCGAAAAGTACATTTTCATTGGGGTAGGATTAGGCATGCATATAGAGCTAACACATGAGAAGTTAAATGCCCATCAATACTTCATCATTGAAGATGATATTGAGTTATTTCGTCTTTCATTATTTACTACAGACTATGCTAAAATTTCGAAGAATTCTAATATCTACTTTTCTATAAATGATAATGAAAATATTTTTACAAATAAATTTCGAGTTTTTCTGGAGCATACCTTCCACCTGAATAGATTTCTCAAATATACACATTTCCCGGCACATGATACAAGCAAAATTAAACTCATTCAAAATGCACTCTCTTCAAACGACTTTGCAGTCTTTGGATATAATGCTTCTTTATCGAAATTTATTCGGCCCTTAGAGCATATCAATGATGGATATAATAACCTAAATGTTTCTAAGCACTTAGAAGATAAACTTTTTTTTGAGAAACCCGTACTTTTATTAGCTTCTGGTCCATCATTATTAAAAAATATAGCACTGGTACAGAAAAATCAGGGCAAGTTTATTATTATTGCTGTTGCTTCTTCTCTAAAAATCTTACATAAACACAATATTCGACCAGATATTGTCACACATATTGATGGTTTTAATGCTTCATATAGCTTATTTGAAGGCTTTAATGCTAAAGAGTTCCTCCAGGATACTATCGCAATTTTTGGTCCATTCACACCAACAAATTTGAAAATCAACTTTCAAAAACAAAATATATTTTTTTATGAAGAAGGAACTTCTTATTTCAAAGACTCCGGGAATCTTCAAGGCTCATGTATAGGGTCCTTAACTCTTGCATTATCTTTGCTACTAAATACAAAAGAACTTTTTCTGCTAGGTTTAGACCTAGCATTTGATCAAGAAACTGGAGCAACACATTCCAAGGACCATGTAACAAAGACAGTTGTTAATCTTGACAACAAAGAAAGTATTTCTCAAACGATGGGTCTTCGTGTAAATATTTTTCCAATTCCGGGAAATTTCACAGATACCGTATACACCTCATCTCTATTTTATCTTTCAGTTCAGGCTATATTTAACCTTATTAATAATTATAAAACGAAAGAACAGCATATCTACAATCTCAACGATGGGGCAAAACTAAGGTTAACGATTCCTACAAAAATAGAAAGTTTAGATTTTAATAACTTTAAAGAAATAAACAAAAAAGATTTGCACTTTGACATTGAAAAGCTCTTAAGCTCTCATTCTTTTAAAGATTTAAGTAAAGAAGATGAAGTATCAATAAAAGAGAGACTAAAGCATTCCAAAACAATCAAAAAGTATCTTCTAAAGTACAAAAAAAATGTAAAGTATTCTGATACTAATAAATACCTCTACAACTTGCTAGCACTAGAGTTGAAAATTATAGAACGGTTTGACAGAGAATCATCAAATTTGGCTTCTGTGTACGATAGCTTTTTTAAATATATTCTTCCAATAGTTTTTGATTTCTTCAATACAGAGGGTATTAAAAATGAAAAAAAACATCTTAGAGACATGGATATATTTATCCAAAATGCATTATTCGATATCGTAAATATTTATGAAGGAGCTTTTGAGAGTTTTATTGAAAAAAGGTTGTAAATCACAAGAAAGGCTTTAACCCCTCTTATGATAAAAAATATAGTGCCTAAGCAACCTCGTAATGAATCTACTGAAGTAGACGCATTACATTTTGTTGAACAGAGTTAGCTTGACTCATCGCATAAGATCCAGACTGAGCTAAGATATTATGTTTTGCAAAGTTTGCACTCTCTGCTGCAAAATCAACATCTCTAATATTTGATTCAGCTGCAGCTATATTTACTTGAGATACAGAAATATTTCTAACAGTTGATTCAAGTTTATTTTGAGCAGCACCTATTGTTGCACGTAAGCCATCAACAGCTTTGATACCTGCATCCATAGTACTAATAGTAACTTCAGCCTTTGTTAAAGTAGTTACCTCAAATGTTGTCGAAGCACCAACTAAATTTGTTACAGTTGCTGTAGCAATTTGCACACTTTGTGATTCACCAGCATATGCACCTGTATGGAAAGTAAAGGTACCTGAACCTCCAGTACCCCCACTAGCATCTAATAAGTTAATACCATTAAATTTTGTAGTTGATACAATATCATCTGCTGCTTCCATCAATGATGTGATTTCTTGAGAAATAAATCCACGTGAATCAGTATCTTGAGTATCATTTGTTGCTTGTGTAGCCAATACACGAACTCTTTGAAGGATGTTTCCAAACTCTTCTAAGGCTCCATCAGCAGTCTGAAGAAGACCGATACCATCATTAGAATTCTTAATCGCTTGGCCAAGACCTTGTGACTGAGAAGAAAGTTTGTTAGCAATTGCAAGACCAGCTGAATCATCAGCAGCTTTATTGATTCTTAAACCTGAAGAAAGTGAGTTAAGACTTTTATCAAGTCCAACATTATTTCTTGTAGCATTCATATGTGCATTCATAGCACCGACGTTTGTGTTAATTCTAAATCCCATAATAAATCCTTTTTGGGTAGAGCCTTTCGCTCTGGTTAATTTTTAATCTTTCCGGCTTCCTTGCCTTTTAGATGTTAATAGAATCGGCACTACAAAAAATTACTTTAGTAAATTTGCAAATTCTTTTAAATTTGGCTTATTATCTTCAATAGAGTTATAATAGCCTAAGCAGACGAAAGGATTATTTATGCATATTATATCCGCAACAGAGATTAAGCAAAATTCAGAGATAAACCATATGTAGTAGTAATGGACTATGAAAAATATATAAAAATAAATAGTACAAATGATGAATGGGTATTTTGGTCAGATAATGAAATAGATAACTTTTCAAAAATAGTCATCGGTCTCTCTAATAATAACTTTGATGATGAAGATGAGGACTATTGTAAATGGTAGGTCATATCTATTTTATCTCTATGCCCTACTCTGACTTTACAAAAGTCAAAGCTAGACCTATTTTAGTTTATAAGGCCATAGATAAGAGTGACTATTTAGTTTTGCCACTTACTAGTAACCTCAAAAGAGATGGCATCATCATAAAAGCCGATGACATCCTGGATGGAAGTATAAAAAAGGAGTCTGTACTTATAGTTCCAAAATTGACTGCCGTTGATGCAAGCTTACTCATGGGATCAAGATTTATTGCATCACTAAAAAAAGAAAGTTTTTCTAAAGTTAAAAAAGAGTTATCTGCTCGCCTAGAATGCTCGTGATATATTTTATTTAATCTTTTTTTGATACACTTTCGAACTTAAAACAACTATACTACTTATATAGGAAAACTATTTTGGATTTAATAATTGTCGAGTCACCAGCTAAAGCTAAGACTATAAAGAACTTTTTGGGCAAGGGCTATGAAGTTATCGCTTCTAAAGGTCATATTCGTGATTTACCTAAGTCGCGTTTTGGAATCACACTTGATGAAGAGACTTCTCAACTTGTCCCTACTTACTCCGTAGCAAAAGAAAACGCAGCTATCGTCAAAGAGATTAAGGCTTTAGCAAAAAAAGCAGAGATCATCTATATCGCGACCGATGAGGACCGCGAGGGTGAAGCTATTGGATGGCATATTGCCCATGCTATTAAAAAAGACCCTGCAGAGCTTCCTCGTATAGTCTTTCATGAGATAACAAAAACTGCTATCAAGCATGCTCTTGAATCTGCTCGTACACTAGATATGGACATGGTAAATGCACAGCAAGCTCGTCGTATGCTTGACCGTGTTGTGGGCTATAAACTCTCACCTCTACTAGCATCTAAAATCCAAAAGGGTCTTTCAGGTGGTCGTGTTCAGTCATCTACTCTAAAACTCGTAGTAGAACGTGAACGCGAGATCAAAGCTTTTATTCCTGTTGAGTTTTGGACTATTGACACTGCGTTTACAAAAGACATAGAAGCTGCACTCATCTTGCATAAGGGCGAGAAAATTACTAAGATGTCTATAGAAAACAAAGCACAGGCTGAAGCTATCACTTCAAGTGCATCTGCTGACAACTATATTATAAGTAAAATAGAAACGAAACAGAGAAAGTCTTCTACTCCTCCACCATTTATGACTTCTACTCTTCAGCAGACAGCTTCATCTAAACTAGGCTTTACTCCTAAGAAAACGATGATGGTTGCACAGTCTTTGTATGAGGGTGTAAAAACACCAGATGGAACTTCAGGTGTTATAACTTACATGAGAACGGATTCACTTAACCTTGCTGGCGAAGCTGTAATAGCTGTTCGTGGTATCATTGAAAGTAGATTTGGTAAGAAATACTTACCCCAAGAACCAAAAGTTTATAACAAAAAGTCTAAGGGTGCTCAAGAAGCTCACGAGGCTATCCGTCCAACTATGCTTTCTTTTACTCCAGAAGTAGCACAGAGCTTCCTCAAAGCTGATGAGATTAAACTTTACCGTCTTATATATGAGCGTTTTATGGCTTGTCAGATGGAAGACGCACAGTTCGAACAACAAAGTATCATCTTTACTGGTGAAGAAAATGAGTACCGCGCAAGTGGTAGAAAGCTTATTTTTGATGGTTTTTACGCGGTAACTGGAGCTGAAGATAAAGATAAACTTCTTCCAGTGCTTACTAAAGGCGACAAGGCTGAGATACAAAGTATAAAACCAGAACAACACTTTACAGAACCACCTGCTCGTTACTCTGAAGCAAGTCTTATCAAAAAACTAGAGTCTGAAGGTGTTGGTCGTCCATCTACATATGCACCAACAGTTGCAACTTTAAGTAGTCGTACTTATGTGACTATAGAGAAGAAACAGATCATTCCTACTGAGATGGCGTTTACTGTTACAGAAATACTAGAAAAACACTTTGCAAACATAGTAGATATCTCTTTTACAGCAAACATGGAAGAAAAACTCGATGAAGTAAGTGAAGGTAATGAAGACTGGCAGAAACTTCTCGCTGACTTCTATACTCCTTTTATGAAACAAGTAGAAGAAGGAAAAGAAAACATAGTAAGTCTCAAACTAGCGAAACCTCTTGGAATAACTTGTCCAAAATGCGGAGAGTCAGAACTTCTACTACGAAGTGGACGTTTTGGAAACTTCATAGCTTGTAGTGGTTTTCCTAAGTGTAAGTACACTGAACAGTGCGATGAAGAGGGAAACAAGGTAGAAGAGAAAAAAGAGTTAAGCGAAGAGAAATGTGACAAATGTGGGAAAGATATGGTAGTTAAAAATGGTCGTAATGGTCAGTTTTTAGCATGTAGTGATTACCCTGATTGTAAAAACACAAAAAGTATTAATGTTGAAGAGCAAAACAGTGAAACGCCATGTCCAGACTGTGGTGGATCTATAAGTCTTAAAAACTCTCGTCGTGGGCCTTTTTGGGGTTGTAACAACTACCCTGATTGTAAGTTCATCTCAAAGTTTGAACCTACAACTATCAAGTGTAAAGAAAAAGGCTGTAAAGGTGTTTTAGCCCCTCGTACATACAGAAATAAAGAAGTATATGAGTGTGTAAAATGTAAGGCTCGTACTCCTAGAGAAGAAGAAACACCGGCAGTAGTAACAGAAGAAAAGCCAGCAGAATAATATGAAACTAGGAATACTCTCAGACACTCACTCTAAAGTCAAAAAGGCTTCGCGAGCCTTGGACCTACTCATAGACAATGGTGCCGAATTTATAGTTCATGCTGGAGACATAGTCGAGTATGAAGTACTAGAACTTCTTAAAAACTGCGGTAAACAGTATGTTGCAGTCTACGGGAACAACGATGCGCATCTTGCCCAGTATCATAATGACTACAACCTTGTACAAGAGCCTTACTACTTCAAGTATGCTAAAACAAAGTTTAAACTTATGCACCTGCCTTTTTATATGGCTCCTGATGCTGATGTAGTTATTTCAGGTCATACGCATGAATTTCATAGTGAATTTACAGGAGATACCCTCTTTTTAAATCCAGGTGAAGCTTGTGCAAGAAATAAACCTCTTTCAGAATGTGTAATGCTTGAAGTAAGTAAAAAAGAGCTTAAGGTTTCTTACTTTGTCAGAAAACCAAAAAAAGAGTTTCTCTTAAAAGAAGAATTTTTATATAAAAGGAATTTATAATGGATGAAAAAATATTTTTATGCTCAATTTGTAATATAAATAGTGGAACATGTAAGGAAGATTGTAAGTTCTGTTCTCAGAGTGTCCGTTATAAAGCAGACATAGATAGATACAAACAAAAAGATATAAAACTCATTCAAGAAGAAGCAATTACTGCACGAGATAACGGTGCCTTAGGTTTTTGTTTAGTTACTGCAACTAAGGGTTTAACTCCTAAAAGTTTAGAGTTCGTTTGCACTGTAGCTAAGGCAGTTTTAGAAGTAGCACCAAACCTGCGTTTAATAGCGTGTAACGGAACAGCTTCACTCGAACAACTCCTTACTCTTAAAGCAGCGGGTATAAAAGCATATAATCACAACCTTGAGACAAGTGAAGCTTTTTACTCCGAGATCTGTACAACACACCCTTGGAGTGAACGCTACGAGACATGTCAAAATGTTAACAAGTCAGGTTTAGTTCTTATAAGTGGTGGTATTTTTGGTCTTGGTGAAACACAAGCGGATAGAGAAAGCATGTTAGCATCTCTTGTTTCGCTTAACCCAACTTCTGTTCCTATAAACTTTTATCACCACAATGAAGCTCTTGACCTTACCCCAAATTCTCTTAGTATAGAAGAAGGCCTAGAACTCATACAACTAACTCGAAACACACTTCCAAACGCAGAAAGAATTATGGTTGCGGGTGGACGTGAGCTTATGTTTGGGGAACGTCAAAATGAGATTTTTAGTCATGGTGCAAATTCTATAGTTATTGGCAACTATCTTACCACTTCAGGTAGACTAATGAGTAAAGATTTAGATATGTTAAAAGATTTAGACTTAGAAGTAGCAAAAAAAGTACAATAGGAGAAATAAAATATGAATGATAATATCGCACTTATTACGACAATATCGCTCATTATTATATTTTCTCCATTTTTTGCGAAATTTTTAAAACTTCCTACAACACCTATAGAAATCATTCTTGGTTCTGTGCTTGGATATGCTGGATTTATTCATTCAGAACACCTTTTTGACATCATTGCCGAACTGGGATTTTTGTATCTTATGTTTATTGCAGGTACTGAGATTAATCTCAAAAATGTTCTACAAACCTCCTCAACAATTATAAAAAAAGTTGTTATTTACCTAATATTTCTTTATAGTTTTTCCATTATATTTTCCATACACTTTCAGCTTGGTAAAATATTTATGGTGCTTCTACCACTTATCTCCGTTGGCCTTGTCGCAACCCTCTCAAAAGAGTATGGAAAGACCCCTTGGCTTAGTCTTTCTATGACTGTTGGAGGGATTGGAGAAGTCGCTAGTATTGTTATTCTTACCATTACCTCAGCGGCACTCGAGTCAGGCATAGGAATTGGACTTTTTCAAACTATTTTAGCACTCATCGCGTTTTTAGTTTTTATGTTCTTACTCTTTCGCGCGATGCAGCTCCTTTTTTGGTGGTACCCAGTTCTCTCAACCATACTGATGCCTCATGAAGACAACAAAGAACAAGATATACGATTAAGTATGGGAATCTTTTTTCTTCTCATAGGGGCTATGCTTTATCTCCACCTAGAGCTAGCTTTTGGTGCCTTTTTAGCTGGAATATTTATCCCTACATTTTTTGAACACAAGCATGAACTTCCAGAAAAACTTGCCTCTTATGGTTTTGGATTTTTAATTCCTATATTTTTCATTCACATTGGGAGTTCTTTTAACCTTGATGCACTATTTATGACTGGACTCATTGAGAAAGCTCTTACTATCACCGCTGTTATGATTATAATGCGTATCATCGCATCTTTAGTTTTTATACAAGAGTTGGGGGTGAGGGGAGCTATTCTTATGGGGCTTTCTCACTCTATGCCGCTAACACTTCTTATAGCAATGGCTACTCTCGCATTTACAGCGGACTCAATAGATAAACTACATTACTTTGCATTCATCTTAGCGGCACTGTTTCAAGTCATCAGTGTTATGATAGTCATCAAAGTCATTCATATTTTTAAACAAAAAACTGTGAGCCAATAATGGCTAGATCAGTTCTACTTCAACTCGCTCGTGATTCCATAGAAGAAGTCATACAGGCTGAAAATAAAATAGATTCTAAAGCTCTTCTCCTCGAACATCCCTTACTTAATGAAAAAATCGAAGTAACTGTACAGGTATATATAAAGGGTGAATGCAAGCACTCTTTTAGTACAAACAATTCACTAGACTCTCTCTTAAAAAACATCATCATTGCTGCAAAAAAAGCTGCCTTTAGTGACAAAGAAAACTGCTTGTCTACAGCCCAATATCTACACTGCGAATTAGCACTCACTCTAAAAACACCTGATGGAGAAATGAGTGAGAGAGACTCAGCTCTTATTATCTAGATATGCTTAGAAATCTCTAAGCTAGTTTTTGGGGAAATGTCATCATAAACTTTTGAAGTTTTGGTGCAATAACCACCTGACAATAGCCCTGATTTTTATTTAAATTATAATAATCTTGATGATACCCTTCTGCTGGATACACTTCAGGTAGAGCACTTACTTCAGTCACTATCGCATCACTAAATGAAGCTTGGTTTCTTTTAATTGCATCATTTATAATAACTTCTTCTTGTGTATGTGCATAGTAGACCACTGAACGGTACTGTGTTCCTCTATCTCCTCCTTGTGCATTTAAAGTAGTTGGATCATGGATAACAAAAAATATATCGAGTAAATCACTCAAAGTAATTACATCGGCATCATACTTTATATCTACTATCTCTGCATAACCACTTACTCCAGTGCAAATCATCTCATAGTTTGGGTTTGGTCTATTACCACCTGCATAACCACTTGCAACACTTATAACACCTTTCACATTTTTATAAACTGCTTCTGTACACCAAAAACACCCACCACCAAGTACAACTCTTTGCATTGCCATGATTAACTCCTATTTTATTTAATTGTAGAGATTATTACACAATAGCATTAATTAAGATAATAAATAATTCTTTATCTTAGAAAATTAAGCATTAACACAAATAAAAAGGCTTATACTTCCTATAAAGTCACGTATCTAAGGAACTATTATAAAACGCTACAAATGTCCAACTTGTAACTATATTTATGACCCAGAAACAGGAGACCCTGATGCAGGTTTTCCTCCAGGAACTGCCTTTGAAGACTTGCCTGATGACTGGGTTTGTCCTGATTGCGGGGAAGCGAAGTCGGAGTTTGAACTTATTGATGAATAAAGAGAATTTTTCATGCCCTTAATTGATGATGTAACATTTTATTCTAGTGCAATTAAAAAGCATGGAATAACTGCCAAAGGTGTTAACTGGGCTTCAAAGGAAAATCAACTTCTTCGTTTTAAGATGATTCTTGATTTTCTACCAAAAGATTTAACTGACTTTACTATTGTTGATGCAGGTTGTGGTTTTGGAGACTTTTATCATTATTTACTCAAGAAAAAAAGAGTTCCAAAAAAGTACATCGGCATTGATTCGCTCACAGATATGCACTCTATCGCTTCAAACGCAACAGGTCAAGAAATTATTCATGCTAATATATGTACCCAACAACTTCCAACAGCGGATTATTATATCTGCAGTGGTGCGCTAAATGTTCTGACACCATTTGAGTCCTACCAGTTCATACAAAACTGTTATGCATCTTCTAGAGTTGGCTTTATTTTCAATGCCTTATATGGTGAAACAGAGAGTGAAACATACAATTATATAAAACCCTCTCAACTAAAAGACATGCTCCTCACCCTCAATGTTACAACAAAGCGAGAAGCAAAAGACTACATCCAAAATGATATCACTCTAGGCTTTTATAGATAATGTGTGGTATATTTGGAATAGTTGGTGCATATAACGATACTACTGCTAAAGATGCGCTGTCGCGTTTAGCACACCGTGGACCAGACAATTGTGGCATCATCCAAAAAGAAAACCTCTTTTTTGCACACCAGCGTTTGAGTATACAAGACACTCATCACAGTGCACATCAGCCATTACAGCATAAAAACATTTTACTCTCTTTTAATGGAGAAATATACAACTTCAAAGAACTCAAAAAAGAGTTGGGGTACGACTACCAAACACAAAGTGATAGTGAAGTTATCATAGCCGCTTATCTTAAATGGGGAGTTGATTTTGTCCAGCATTTACGAGGGATGTTCGCAATAGCACTCCTCGACAATGACACCTTATACCTTTTTCGTGATAGACTTGGTAAGAAACCACTTTTCTATCTTCACAATAGCTCTTTTGTTTTTGCATCTGAGATAAAAGCATTGACTCCATTTTTAGCGAAGAAAGAACTTGATGATGATGCCCTCCTCTCTTATCTCTCATTTTTAGCACCAACACCTCCTTATACATTTTATAAAGGCATAAAAAAGTTAGCTGCAGGTGAGTATTTAAAACTCAAGAACAATCAAGTCGAGATAAAAAGATATTATGACATCCATACTCCTCCAAATATTATCACCAATGCAGATGAAGCTATTTCTAAGTTGGAAGAAACTTTAAAAGAGTCTATTTCCCTGCGTTTAAGTTCTGATGTTCCAATGGCTTCACTCCTCTCAGGTGGAATAGACAGTGCCACGATAAACTACTATGCAAAAGAGTTTGGTAAGCCACTCCAAACTTATACTTTAGGGTATAAAGAGTTTAGTAAGTATGATGAGAGAGACAATGCAAGGGAGAGTGCTAAGCTCATAGGTCTAAACAACAAAGAAATTGAGATAGATGAACATCAGTTTATAAATGCGATGGATAGTGTTTTGGACTCACTCGATGAACCATTAAACGACCCCGCTTCCATACCTCTGTATCTTCTTTTTGGCGAGATTAAAAAAGATGGATATAAGGTTGTTCTTAGTGGTGAGGGAAGTGATGAACTCTTTTTAGGCTATCGAGAATATTTTGAGTACCTAGACATCCAAAAGACACAAGAACTTGCCCATAAAAGTTGGCTCAAAAACTACTTTAGAGCTAACTACTCTCAAAACCGTGAGTGGGAATGGTATAAACGTATCTTCGATGACACCCTACTCTTTCGTACTTCAGGAGAGAAATTTACAGACCTACAGAAAAACTTTCTTCTTAAACGAAATGTTAAAGATAATCAATCACTTAAATATCTTCAACCATATAGAGATAGATTTGATGCTTCAGAACATACAGATGAAAGTTCTTGGTACTCATACATTGACCTCAATCTTTTTCAGGCCGAGCACTTTTTAACAAAACTCGACCGGGTGAGTATGGCTCACTCCATAGAATCTCGCACCCCATTTTTAGACCATAAACTTGTAAACACTCTCTTTTCTCTTTCTCCAAAATTAAAGTATGAAGATGGTGTGACTAAGTCACTTCTCAAAAAAATAATGCAACCTCATCTAGATGAAAGTATACTCAAACGCAAGAAAAAAGGATTTTCTAATCCTTACATGGAGTATTTAGTAAACTCGGGTAAATTAGAACTCATTCATGAAGTGAATGAGCAGACTGGTTTCTTTAAACGCGATAAACTAGATGAATATGTCCAAGGAGCCTCAACAGGTAAGTTTAAACAACATGTTTGGGGATTATATGTCCTATCTTACTGGATCAAAAAGAATTTACTCTAGTTTATGCTAATATACACTACTACATAAAAGGCTCATAGTGATTCAAAAAATAAAAAAATATTCGACGACAAATACTCTTGTACTACTAGGAATTATTTTGGGAGCTCTCTTTGGAAGCTTTCTACCTGAAATAGCACTCCAGCAAAAAGTTATAGGAAGTGCTTTTGTGTACTTCTTAAAAATGCTTGTTGTCCCTCTTGTTTTTTCAAGCATTTATATTGCCATTTTAGGTTTAGGCTCTATAGAACATCTTAAAAATATGGGTCTAAAAACCATAGGACTTTATCTCCTTACAACGGCTATAGCTGTTCTAACAGCTATCATAGCGATGAATCTCTTTAATATCGGGGAGCAAGTAAGTAATGAAGGATTAGAATTTGCAAAGGCTGCGACTATTGCACCTTTCTCTTTTGAATCCATGATACTCTCATTTATCCCAACAAACATTTTTCATGCTCTTAGTAGCGGAGCCATGATGCAAATCATCGTTTTTGCTATTCTTTTTGGTATCGCCTCTTTATATCTCTCCCAAAAACAACAAGAGCCTTTAGTAAATCTCTTCACTTCTGTAAGCGAAGCTATGCTTAGGATGGCTGGGTGGGTCATCTTAATAACTCCCATTGGTGTTTTCTCACTTATCTCTTATGTTATTGCCGAACAAGGGATAGAAGTTATTTTTGGACTTTATAAATATGTCCTTCTTGTTGTGGGTGTAATCCTATTTCATGCACTATTTACACTTCCAGCAGTCCTTAGATTCTTTACAAAAGTAAATCCTTATAAATATCTATCCCTAGTAAGAGAGGCTCCAATTATGGCATTTTCTACAGCTTCATCGGCAGCAACTCTTCCAGTATCTCTGAGAGTTGTTGAAGAAATTGGTGGTGTTGAGAAAAAGAATGCCTCCTTTGTGCTTCCATTGGGAGCAACAGTTTCTATGGATGGTACTGCTGCTTATCTTACAGTTGCTGTACTCTATATAGCAAATCTAGCCGGAGTTGCTCTCTCATTTGGCGATCAGGTTCTCTTAGGAATTACTGTTGTTGCTTTAAGTGTAGGGGTTGCAGCACTTCCGAGTGCTTCACTTGTTATGATGGTAGTTATCCTTAACCAGATTGGGCTTCCTGTGGAGTATATGGCTCTCATTGTAGCTGTAGACAGAATCTTAGATATGTGTAGAACCTCACTTAATGTAACCTCTGATCTTATAATTACTAAAATTATAGATGAATCTGAAAAACGAAGATAGACTCTACTCATGGCTACTTGTTCTAGCCATGCTCTTTTGGGGTGGAGGCTGGACTGCACTTAAAATACTCACTATAAATATGCCAATGGATATCATTATATTTTGGCGTTTTTTTCTTATGAGTCTTGCGTTTATCCCTATTCTTTACTTTTTCAAAAAACCCATAATCCTTAATAGAGGTGCCCTAAAGTACATTTTTGGAAGTTCTGCACTCAACATTGCATTTATGGTTTCTTCATTTATTGCTGTAAAACATGGTCTAGCAGGTGCGGGAAGTGTCATCATAACCTCCCTATCTCCTCTTTTAACCTTTCTTATCGTTGCGCTACTTCTTAGTAAAGCTATACAAAAACATCAGTACATTGGTCTTTTTCTCGGGCTAGTAGGTGGTTTTGTGATTTTAGAATTAAATGATGTCGACCTTTTCTTACAGGGCTCAAATATCTACTTCGCCTTATCTGCTCTATTCTGGGCATTTGTGACTATATTCTCTCAACGCTCTCATGCATATATTCATCCCATTCACTACAGTTTTTTCATTTCTATTGTAGCTACTATCGCTGCGTTTATATATGCTTATGATTCTGATTTATTAAGTGTGTTTAATCAGGATTATGTATTTTGGTTAGCACTCGTTTATCTCGCTATTTTTGGTCAGACTATTGCCACAACTATCTTTTTTATGGCATCGGGAAAACTAGGGAGTCAAAGAACAAGTTCGTTTATGTTTTTAGTTCCAATATTTGCTCTTTTGACTGCTTGGCTAGTTCTTGATGAAAGTATCCAACTTCACATTGTTATAGGTGGGCTTATAAGTATAATCGCAGTATACTTTATTAACACAAAATTTGATTAAATGTTTAGTTCTCTGCTCTTTCTTTGCGTTTAAGTTTCATTTTTCTCTTTGCTAATTCACGCATATCTATTGTTGTATCACTTTCATCTACTATTTCAACACCTAAGATTGTTTCTACACAATCTTCAAGTGTTATGATTCCCTCTGTTTGATCATAGTTATCCATCACTAAAAACATATGATCTTTTTTGTTAATGAATCTATCTAATGCTTTACCCACTGGAACATTCTCATTTATGGAAAAAATATCTTTTTTGATACTGGCTAGTGTTACACTATCATCAACAAGTGCTTGCTTGAATATCTTTTTAGTAAGTACTAAACCTGTCACTTCCTCTATACTTCCATTAAAAACAGGAATACGAGAAAATCTAAAGATTTCTTCTTGAGTGTTAACAACTTCTTTTATTGTCATGCTCTCATCAATTCCAAAAACAACACTTCTAGGTGTCAACACCTCTGCAATTTTAATATTATTAAGATTTAAAATATTCTCTATTACATCTGATTCTTTCTCATCAATGACACCATCATCTTCACTTTGAAGCATACTCTCTAAGAGTTCCTCTTTAGTAAGTGAGTTTGCATCATCATTTCCATTTGAAATTTTATTGGTTACTGCTAAGGTCGTAAGTATAATCGGGTAAGTAATCCAGATAAGGATTCTTATAAACTGAGAAGCTAATGGTGCTAGCTTCTTCCAGTAAATTGCCCCTATAGTTTTTGGAATAATCTCAGAGAGAAATAAAATAGCAAATGTTAAAACAACAGAAACAATCACAACAGCATCATTTCCAAAAACTAAAGCAGCCTGAGCACCAACTGCAGCTGCACCAAGTGTATGTGCAATTGTATTTAGTATTAAAATTCCCGAGAGAGATTTATTTATGTTTTCTTTTTGCATTCGTAAGAGATGTCCGGCAGCGGGTCGTTCCCTTTCAAGAACAGCGATATAAGACATGTTAGTAGAAAGGAGTACCGACTCCAAAACAGAACAGAGAAATGATATTCCAACTGATAAGATAAAAAATAGTATTAAGAGACTCAATGTTTACAATTTCCTTAAAATAATATATATGTAGCGAGTGCCAGAAAACTAAAAAAACCTACAACATCTGTCACCGTTGTAAGTATAACTGTACTGCCTATGGCAGGATCTATGTCTAAACGCTTAAGTATAAGTGGTACAGATGCACCAAAAATACCAGCCATAAAAAGATTTATAAGCATGCTAAGTGCTATTACAACACCTAACATTCCCTTGTCATACCAGATTGTAGCTATAATTCCCACTATTATAGCGAAGAAGACTCCGTTTAATAGAGAGATTGTTACTTCTTTTTTGATTGTTCTCTTTGCATCACCAGTACTGATGTCCCCAAGAGCTAACTGCCGTACCACAACTGTTAGAGTTTGAGTCCCTGCATTACCGCCCATAGAGGCTACAATAGGCATTAATACAGCAAGAGCAACCATGTTTTGAAGTGTCTCAGAAAATATACCAATAACAGCTGAAGCAATGACCGCTGTCAAAAGATTAAAAAGAAGCCAAACGGCACGCTTTTTGCCTGCTAAAAATATTTCATCATCTTCTTCAGCTTCATCATCAACCCCAGCAAGGTTGTACATCTGTTCAGTTGCATGCTCGTTAATGATGTCATATATATCATCTGAAGTAATTCTACCCAGTAAAACACCGTAATCATTAACAATAGCCAAAACTGAGAGGTCATACTCTTCAAAAGTATGAACAACATCTTTAATGGGATCTGTATCTTTAGCAAATATAGGTTCGAAACTCTCATCAGAAGTATCGATATTTTCCTTTACTGTTTTAGTAAAGTCAAAAATTAATAGATCGTCTAGCCCAACTGCATATTCCAATCTATTATCTTTGTTTTTGATAAAAAGATTTTGTACATTCTCAATCGTATTTTCTTTACGTAATCTTGCAAATCTCTTTATTACATCTGTAACAATTTCATCTTTGTAGGCTGTAAAAAGCTCGAACTGCATATGAGAACCAGCTTCACTTTCGTCATAGTTATGAAGTCTGCGTATCTCTTTTTGATCATCTTCATGAAGTGTTTGAAATACTTCAAAAGCTTTTTCCTCATCAAGTTCGGTAAGCTCTTGCATAAACTCAGCCTGGTCATCAGACTCAAGTTCAGTTACAGCATGTGATATCTCATCTACACTTAAAGACTCTACTAAATCATCAAATAGTCTATCAGGAAGTGCTAATGCAACATCCCCGAGTAAATCTTTTGGGACAAGTGTTAGGGCTTGCGTAAATTCTTCATCATCAAATTCTTTAAGAATTTTTGCAATTTTTGAGGGATGTATCTCACTTAAATCGTGAGATTGAAGATACTCAGTTAGTTTATTCATTATAAACCTAATCGTACTTCATTAATTTGTTATATCGTATCATACTTCCAAGCTCTTTAATGTACTTTTTACCAATTTCTGAATATTTATCTAAGCCATTTATAATTATAAAAACATCATTACTGTCATATCTATACTCTCTAAAGTTTTTATATGCTCGTCCTCTTCCCATCACCTTATAATATTCTCTCACTGACTCTTCTAAAGATGAAAACTTGCGTAACCAAATAGTTTTAGTCCCACCACGTTTTTCACCAGCAGCTATACGAGGTTGGTTTTTATTTGAGCTCCACATTCCAAAGACATTATTTGCCTGTCTAAAAAACCTTGAAGTCGCCCATGCACTTTCCATAGCAGCTTGAGCAAGAACTATACTTGGGGAATGTGGTTTAAGTGCTTTTAAAAGTGCTTTATCGCTTGTGACTTTGTACTCTTTCTTTAAAACTTCAATTCTAGCTTGGTTTATGCCTAGTTTAAGGCTTGACTTCACATCTTGAAATTCAACTAATAATTCTTTATGTACTTTTTGTATGGGAGAAACCATTAGTGCAAAAAATCTTTCCTTTTTTACTTTTACAGTCATATTTTTTGGAATAACTGAAGCTTTATATAAAGGTTTTATCTCAAGTGCAAAAATATTTAAACTTATTAATAAACATAAAAATATATATCTCATCTTTGCTCCAAAATTATATTATTTACAGTAATGAAAATATATATCCATCAGCTATTTTCTTACTCTTATATCTATAGTAACCATCAAGTTCTATAACAACTCTGTAATATCCACTATGATTTCCTACTCGGACACGTGTTACTAAACCTTCATTCTTTACATTCTTTTCATAACTTCGTATATCTATTTCTCTTCTAAAGTCACATACAATTCTATGAGGTTTTACAAGAAGAAACTTTCTCAAAAGTTTATCTTTAGTTGTAATTTTAATTTCATTATCTTTACTATACAAAGATATAAATTTTAAAGTAGCTATCTTTACAAACTTCTTTGTTTTTATTTTTAGTGGCACTTTCTTTTTGTTAGATGCAGTGTCGTCAATATTTTGCGATAAGAAAAGAGGGATATGCCAGTCTATAGAATTTCCCAGAATCTCTTTTTTATCATGTATAGAACCATCTAAGTCTTTATAAGTAATAGTCATACTTTGGATTGTTCTTGCACTAGAAGGTAATGTAACAGCAACACGCTTCAATGGGGATAGTTTTTTCACCTGATTAGAAGTAATTATCATGTCCACTTCACCATCAGATGGGAAGAAAGGGTTCTCTCTGGCATCAACAAAACTAATTATAAATAATAAAAAGATAAAAAAACGTATCATTAAAAATCCTAATATTTGTATGAATTATTGTGCTGTAATCTCTTTTAACTCAAAATATTCACGCTGAAGTTCAGCATTATCTAGTTTAAGTCTATAGACTTCATCTTCAAGATAGCTTTTGTAATCTTGAAGTCCAAAAAGTACTTCTAAAGAACTTGTGCCATAAAGTAAAACACCTAGGTAAATTCCTAGAAATATCACTATAAAAAAAAGAAGGAAAAACTTACTTAAAGAGAGACCTAGATACCGTTGAGTTACACTCTCTGATGTATCTATCTCTTCAAGAAGTTCTTCTGTTTGCATAAAATTACTTAGTTAAAAAGTGCAGTGCCTAAGTACTCACCATATACAACTTCGTTTTCTATTTCAAGCAATCGGTTATACTTAGCAGTTCTCTCACCACGTGCAGTTGAACCTGTTTTAATTTGACCACAGTTAAGTGCTACAGCGAAGTCTGCAATAAATGCATCTTCACTCTCACCAGAACGGTGACTCATAACACAAGTATAACCATTACGTTGTGCTAAACGCACAGTAAGCATAGTCTCAGAAACTGAACCAATTTGGTTTGGTTTAATAAGAATTGAGTTAGCTATACCTTCATTAATACCTCTTGCTAATATGTTGGCATTTGTAACAAAAAGGTCATCCCCAACGATTTGAATCTTGTCACCAAGCTTCTCTGTCATTAGTTTAAAACCATCCCAATCATCTTCGTTAAGACCATCTTCTATAGAAACTATAGGGTATTTAGAACATAAATCAACATAATAATCAACTAACTCTGCAGAAGTAATTGTACGATTTTCAGACTCTAGTCTATAACCACCATCTTCTGCAAGAATTTCAGAAGCAGCTACATCTAAAGCGATTCCAATTTGTTCACCAGGCTTATATCCAGCTTTTTCAATTGCTTCCATAATAATTTGGATAGGCTCTTCATTTGAAGAAAGGTCTGGTGCAAAACCACCCTCATCACCTAGAGCAGTATTATGTTTTTTAGCTTTTAAAATACCTTTTAAAGTATGGTAAACTTCAGCAGATGCACGAAGACCTTCTGCAAAATCTTCAAATCCTACAGGAACAATCATGTATTCTTGAAAATCAACAGAGTTATCAGCATGGCTTCCACCATTAATGATGTTTAACATTGGTGTAGGAATTGTCATTGCGTTTGCACCACCAAGGTAACGGTAAAGTGGCATGCCAAGACTTTTAGCAGCACATCTTGCAACTGCCATAGAAACACCAAGAACTGCGTTAGCCCCAAGGTTTCCATAGTTCACAGTTCCATCAACTTCTTTCATGATAGCATCAACAACAGCTTGATTAAATGGAGATTGACCGATAAGAGCATCAGAAAGCTCGTTATTAACATGAGAAACCGCTTTTAAAACGCCTTTACCCATATAACGCTCATCACCATCACGAAGTTCTAATGCTTCGCGTTTACCAGTACTTGCGCCACTTGGTACTATTGCACTTTCGATCGTTCCATCACTTAACTCTACTGTTGCCTTAACTGTTGGATTACCACGTGAATCCATTACTTCTATCGCACTTACATTTTCTATGTACATCTATTACCCTTATTTTCAAATACCTAAAATGGTATAAAATATTATTAATTAGTGTAATTTTATCTAAATAATATTAAATCTTAGATATCTAGTATAATAAAGATATCTACTTAAGCATCGCTATCTGCATCAGAGTCAGCATCAGAATCATTTATTTCTGATACATCCATAACCATTACATCACTAATTCCCATTGCAACTTTGATTTTTTCTTCTATTTCCGCGGCTAGTGCTGGTTCATCTTTAAACTTTTGTTTAACATTTTCACGACCTTGACCAAGTTTTTTATCTTCATATGCAAACCATGCTCCAGCTTTATCGATAACATCAAGTTTCACACCGTAGTCAACTAGCTCACCCTCTTTAGAAATTCCTTCTCCAAACATAATGTCGAACTCTGCTTGACGGAATGGAGGTGCAACTTTATTTTTAATAACTTTTGCTTTAACACGGTTACCAATGTTATTTTCACCTTGCTTAAGTGCTGCAATTCTTCTCACGTCAATACGAACAGATGCATAAAACTTAAGTGCATTACCTCCGGTAGTAGTCTCAGGTGAACCATAACCCATCATTCCAATTTTCATACGAAGTTGATTGATAAATATAACTGTACAGCTCATTTTACTAAGAACACCCGTAAGTTTACGAAGTGCTTTTGACATTAGACGAGCTTGGACACCTACTTGCTGGTCTGTCATTTCACCTTCAAGTTCAACCTTTGGAGTAAGTGCTGCAACAGAATCGACAACTATTAAATCAACTGCTCCACTTCTTGCAATAGTTTCAACAATATCAAGAGCTTGTTCTCCATAGTCTGGTTGAGAAACTAGAAGATTCTCTACATCTACCCCAAGGTTTTTAGCATATAAAACATCAAGTGCATGCTCAGCATCAATAAATGCGCATACACCATCATTCTTTTGGCACTCAGCTGTAATTTGAAGTGCTAAAGTTGTTTTTCCAGAACTCTCAGGACCATATATTTCTATAACACGCCCTTGAGGAATACCACCTATGCCAAGTGCTAAGTCAAGTCCAATTGAACCTGTACTTATTGATTTCATCGGTTGGATGTCCTTGTCGCCAAGACGCATTAATGCACCTTTTCCAAAAGCTTTATCTATTTGTTTCATCGCTAAGTCTAATGATTTTTGTTTATTTGCATCCATCTTGGGCTCACTTGTTTTAATTTTTATAATTATATGTAATTTTTGATTATTATATTAAAAATATGTCAATTTGTTATATTTTTTATGGAATAAAATTTGAAGAATCTAAATATCTTGGAGGGAGAAATAAAAAAGAGAGTTTCCTCTCTTTTTTACAAAGGCATTATTTTGTTGTAATAGTACCAGTAATCGTTGTATAGTTCGTTGCTAACTCTGCTGGATTAATACCTGAGATACTAATAGTCACATTGTATGTTTTACCAGCCACTTTAAGGTGATCGTTCATTGCTGTAACTGCATCATTACCAGTACAACCGTTAATCGCAGTACAAGCATCAAACGAAAGATCTTCATTGGTTTGAGTTGTTCCAAACGTACCAGTATACTCTGAAGGTTCAGCACCATTAATTGTATCAGTTAAAATAATTGGTGCTGAACCAGGAATTCTTACTTTAGCACTAACATCATTATCTCCTGCTATCAAGACTAAATAATTAAGATTATCACCAAAAGTAGCATTAACTTCATCGCTCGAATCAGCAGCGTTAACAATATGAGCTGATAAAGTTATATTTTGATCTACAAAAGATTTTGTAATTGTTGCACCTGGAAGAACAATACTACTAAAATCAGCAAGAGTGCTAGTACTACTAACATCAACATCTGAAGTAAAAGTTCCAGTTGACGATAAACCTATGCTAAGGTTTCCAAGCTTAAGTGTTGAACCTAAAGTTAAAAGAGCCGGTGTACTTGTAACAGCTGTTTCAAGTTCAGTTACAGCTGCAGAGATATTAGCGTCTAGTGTAGTTGTATTTAAATCCGTACCAGTTGCGTCAAAAACAACTGGATCTCCGTCAGCATCAGTTGTCGCCGAATTTAGAGCATCCGTAGCAGTAGCACCACCATCACTTATCGCGATTATAACTTGTGTAATATCGGTAGTCTGATTTGGAGTTGAATCTACTATGTCTTTTAAAGCGTCAACAACGGTAGCAATGATTTCACATTTTGAGTCAATTGCCGTTTGCACACTTGGAGTCGTTACAGAAGCTGTGATAGCAGCTATATTTGGTACAGTCGAGTTATTTTCTATCAAACTAAGAGTAGACGTTGCATTAAGCTCAGTTGTAGCAGCTGATGATGCACCCGTTTTTTTGATAACCTTGATAGCTTCACCAAGAACCATTAACTGTATACTCTTAGCTCTTGTAGCATTATTGTCACTAGCAGCGCCGATAATGCTCGCAACTGGATTGAAATCTTTCACAACCGCTCTTAAAGCAGTTGCTTCAGCAGATTTACCCTGAGTAATAAAATCTTGAACGAGAGTTGTGAACTGAGAAATAATAGTGTCCTCACCATCAGCCCTCATTTCATAGTTTAAGGTATTATTTTCATCGGCTGAAGTGTAAACATTATCTCCATTAGTATCAACAATTGCATCACGTGGTACACTGATACTACACCCAGTAGCACTACTTAGTCCATTAAAAACCAAAACACCATTGTTTGTCATTACGTTAGTATCCGTTGAATACACCATGTTTCCACAAGTCATTGTCGCAGCAGTATTTATTTTTACAATATATCCATCTGCCGCAATCATTGAAAATGAACTTGAGCTTGAGCTTGAATCTGCTGAATCTTCAGTACCATCAGCACTACATCCAGAAAACATAGTTAGAGCTGTAAAAGATGCAGCCACTAGACCTAAAGTTATTTTATTTTTCATTTTATTCCTTTTTTTTAGCTAATTAAAGTGTAATATCAACCGATATAGTATCATACTTTTAAATACTTTTAACTTAAATTAATGCTTTTTTAGTATAATCTTAGTTATGAATTTAATGAAATACATATCTTTTCTCTTTATTACTTTGTTCTATGGTTGTGGCCCAAGTGGTGATTTAAGCATAGACTCATCAAACAATATTAGCATAAATCTTGATGCCAATCTAACCACTATAACAGTGGAAAGGGGTCCAGTGTTTATGGCAACAGTTAAGGATGCAAATGGTTTAGTGGCGTTAAATAGTAAATTTGGAATGTCAAATATTTATGAATTTAATGCTACCCCAAAAGCTCCGATTAGTGTTAGTGGGGGCTATATTGATATCAATAATAATTCAATACTTGATGAAAACGATACTAAACTAGATATAAACATGAGTTCTTATTCAAATATAGTCTCTCCCATAACCACATTGGTTGGAAACATTGATAATAATTCTACTATATATAACCATCTTATTAATAATTACGAGATAAACAAAAGCCAAATTTTTGACCTTGTACCCTCTAAAACTTCAAAAGATGTAATTATTTTGTCTAATGCAATTTATAAATCTTTGAGATCTAGTTTCGTATTTGCTTCTAGTGACTTTAATCAAAGTATTATCGACATAAACACTTCTTATGAACAAAGCTTTACACATATTACGGATTTAAAAGAATTATCAGTAGAGTTAGAAACTCAACTTATGACAGATTTAGGAATTGCACCGTTAAATAATAGTGATTTTTCAGATAATGATACTCTACTTAGTAGTAAATTCTATGTAGATGCTCTAGATTTAAATAACTCCTCTTTTATAAGAGTTAAGACAAAAGATGACAATATATCCGATATTTGGAATATGGCTCTAAATATTCAGGCAAACCAAACAATAGATAACTTTGATATAGCTGTACATATACTAAAGTCTACTGGAACTATTGGAAACATAATCGCCAAAGGTGTATGTCTAAAAGACAATAATATCACTCAAATATCTTCACTCACTTTCTTCGGTAAACAAGGGACATACACATCAAGAAGACCGTACTCCGCACAACATGAAATAACAAAAAATTCACTCTTTTTGATTCAAAACAAACTCTTGTTTAACCTAGGCTACATAATTAACAACCAAACAATAGTCGCTTCTTCTAAGTTTACAGATCCTGCGAATTACACTGTAAAAATATATGTAAACAAAGTTGATGTCAATGCTTCAGTTACTACAAATGTGGGGTCAATACAAACTGGAAAGAACAGTTATTACTATTTTGACATAGGATCTCAAGAAATTAATGGTACCTTAGAAATTCAATGAATAAAATAAAATTAATACTACTCATACTCTGCTATCAGCTATCTTTCGGGACAGAAACTATTTCTTATTCAAAAAATAGCATTCACGCTTTCTTGCCAAAAAATGGTGAAATCAGTTTAGGAATTGGGATGGAAATGATGAACTCCACCATCGATGTTTTGAAGATCAAAGAACAAGAATTTGGTGGTACGGGACAAAACATAGACTCATTAGGAGACATGAAATCTCTTGATCTTGAGGCGTCTTATGCCGCAAACAATCATTTGTATCTTCATTCTGATTTTAATAAAAAATATTTAGAATACTCAGGTTCGACTCTCGTTAATAACAACGTAGATTTATACGTTAGATATCAAGCTTACCAAAATGATAGTTTTGCTTTTGCAATCGATGGTGGTTTTGAGACGAACAGAGCGGAAGACGTACATTTGTACGACATAGACGTTATCAACAGCAACATTAGAAAAGTGGCGCCAGATAAAGACATTAAAATTTCAGAAGATGGAAGCGACATAACTTACAAACAAGAAGATGGTTTGGAACAGACTGCACCATTAAGCATAAAACCTTATCTAGCGCTACTGGATACGTATGATGAAAGTTTCTATTATAGATTTGTCGCTTCATTAAAAAGTAAAAACATTTTATTTGACGTGTTTGCGGGATACAAACAGATTAAAGTCAACTATGCCATCGATAGCTCTTTAGCTCACGAAACATCTCTTCAAAATGAGATAGGAGATAAAGCGAGTGTCACGCAAGAACGCCAAGATGGAATGATATTTTCTGGATTTGGATTTAGATACTTACTGGGCTCTTTGTCCGGCGAAGTAAACTACAAGTACAACAAAATACTAAGAATTTCGGGGCTATTAGCCATAGACTCTAATCATATTTTAGATATGAATTTACTTTATGGCTTTAACGATGGTTTTGTAATCTACCTTGGTGGGAAAGTAATGTCCAACCAGTTTAACGGTGAAATCCATTATCTATATACGCAATACTCGCAAACCTCTTTTGACCATCCTTATGGATATATGAATATTGGTACAATTATCAGATTTTAATGCTTTTATGGATAAAATGATTTTATGAAAAAAACCTTAATAGCGCACTCACCTGATGCCGATGATATTTTTATGTACTATGCCATTAAATTTGGCTGGGTAGATATGAAAGATACTGTTTTTGATAATATTGCTAAAGATATTCAAACACTTAATGAAGATGCACTCAACGGTGTTTATGACATAGTTGCTATTAGTTTTGCCTTATACCCTCACATAAAAAGTGAATATGCTCCTCTGCGTACAGCTGTTAGTTTTGGAGAAGGTTATGGCCCAAAACTCATTAAACGTAAGGGTGAAAAACTCAAACGCAACTTTAAAGTTGCACTCAGCGGAAAGAATACTACAAATGCGATGCTTTTTCGTATTGCATACCCTGATGCTCGTGTTGTTTACATGGATTTTTTGGAGATTGAGCAAGCTGTTTTAGATGGTGATGTTCATGCTGGAGTTCTCATTCATGAATCTATTTTAACTTATGATGACAAACTAGAAGTTGAAAGAGAAATATGGGATATATGGCAAGAACTGGCAGGAGAAGACCTTCCTCTTCCTCTTGGTGGTATGGCTATTCGTCGTTCACTTCCTCTGCACAAATCTATAGCTTACGAAGAGACTCTTACAAAAGCTGTAAAAGTTGCTCGTGACCATAAAGATAGACTCTCTACAATGCTCATCGAACGTAACCTAGTGCGAATTGATGCAACAACATTAGATAAGTATCTTGAGCTTTATGCAAATGACGAATCAATCACCCTCAGTGACATCCAATACAGAGCTATTGATAGACTTTTTGAGCTAGGCTATGAACATGGTTTTTATGAAACTCCTGTCAATGTAAAAGATTATTTAATTCCAACTGAGTACACCGAGCTACGGAACTCATAAAATGGAAGCAAAACTGATAGCACTTGGTGTTGAAACATTTAAAATAGCACTTATGTTAGCACTACCTGGTCTACTTACTGGTATGTTTATAGGTCTTGCTGTTTCCATATTTCAAGCGACTACTCAGATAAACGAGATGACACTTTCTTTTATTCCTAAAATTATTGGTGTTGTAGTTGTCATAGTTTTGACTATGCCATGGATGCTCAACGAGATGATCGATTTTACAACACATGTGTTTGAATTAATGCCTACTTTTGTTGAGTAATGACTACAAAACTTATAAACTTTAAAAAGTATTCCTCTTTTAAAATAGGAGGAAGTTTTGATGTTTCTATCTTAGAAGAAGATTTTTCTAACATCGAGAACTGTTATCTAATAGGTTCTTGTAACAACACTCTAGTTAGTCCAAATCCACCTCCTTTAATGACCCTTTCCAAAATGTATGACTACATAAAAATAGAAAATGATGTCTTAAAAATAGGAGGGGCAATGCCATCAGGAAAGGTCGCTTCATTCTGCAAAAAGAATAATATTGCAAACTTTGAATTTGTTTCTCATCTTCCCGGTAAACTTGGTGGCCTAGTGTATATGAATGCGGGACTCAAAGAGTATGAAATCTTTAACAATCTTATCTCGATTAAAACGACTAATGGCATTCAAAAGAGAAGTGAAATTGAGCATGGCTATAGATTTACAAATATAGATAAACCGATTTTAGAAGCTAGCTTTAAAATCCAATATGGTTTTGACATCGACAAAGTCGCAATGTTTAAAAAAATGCGCTCAAACCAACCTTCAACTCCAAGTGCTGGAAGTTGTTTTAAAAACCCTGAGGGTGACTATGCGGGGAGACTTATAGAAGCTGTCGGACTTAAAGGAGCACTTAAAGGAGATATGTGCTTTTCTCTAGAGCATGCAAACTTTCTTGTTAACAATGGAAATGGAATTTTTGAAGATGCACTATACTTAATAAAAGAGGCTCAAAGAAGAGTTTATGAAAAGTTTAGTATTTGGCTTGAATGTGAAATTGTAGTTTTAGATGTAGACTGTATGAGTAGCAATTCGCCACTCATAAAGAAGACTTAGAAACGCAGTATTAAACCTGCATAGATTCCTGCAAAGTCAAGTTTAAAATCAACATCTTGAGCTTCGCCCGTTTCAAATTTTTGAACTCTATATCCAACCTCAATAGCCGGTTGAATAAGAGGTGTAATATCAATAGTATAATCAACTTTTACTCTTGCATCATAGATAGTCGTAGAGTCGTAAGAGATATACTTTACGTCTGCTTCAGCTGCTAAATCACTCATTGGGATTTCAAGTCTAGTTCTAACATATACCATAGGAATTGGTAGCATTTGAACTTTATCATACTCTGTACCAGATACTGCATTATCTAGTGTTACACCAGCAACGCTATAATCAACATTTACCATTTTTAAGTCAATACCTAAATCAAGAGTCAGCCAAAAAGTGTTATCCAAAATATTGTAATAAGGAATAATATCGTACTGTGTCATCTCTAATGTAGACTTTCCTGCACTTGCACTAAAGCCAGCAAAGGTACCAATTGCTTCACCCTCACTTGTAACATTTGCATATTCTAAACGCAAGTTAGGGATCACCGGAACAAAATGTTTTACAAGTAACCAAGCATAACCGCCAGCTTGCTGAGTCTCTGATGAAACATCTGAACCAGTTGCTCCACTTTGACTTGATTCAAGACCACCTGTTGGTGTATGCGCCCAAACTCCTGCTCCAACTTCAGCTCTTAAAAAATCTGCACTGAGGGTCGTTGTTAACATTAGTCCAAATGCCAATAAACTTAATACTTTTTTCATATTTCACACCTTTTTATAATTTAAAAGATTATAGCAAATAATCTTTGTCTAATATATTAAAGTCATATGTAAAGTTTTGATAAAAAATAGATTTGAAAAGTTTAAGTTTGAAAAGTAACAAGAAGAATGCCACTCGAATGAGTGGCGAAAGATAATAAAACCTAAAGGCTTAGCTTACTGCAGCGATAGCAGCATCGTAGTTAGGCTCTTCAGTAATTTCTGGAACGATCTCTTTGTAAGTAACAACACCTTCTTCGTTTACTACGAAGATTGCTCTACAAGTAACACCAGCTAAAACAGAACCACCAAGTAGTACACCGTAAGCATTAGCGAAGTCTTTGTTTCTAAAGTCAGAACATACAGTTAAGTCATTGATTCCCTCAGATTGACAAAAACGTCCAGCAGCAAATGGAAGGTCAAGAGAAACGATAGTTGCAGTTACATCACCAAGTGAAGCAGCTTTAGAGTTAAAGTTACGAGTTTCAGTAGCACATACACCTGTGTCTAAAGAAGGAACAACTATAATAAGTTGCTTTTTACCAGTAGCTCCACCAACAACAACGTCACCTAAACCTTCAGAATTTACAACAGTAATTGCTGGTGCTTTGTCTCCAACATTTACTTCATTTCCTATTAGTTCTACGTCTGTACCTTTGAATTTTGTAGTTGCCATTGTGGCTCCTTGAGTTTAATTTTCGTAAGTATAATTGAATCTGATAATTTTACTCTTAAATTCAAGAAACTTCCGTTATGTTCAGTAGATTTTAATACTAATACTAAAGATTACTCCGTGGACTAATGTCCAAATCTTCTAATCTGCTAAACAGTTTTTTCTCATACATCTCAATTGCTACTCGTCCTATCATTGCTGCATTGTCTGAGCAGTACTTTAGTTCACTGAGGATTAACTCAGCATTATGAGGTTTTAACAGTTCTTGTATTTGTCCACGAAGATAAAGATTTGCACTCGCACCACCAACAATAGCAAATGTAGTAGGCTTTATAGTTTTCAAATACTTTTTAAGTTTCATTGTCAAATGTTTCGTCGCTATATGCTCAAAAGAAGCGGCTATATCACTAAAATCTGGTTTTTCTTTTTTCTCTTCTTCCAAAACAGCAAGTCTTACTGCATTTTTAAGTCCTGAGTAGCTAAACGCGATAAGAGGTGACTGATGCAGAGGAACTGTGAAGTTATGCGCAAGTCTATCACCGTTAAGTGCTAGTTTTTCAATGACTGGACCACCAGGATATCCAAGACCCATCATTTTTGCCACCTTATCAAAACTCTCTCCAAAACTATCGTCCATACTCTTAGCAACTGTCTCTATCTCTGTAAGACTTGTTACTTCCATGACTTGTGTGTGACCACCTGAAACTAGTAGACAGGTCAAAGGGAACTGGGTCTCTTTTTCTATAAAAAGCGAATAAATATGTCCGATGAGATGATTAACTCCGATGATGGGTATGTCTAAGGCTACTGCAATAGCTTTTGCCATAGTTACACCCTCAACTAAAGTCACAGCAAGACCAGGAGTTGAAGTAACCGCTACAGCCTTTAAGTCTTTAAAGTAGGGCTCACACTCTTCTAAAATTTTAGGAAGAGCTTCTGCATGAAGACGGGCTGCAAGTTCTGGAACTACTCCACCGTAAACACTATGCTCTAACTCTTGAGAAATTTTTTTATGAAAAAGAAGTTTTTTTGTTTTTATATCCGTGATAGATATTGCACTGTCATCGCATGAACTCTCTATTGCTAAAATCATCTATATTTTCCTTTTATGCACAGTAGTACATTTTTTGTAAGTCTTCTGATGAAATACTATTTTGTGACATAAATGCCAACTGTATTTTATATATTTTACTTAAAATATCACCTTTATTATCACCTGAATGTATCTCACGATGGCAGGTTGGACATAAAGAAAGTATATTATCTACATCATCAAGATTTAATGTGTAATTTTTTTGTTGAAACATTGGCACGACATGATGTCCTTCAACATAATTTACACCCTTTGAGATAAATGTTTCATGTGTCTTATCTATTTGGCATGTGAAATTATCTCTTACTTTAGCATCTTGAATAAGTCTTGCATCGCGTTTATATCTCTCATTCGCCGTTTTTCCATCAAGCTGACAAAACAAGGTCTCATCACCAAAAAAAAGAGACTCAAATGAAAGATTCTTATAAAGTGTCTCTACATCAGCATAAATATCATCAGCTATAAAATAATTTCCATTCTTTTTTTTAAGAATTTCTATGTTTACAAGAGAGTTGACCACCCAAGTATAAAACTTATCATACTCTTGCTCTTTTGCTATTTTTTCTAGATTCCCACTCTTTTCATACAGTACCAAATCATCATAACTTTTCAGATAAATGAGTTGTTCTTTTATAAACTCTTTACTTAAACCCCTTTCCAGTTCACTGAGTAAAAGTTTAAATAAAATCCTAAAAGGAAAAAGTTGTAGTTTAATTTCTTTAGTCGCTATACTCGGGTACTTAGAGTTATCGAGCTGATTCAAAATGTACTTTTTACATTTTTTATACTCTTGTCTTTCATAAAAGTATAAAAACTTATCACCCTCAAGGGTTAGTTCCAAAACCTTTGAGCTACTTATTTTTAAAAAACCTAAAAAAAGAAGTGGTCTAAAAAAATGTGCCGGAGTGGAATTGTTCTCTTCATAGTCTGTATTTTCTTCCAAGTAAGCTTTTATCTCTCGCTCAAACTCGGCTTGTGAAACTTTTACTTTTTCTAAAACAAACTTTAAAACAGCAATAGTTCGACTGTTCATATAACTAACTTCACCTAAAGGCTTGTCAAATATCTTGCCATTCCCAGGAGCCTGCCATCTGTAAACATTAGCCATTATTTTTGAGGCATTACCCCAAGAAGTGAGTCTATTAGCATAGGAGGAACACCTTCTCCTATAACCTGTCTAATAAGATTTTCACTTGCCCACTCAGGAGGAGTCCAGTCATCAGGTAAACCTGTTAATATAAATATCTCTTTAAGAGTTAAAACACGAGCATCACTATATGTTCCATCTGCAAGTAAACGCCCAGGATGAACATTGTTTTGTGAGGAGATTGAACCATTTGCCATTGTAATAGTTGGAGACGGTTTATCCCATTCTATTCGTTTGTAAGTAGTGTCATAGCCTTTAATCCGTGTACCATCTACTTTTTTAGGATAGTGCACCTTGTTATGAAGAGCTGTTTTTCCAGTTGGCGTTTTCTTTAAAAAAGCGATGTGTCTATCGTTATGTTTTTTTGCGTTGTGGTACTTTATATCAGAACTTTGTTCACTTTCTAAAGTTGGTAAATACTCTATCATCTCACGAACTGTAATCTTCTCTTTTTTACTTGGAAGTTCCCATTTTTGGAGTTTAGATATAAGATAAATCGCACGTTTACGACTCTGCGGCGTTCCATAGTCCGATGCATCAACAACAACTGGATTCACTATATAACCTAGTGGTTCTAACTCTTGTTTTATAAAGTCAGTTATCTTTAACTTTTCACCTTTATGAGAAAGGTAAGTATTTAAAACCTTTGGAACATTTTCTATTAAAATATTTGTAGGTTGTAACTCTTGTGCTAGTTTTATTACATATTTTATAAGTGAATTTCTTGGATCGTTTTCATGCATTTTTCCAGCTAAACTCATTCCTTGACAAGGAGGTGTTGCTATTAAAAAATCACATTTTGATTTTTTCGATGCTTTTAGTACTTTAGTAAAAGTTTCATCACTTGTGATATCACCCTGAATCATCTTACATTTAGGATGCATCTCTTGATGAAACCGAGCACGGTTATCTAGAAGTTCATTCGCTACTGCAATGTTAATTTTGTGGTTTTTTATGTAGGTCTCTGCTATACCTACATTTGCAAAGAGGGAAACACCTTGTATCATTTTATTTTTCTCACAAACTCACGAACTTCTGCATCAAGACTAAAAACATCATCAACATTATTTGGTATATCTGTAAACTTGTCAAATGCATTCATAATGTTACTACTGATATCCATAAAATTTATTTCTTTGTTTATAAACTTCTCGATTGCTATTTCATTTGCTGCGTTTACAACAAGACCACGAATCGGATTTTTAAGTAATTCTTCTTTGATATTCCAAATAGGATAGCGACTAGTCTCTATTTCTCTAAATTCTAAACTTCCTATTTTAAGAAGATCAACATGCTCTAAAATGTTCTCATTCATCTTCTCATCAAGTGCATAAGCAATGGGAAGTTGCATGGAAGCATGAGCAAAATGTGCAGTAGTTGAGCCGTCTTTAAAATCTATAAGTGCATGGATAAGTGACTGTGTCTCAATAATTGCATCATACTCACCCTCACCAAAAAGCCATCTAGCCTCAAGAAGTTCAAACATCTTGTTCACCATAGTTGCAGAGTCTATAGTTATCTTTTGACCCATAGACCAGTTTGGATGGTTCTGAGTATCTGCTAATGTTGCATTTTGAATTTTTTTGATATCCCAATCTCGAAATGCTCCACCACTCGCAGTGATAATCATCTTTTTAACGGGTCTGTCTTGCATTAAGTACCAGAGTCCAAAGTGCTCACTATCAATGGGTTGAATTTTACTTACATCTATAAAAGCACCACAAGCAACTAAAGATTCTTTATTTGCTAGTGCTACTTTTTTGTTACACTCGAGTGCTTTGAGTGTTGGACGAAGACCGAGAAAACCGACTAAGGCATTCACAACTAAAGAGCTTGAAGCATCAGCAATAACATCAAGAATAGCTTCTTCACCTGAGTAAACGCAGCTATGATTTACACTCCATATATCTTGAGAATCTGAGATAACTACAACTTTTGGTTTATGCTCTTTTATCTGCTCATTTAAGAGTTTGATATTTTTACCAGCAACTAAAACCTCAACATTAATACCGAATTTTTTAGCGACTAGGAGTGTATTTACACCTATTGAGCCAGTAGAACCAAGGAGAATCAAACTAGACAAGTCCTCTCAAGAGAACAAGCATAATGATTCCACCAAAAAGGTATCCATCAATACGGTCAAGAACACCGCCATGACCTGGAAGTAAATCACCACTATCCTTTACTCCAGCACTGCGTTTGAGTGAAGATTCAAATAAATCTCCAAATATAGAACTCACAGCAACCATAAAAGAGATAACAAAGGCAATACTAAAATCAACAATAGGAAGTCCAAAAAAGAGACCTCCGATAGTAGCAACAGCTACCCCGCCAACTACTCCTTCCATCGTTTTATTTGGACTTGTCTCACAAAATTTTGTTTTACCTATGCTTTTACCTACTACATAAGCACCAATATCACTCAGTGCTACTACTGCAAGTAACCATAGAAGAGAAAGTATTCCATACTCTTGGTACATTGTAAGCATGAAAAGCATACCTGCTGTTGGGTAGATAAAAGGTAAAAAGTCTTTCCATAAAAGTTCTTTGTTAAACGCCACTGCACTCGCATAAACAACACCAGCTAAAACAAAAAGATCATCTCCATAAGGATAGACTCCTGCAAGTAACCAAGTACCTAAAGCAAAAGGGAAAAGATGATCTTTCTCAACTCCAAAGAGTTTCTCTGCTTCTTTAAATGCAAGAAGATAGACACCACCAAAGACTAACCACATTACGAAAAAGTTGTCTATTAAACCTACTATAAGTACTGCTGCTAAAAGAGCAATCCCCGTAATTATTCTCTCTTTATGTGCTTCAAAAATGTCCATATACGTTCCTATTTTAAATAATTAATTAATAGATTATATCGAATCAGACTTTAATCTATTGTTTAATCTCCAACTGGCAGATATGCAAATCCATCATTTTGTTTATCTATCAAGCCAATAGTTGAATTTGGAACTATTTTAACAAAATCCATTATATTATTTACATCAAGTTTATTTTTCAGCATTCCAACTCTACACATTAAAAACTCAACATCATATGTATCAGACATTAATTCGATATGTTTTTTGATGCTCTCCTGTTTTTTAAGTAGTCTCAGGTCATCTTTATATATAGTATTTACAAGATCTTTTACAAAAAACCTGTATGCTCCACCATGAATAACCACAGATACTTCTAACTCCTCAAACTTATTTTCATAATGTGTTTTATTCATTGCAATTGCACTTAACACAACTTTTTCAAATGTTTCTAACTTACTTGTTGTAAGATCGTAAACAACTTTATGCACTTCCTCATCTGCTTGAATTACTGCAAAAGAACACACTAATAGGTAAATTATAATTTTCTTCATTTTCTTTTATACCTCCATATTTTTTATTTTGTATTGCTTTTTTGTAAATTTAGTGTAAAATTGTATCTACTTTAAGCTCACTGGACAATTATGTTACAAAAAATAATTATAATTTTTGTTCTACTTACTGCCATTACTATTTCCATTTTTTTTTATTTTAATAATGAAGTGAATGAGCAAAAACTAAACAATATTGTGGATCAAATGAGATTGACGATTGCCGCACAACTCAAAACTCATCAGATGGATGATTTAAAAGTCGCTATTTTGTTATCAAAGAATGAAGCTCTCGTCAATGCACTTGAAAATGATGACGAAGATTTAGGATATGAATTACTAACCGATGCGCTAAATAGTATAGAAAAAGAGACTAGCCTTCATATCAGAGCACAAATTCTAACAGAAGAATTAAATATATTTGCCCGGAGTTGGGATAATGTTTATACGGGAATGCCCATTGGAGACTACAGGCTAGACCTCAAGTACTTCGACACACATACAAATCCTAGGGCTTCTATTGAAATTGGACGACGAGTGGGAACCAAGGCGACTGTTCCCATTTATGCCAAAGATGGAACAAGACTCGGTTTTGTGGAAGTCATCTCATTTTTTAAATCGATTACAGAATTTTTTAGTAGTATCGGCATTGATTTATATGTTCTACTAGATGTACAGTACATTGATACTGCAGTATTAATGATGCAAAATTTAGCTATCTCCGATTATATTCTCGCAAACAGAAACTATAACTATTCTCATATACAAACTTTAAAGACGGTTGATTTTAAGGAGCTAAAACTAACTGGGTTATTAGATAAAGATAATAAGTATATTTTTTATGACAGCATGCAAGATGGAAATGGAAAAATCATTGGTGGTTTTGTTTTTGTATTACCAAAAAAATATTTAGATTATTTTAGAGACCAAGACGATGATATCTCCTTTTTTATCAACATTACAAAAAGTGGTCTCTATGATATACTTAAAAAAGAAAAGTATGCAAACAATATTTATGCTGATTATTCCGCTAACTCTTTAGTCTATCTACAGGATATAATTGACAAAGAAGATAGAAAACTCTTTTTTGACGAAGCATACGAGAAGTTTGACCAGTACTCAAAAGATGAACTTATACAAATAATGTTAAATAGAAAAATAGTAAAAAAAATAGATGGGAAAATAAAATGAAAATATTATTACTTGAAGATGAGTACTCGTTAAGAATAAGTATTGTGGAATTTTTAATGAAGAAAACCATTATGATATCGTTGCTTGTAAGTACTTCGTTATTTGCTGCTGATTATAGTAGTGTAATAGAAAAGCCTAATGCAAGTGAACTGATTCAAAAAGATTTATTGCCACCGGCTAAAGTATTTACTATGCCTAGTAATTGTGTAACTAATGACAAAGATTCAATTGCTAGAGGTGCTTTTATATTTCACAACTTAAATGGTGGAAAAGTAAAAGGTAAGTTACCTAAAGGCTTAGCGAAGAAAAATGCTAATGGAAAGTCAAAACAATACGGAAACTGTGTTGCTTGTCATAATATAGAAGGTGCCGTAGGTGCTGGAAATATTGGTCCGGATTTAACTGGATACAAAGCTATTTTTGTTGATAGTGGAGTAAGAGATAATCAATTTGTTTATCAAAAAATTGCCGATCCTCGCGTTGAAAATGCTAACACTCACATGACAGTTAACTTAACAACTAAGTTGTTCAATGAACAAGAAATATGTGATATGACTTCATATATCGTATCTGAAAGATAAAAGGAAATTAAATTATGCAAAGAAGAGATTTTTTTAAAAAACTAGGTTTAGTTGCTGCTGCTAGTGCACTAACACCGGCAATAAGTTTTGCAAGCGAAACAAAAGTTGTAAGTAAAAATACAATGTCTTACCAAACAGCTGTTGATGCTATCACTGGAGGCAAAACAGTTACAGTATCATCAAAGATAAAACTTAAAGTTCCAGAAATTGCTGAAAACGGTGCCGTTGTTCCAGTAACAGTTAACATTGACTCTCCTATGACAGAGAATAACTATGTAAAAGCTATTCATATTTTAGCTTCTCATAATTTCAATGCACGTTCTATAGATGTGTATTTAACTCCAGCTAATGGAAAAGCAATGTTCTCAACTCGTATTAAACTTGGTGGAACTCAAGATGTTACTGCTTTAGTAGAATTAAGTAATGGTGACTTCATTAGTGCATCTCAAAACGTAAAAGTAACTATCGGTGGGTGTGGTTGATTTTAACCAAACTAGTTAATTAATTAATTAAATAAATATATATATATATATATAAATTATAGGAAGATTAAAATGCAAAAAAGAAAGTCACTGATTAAAATCAAGCCAAAAAAGTTTAAAGATGGTGAAATTGTAAAAGTTAGTTTTATGGTTATGCACCCAATGGATACTGGTACACAGAAACACAAAGAGACAAAAGAGTTGATACCAGCCAAATTTATAAATAATGTAAAGTTTAACTACAATGGAAAAGACATCACAAATATGACAGTGTGGGAATCTTTATCTACTAACCCTGTTTTTACAACATATATGAAAGTAGATGGTAAAGGCACATTAAAAGTTACTTACACAGATAATACTGGTGAAGTAAATGAAAAAAGTAAAAAGATTAAACCAAAAGGATAATCAATGAAAACAGGAATTAAAATAGCTTTATCTATTACACTTCTTTCATCATTATCGTTTGCTGGTGAACAGTTTGCTATGAGTGATTCAGACCGTGCTATGTATACGGATATGCTAGAAAATAATCCAGCAGACTTAATGATATCTAATGGTGAAGAGTTACTGGAAGAATATTGTGGTGGAGATGCTGGTGTTGCTGCATTTTTTAACATCAGTGAAGATGATCTACCAGCATATATAGCAGGTTTTCCTCGTTACTTAAAAGAATTTAAGCAAGTTGTTACAGTTAGTCAAGCTCTTCAAGGACTTATGAGTAAAAATACTCATAAACCATTTAAGCTTAAAAGTTCTGATATGTTTGACATGAGTGCTTATGTAAAAACTCTTGCTAATGGTGAGAAAAGTAATATTGATGTTAATGCAGATAAGTATATTAAAGAAGCGTTTGTGCTTGGAGAAAAAACTTATATGACTGCTCGTGGTGGAAGAGGTTTATCTTGTAACTCATGTCACTCTGCCGATATCGTTGGTGCAGTTCTTAGAACTCAACCTTTACCGGATTTAACTTCAAAAGGTGTTGCAGTTGCAGCTACTTGGCCAGCATATAGAATGACTAAGTCTTCTTTAAGAACACTACCTCGTCGTTTTCAAGGCTGTATGAAAAATGCACTACTAAAAGTTATTCCTCTAGGTTCTCCTGAAATGGTTGCACTTGAAGTATATCTTACACATGAAGCTAAGGGCACGGAAGTTGCAATTCCTGGCCTTAAGAGATAGGACTGAATAATGGATATTTCTAGAAGAGACTTTATGCATATTGCAGCTGTTTTTGGAATTGGTGCAGCCGCAACTGGCTGTGTCTCTCCAAAAACACCCGCTCAAATATCTATAAATGATATATATAACTTTAAGGCAACTGGTAATTTTACACTTTTACATATGTGTGATATTCATGCTCATATAAAGCCATTGTATTGGAGGGAGCCATCAACATTGATCTCTGCTCCAAACCTTGTAGGTACACCAGGATTTTTATGTGGTGATGCGTTTGCAAAACATTATGGTTTGGAACCAAGTTCACTAGATGCTTACTTTGATACTCATGTTGATTTTGAAGAGTTAGCTAAGAAGTTTGGAAAAATGGGTGGTATTGCTCATATTAAAACTTATCTTGAGCGTGTAAGAACTGAACGCGGTAATGAAAATGTACTGTTTTTAGATTCGGGTGATACATGGCAAGGAACAGGAGTTGCTCTTAAGACTCGTGGTGAAGCTATTGTTAAAGCACAGAATTATCTTGGTGTTGATGTAATGGTTGGCCACTGGGAATTTACTTACGGTAAAGAGAGAGTTAAAGAGCTTATAGAAATGCTAGACGCTAAGTTTGTTACTCAAAATGTTATAGGTAACGATCCTTTTGCAGATGAGTATGAAGAACTTATTTTCGAACCATATACGATTGAAGAAAAAGGTGGTGCTAAGATTGGTATTATTGGTCAATCTTTTCCATTTACATCTACTGCGAATCCTAAAGAGTTTACTGAAGGTTGGAGTTTTGGTCTTAGACTAGATACACTTCAGGAATATGTAAACGAGTTAAGAGATGAGCATAAAGTTGATTGTGTTGTTGTTCTTTCTCATGATGGTTTTAGTGTTGATCAAGAAGTTGCGCGTCAAGTTCATGGTATAGATTTTATACTTAGTGGACATACACATGACCCTTCTCCTCAACCTATCACTATTGATGGAACAGTAATTGTAATTGCTGGAAGTCATGGTAAGTTTATCGGGCGTTTAGATATAGATGCTAAAGATGGAAAAGTAATTGACTACGAGTACAAACTTGTACCAATAGCTTCAAATATTATTCCAGCAGATCCAGCGGGTGTAAAACTTGTAAATGAGCTATATGCACCATTTGATAAAGAGTTTGGTGAAGTACTTGGTCAAACTAAGAACATTCTTTACAAACGCGATACATTCTTTTCAACTTTTGATCAGCTTATCAATGATGCTATCATGGATGAAATGAAATGTGACATGTCATTTACACCAGGCTACAGATGGGGAACTACTGTACTTGCAGGTGATAACATTTTAATGGATAATGTATATGAGATGTGTGGTATAACTTACCCGAACGTATATACATTTGACTTAAAAGGGAAACAAATTGCTACTCTCTTAGAAGATATAGCAGATAATGTTTTCAATGCGAATCCACTTTATCAGCAAGGAGGAGACATGAGTCGTCTCGGTGGTGTTACATACAGTATCGCCGTTGCTAATAAAGCTGGAGAAAGAATCTCTAAACTAATGATTGGTGGAAAACTAATAGATTTAGACAAAACTTATGTTGTTTCATCATGGGGTGGTAACTTGCAAAACGCAGGAAGCAACCTTCAAGAAAACAAAATAAGAGCTGTCTATGATGTTACGAGAGACTATATAAAAAGAGAAAAAATAGTTGATGTAAGTAATGAGGGGAATGTTACTTTAGTTGATTATGATTGTGGGTGTCCGGTTAAAGGTTCTAGAAGCTGTTAAGGGGAAAAATGAAAAAATTACGCATAAGCTTAGTAACTGCTGCGGCATGTTTACTTACTACATCTATAAGTGCTGATGAGGCAAAACCAAAACGTGAATTTAAAAACAATATGATGCTTGTTACAAACCAAGCACCAGGAAGTGTTGATAGCATTAGTGAAATGTTTTCTGAGGGAATGATTTATGGAAGACTTAGAATGAACGCTTTTAAGTGGGACTGGGCAAATGATGATGCTGATGAGTTAAACAAAAGAGATGATAGTCATGCATTTGGTCTTGGTGGTAGCTTTCGTTATAAAACTGCATCATACCAAGGTGTAAGTGCAATGGCTGGACTTTACTACTCTGACAGTCCATTTGAAGCACTACGTGTGAGTCCAGATAACATCGGTACAGTAAAAGCTGGTAAAGACACTGTTAGTCGTTATCAAGTTAAAGAGAATGGAAACTATAGTATGGCTGTTCTTGCTGAAGCTAATCTTCAGTACGAATACTCAAAAACAAAAGTTATTACAGGTCGTCAGATTTTTGAATCATTCCTTACAAAATCAAATGATACAAAAATGATTCCAAATACTTTTGAAGGTTTCGTTCTTGAAACGAAAGATATTCCTGACACAAAAATTCGTGGAGCATACTTCACAGCCCAAAAATTACGTGACCATACTACATTTCATGATGTAATTACATTTAAAGATTCTGCAGAAGATAGCTGGGGTAACAATGATGACTCTGCAGTACACCAAGGTTTATCTTTTGCTAATTTTACAGCTGCTAATGCAGATACTCAACATGAGTTAATTGTAGTTGATGCTAGCAACAAGTCTGTTAAAGGGCTTAAAGTAGATATAACTTATGGTTCTGTACCTGACGTTGTTTCATCACTAACGGGTGAATTAAACTATAAAATTACTCTTGGCGATGGTTACTCTCTAACTCCAGGTGTTCGCTATATGCAGCAAATGGACAATGGGGGTGGTGCTATCGGTGGGGCAACACTTAAAGGTACACTTGCGACTGATGCAACTCCAACAAGTAACTTAGGCTATAAAGAAAGATATACTTTAGATAGTTCACTTGTAATGGCACGTTTAAGTCTTAAAAAGGGTCCTCTTAAGGCTCAAGTTGGTTACTCTGCGGTTGGCGACGAAGCGGATATCGTAGCTCCATGGAGAGGTTTCCCAACTGGTGGATATACTCGTGCAATGGCTCAGTATAACTGGTATGCAAACACTCAAACTGTTTGTGCTGAAGTAAATTATGACTTTGGTAAGGCTGGTTTAGTTCCTGGATTTAGTGCACTTGCTCGTTATGCAATGCAAGACTTTGATGAAGCAAAACAAGCGGCTGGTGTACAGGCTGATAGTAACATCCTCCATATGGATTTCCGTGAAACTATTACACCAAACTTATATGCGAAAATTCGTGTTGGTTTAGCAAGTGCTAACGACCGCGAAAAAGCTGGTGATGGCGATAAAGATTCATACAACGAATACCGTGTTGAATTAAACTACTTATTTTAAGGATTATGCTTTGAAGTCACTTATGTTGAGTTTTGTATTATTTCATTCTCTCCTCTCCTTTGACTATAAACTTCAGCCTATAAAAATCAGTGCAGCAGCAACTCACTGTTTTTTTGGGCTCTCAGAAGTGATGGACGAGCATAACAATGGAAATATTTCTAATTCCTGTTTTGTTAACATGGGGACTAGCTATCTTGTAATAGATAGTGGTCCCTCCTTTTCTTATGCTTCTCAAGCATACTCTCAAATGAAAAAAATCAAAAATCTTCCTATATCTTATGTTGTTAACACCCACTTACATGATGACCACTGGTTAGGCAATGGCTACTACGAAAGTATAGGTGCAAAAATCATAGGTTCTGCCGCGTTTACAGATCTTCCAAAAGAAGAAATGACTAGAATGCAAAAAAGAATTACCAAAGAGGCTTACCTTAAAACAACACAAACCTACCCTTCACTACTAGTGGAAAAAGAAAAAAATTTAAAAATCAACAGTATAAAAGTTTCCATAAAACATGTGAATCAAAAAGCTCATACAGATAGTGATCTTTACGTTTACATACCATCTAAAAAAATAGTCTTTGTAGGAGACATGGTGTTTAACGATAGACTCCCCTCTATACGTGAGGGAAACTTAAGAGGTTGGCTCAAAGGTCTTGATGAGATTAGAAATCTTGATGTAGACTACATAATAGGTGGACATGGAAAGATAATCACTCCTGACTCTGTAAATTTTACATATAACTACATCAAAGGTTTACTCCAACAGATTTCTACTCTAATTGAAGATGGAGAAAATATAACAGATGTCCTTGACATTGTTACAATGCAAGAATATAAAAATATGAATTTTTACGATTCAATACATAGACAAAATGTAGAAATAGCTTACAGAATGTTAGAATGGGACAGTGAGTAGAATTGAAATCTCTTTAGTCTTGTCTACAAAAAAATTTAACAAAAAACATAACTAAGGATAAAAAATGATAAAGTTTACACTAATTTTACTCTCTTTTTGTATTATTGCATTTGGGGAAACCGAGTTCGCTGAGCCAAAACCATCGTTTGACAACCCTCGAAAGATTGTTTTTGGAATTTCAGATGGCACACCACACTCACTAGACCATTTACTTAGTGTTGCGAATAATGTTTTGAAATTTTATGGACCTGAGAATGTGATGATGAAAATAGTTGCATATTCACAGGGAATGAAACTTTTAAACAAAAACAACCCTGTTACTGCAGTACGTGTCGATGCACTCATTCAGTATGAAGTAGAATTTGTTGCTTGTGGGAACACTATGCGAACATTAAAAATAAAAGAAGAAGACCTAGTTGAAGGCTCTGTAATTGTAACTGCTGGAGTAGTTGAACTTATAGAGAGTATAAAAAACGACTGGACTTACATAAACCCTTAGGAAATCAAATGAAAAAAAATCATTACACTTGTACTAGTATTATGCTGTGCAATATCTCTACAAGCAAAAGGTGATTTACACTTACTTAGCGTAGACAACAAAAACGAAACAATAACTCCCGCACTAATAGAAAAAGCTTTAGTTACAAATGGTTTTTCAGTTGCTATAAATTCAGCCATGAATGGACCTTTTCAAAAGCAGTTTCAACAGACTGATTTTAAAGTGTTCAATCTTTTAGTTGTTTACCACAAAGATTTAACAGAAGAAATACCCAGAGGCTGGAGTATTTACTCCAATGACCACTTGTGTAAGTACCATAGCCGAGCACTTCGAATTTTCCCTTCCCACAATTTCTAAACATCTCAAAGAGCTCAGAGAAGCCAAAATAATTACAATGGAAAAAAAAGGAAATAAAATCTATATAGAACCAAATATCGAAATAGTGCGAGAACTAGGTGGTTGCTTCACTACTTTAACAGAAAATTTTGAAAAAAATCGTGAACTATTCTTTGGGGATGTAGTATTCTCTTAAACTTTAATATCTAGCATATGAATAGGTTCGGCTTCGACTTCTTCAGCCTCTTCCTCTTCATGTTTCTCGCTTCTCTCTGTTTCTCTGTCTGCCTCATCACGTGTATGTTCTCTATCTTCATCAACTTCTTGATTCTCTTCTGTTGGACGGACTTCTAAAACTTTTTCATCTTTCTCGTTGACAGTAGCCTGTGCTACCATGTTTTGAAAGTCTACACGATTTTGATGTGCATTTTGAACAGAAGAAACCGCTGGAGTCATCTGGTTTGTAAATATTACACTTCCTAGTGGACTAATAGCCATAACTAACTCCTTTTATCATTTAGCGAGTATCTATCTCTATGGTCTTATACTTATTATACAGTACATTTGCACCATTTTGAATAGTTACTTCTCTTCGTGGAGTATAATCGACCAAATAGCGATCTTTTGTAGTTGTAGTAAAATCCACACAGAGTCTTGCGGCACTTTGCATCACATTCATAGGGAGGTTTTGCTTATCTGTTGTAATGATAACGTGAGCGGATGGTCTATCTTTTAAATGAATCCAAATATCCTTAGCTCTTGCATTTTGAAGTAGCTCAATATTTCCTTTTTCATTCTTACCAAGCTGTACTTTATAGCCCTCAATCCAGAAAACTTCTACAGAATCATTTACTTTAATCTTTTTCGCTTGTACTTTTTTAGGGAAAAGCAGTTCTATTTTAGCAACATCTTGAGCCATTTCAACCGTACTTATAAATAACTTTAGATGCTCTATTTTTGAGAGTAGCGATTCTTCTTCAATATGAAGATGTTTCGCTCTTTGTTTTGCTTTTTTACTCTTAGAGAAGAGCATATTACTTATCATAAAAGCTGTTGGACATGGTTTTTCTATAGTGAGTTCTATCTCTTTTTCTTCTACATAATCATATAGCTTTAGTATCTTTGCATAAGGTTTAATAGTGTTCGCATTGGATAAAACTAGATTTCCATAATGCTCTTGTTCTTTAGCCATCTTTTCCAAGTCAGCTTGGGAATCTAGTTGCTCATAGAGTTTTTTTAGTTTTTTTAGTTTTTTATTTAAAAGTACTGTTTTTTGGGTTTTAAGATTACTCAGTTTTGCATCTTGTTCACGAGAATATGCCTCATACAAAAATACTTCTACATTATCAAGTGGATACTCTTTAGCAACAAAAGGAGCTTGGGGTACGTCAAGAAGAGCTTGCCCTACTCTAACCTCACGAAAAGAAGAGAAAAGGTCTACATGACGGAGTGCCTCAAGAACTACATTTTCCTCATCTAGTATGATGATATTTGTATATTTACCTGTAAATTCTATTTGTAGGTAAGTTGTCTCTTCTTTATATACCGATGTCATTGAAGTCTTAAGACGAATAATTTTATCGCCATTTAAAAGTTCTATATTTAAGATATTTGCACGATTAAAGCGTTTTGCCATAATGACATCAAAAGGAGCATTATAAAGCTTTGAACGCGGATACTCTTCGCACTTAAACATACTAGAGTTTGAACGAGTCATATTGAAGTAAATAGCATCGATTTTGTCAAACACTATTTTGATAATGGTATCGCTAACTCTATGAACAGCCGATATTTTTTTAAAATCTTGTAAGTAGTTTACTATTTGTTTTAAGTGGGAAAGTTTCATAAAAGTATTTTAACATCTATTTTGGTTATAATTCGAAAAAAACAAAAGAGAACTCGTGCATATACCTAAAGGTTTTGGAAAAAACTACTTTTCCCTAGCAGCGATACAAGCCTATATATCTTTAACTAAGATAATTGCACAGGGTTGTTCTGTATACACATTAGATGGTAAACCTCTCACAATTAAAATAGCTTCTCCACCCTCTTCTTAAAATATTTAAACTCATATAAAAAACATAAATATATTAAGGACTACTATGTCAAAAATAATACAATTATCATTACTCCTAGGTGCTTTTTTAAGCCAACTACATGCAACTCAGTCTATAACACTTGCTCCAATTGCCATTACTTCAACAGCCATAAAAACTGATGAATTAAGCTCTACAGATGCTGTAGAAGTTTATACGCAAGAAGACATAGAGAAAGCTCATGTTCAAAATGTATATGAATTTTTGAATAAAAGTACTTCTGTTTTTGCAACATCAGCATATGGAAATCCTTTTTTACAAAAAATGGATATACATGGGTTTGGAGTTGCTGATGGATACCAAAACATAGTTGTTACTATCAATGGGAGAAAGATGAACAATGTAGATATGGTTTCTCAACTATTAGCATCTATATCGCCTAGTTCAATCAAAAAAATAGAAATTATCAAATCTAGCGGAATCGTAGTCGGAGGTGATGGTGCCAATGCAGGTGTCATTAATATAACTACTAAACAAAACAATACAAAAGAAGTTTCATTATATGCTGGTTCATATGGCACAAGGGATGCTTCATTTTATGCTGGGCATAAATGGGAAAAGCTATCAGTTAGTGTAAGTGGAGAGACTCAAAAGAATGATGGAATAAGAGAAATTGATACAGATAGGAATAAAGACGAAAATAAATTTACTACTGCATCTATAGATCTAGAATATTCTCTATCAGATGATTTAACATTAAATATAGGTGCAACAAATACAGCAACTGATGTAACTTATGCAGGGACAATGACAGAAGATGAGTACAAGGACAATCCTAGACAACAGGGAACTAGCAGTGGTTTCGCTAGTTCTTATTCTACTCAAAGGTTTGATTCAACTGTTCTACGTTCTTCTGTAAAGTACTCTATAAATGATGATATCTCACTTAGTGCTCAAGTTGCAAATGAAATAAAAAATTCTGATTACGATCTACCAGCTTGGAGTTCCACTGGTCATAGTGATTATAACTATGTATCTTTTAATACATATCTTGACTATACAACAAACAACTTATCTATCAAAGTAGGTATTGATGGATTTTATGCAGATTTAAAGTATGAAAATAGCTCCAACGTAGATCTAAATATGGAGAAAGATAATCAAGCTATCTACTTGATGTCTGAATACTCTAAAAATAAATTTACGCTAAAAGCTGGATTGAGATATGAAATTATGAAATTCAATGAATCTAATGGTGACAGTGAAAGTGAAGATCTTAGTGGTATTGAACTTGGAGTAAATTACAAACTAAATAAGAATAGTTCAGTATTTACTAATTTTTCACGTAGTTACCAAACAGCACAACTAGATAGATTATTTAGCTATACAAATCCTACAACTGGATACATGGGTTATGTACTACCATCAAAAGCGAATAACTATACTTTAGGATATAACCATATTGTAGCAACAAATAAATTTAAAATTTCTACTTTTTATATTGATATGGAAAATGAAATTTATTACTACTCAGATCCGGGTTGGACTAACTCTAGAAATACTAATATTGATAAATCTCATAAATATGGACTTGATATATATGATAATTATATACTTAACAATCAGCTCAATATGGTATTAAATTATAATTATGTTCAAGCAATTATAGATAAGGAAATAGAAAATGGTGATGACTACAGTGGAAACACTCTTCCTGGTGTATCAGATCATAATGTAAAAGTAATCGTAAATTATCTACCAAATAAAAATTCCACTTTGTCTTTAACACAAGTTTATCGTTCAGAAGCTTTTGCAGCAGAGGACTTTAATAATAATTTTTCTCAAAAACAAGATGCTTTTAATTCTACAGATATATCTGCAACTTATAAAAAGAAAAATTGGGAAATATTTACTAAAATAAATAATCTGTTTAACCAACAAAATGCTTTATGGGTACGCGATAATGCAATTTATCCTGTTAGTTATACAACTACATACATCGCTGGGTTAAAACTCAAATACTAGAAGGTATATGAAAAAAATGAAACTAAACATAAGAGAGTTTATAAAGTATAAACTTCTAAACTCTCTTTTTCTCGGAATAAGTGTTGGGAGTATATTTATATTATATGCTCCACTAGAACCATCAGTTTATAGTCTAGGTGGGATTTTTCTCGCACTGGCTATGCTTGTTGTTGCAAAGTTTTACTATAAGATTTTAAACATTGATTATTTTTTCAAGATTTCTCTTTTTATAGAGATAGTTTTACTCTTGGCTATTAGTTACTTTTTACTTTTTTCGTACTCATATAGCACCGCGTTTATCATCTATATTGGGTATCAAATTACTTTCACTTTTGGCTCTTTTCTCATTCGTGCTGAAACACTCTTTTTAAAATACTCTAAACCTTTAGAGCTAGTCGATGTGGCTAAACAAAAAGGGTATCTTCTAGGTATGCTTATCTCTTATGTTTTTTATCAACTACTGGAGTACTACTTTGGTATAACTAACAAACAAACGCAGGTATATGTTATACACTTTTTACTTCTTTTATCTCAAGTATCTATTATATACTATCTTCTAAAATCATTTAAGAGAATCTCATGACTTATACTTTTTGGCTAAAAGAGCATGAAAAAAAACATAACAACATACTTACTAAACTCCAAGAACAGAACTACACTAAAGAGCAAATAATAGATTACTTTGTTTTTGAAAATATGGTTGAGACGGAGCCGAATTTCTGCCTCCTCTATGCAGAAAAGAAAAAGTGCCATAATGTAGAATACCTCAACTGTTTTCACTGTGCCTGTCCTCACTTCATCTTTAAAGAAGAAGGCTTATATGAAAAAGATGGTTTCACTATTTTCAGTGAATGTTCTTTAGGTCATGGTGGTCAGTTTACACATGAGAAGAAAATCCATCAAGACTGTACAGACTGCACTATCCCACATAACAAGTCCTATGTCAAAAAAACGGTACAATAACACTATGAATATAACAATTAATCAAAATAATTATGAAAGACTAGCCGAGTTCAAAGAGATTTTAAACAAAGATGAATCTACTATGATAAACGCAGCACTCGAACTCTACTTTATAAAAGTCCAAGAAGAGTTAAGCCAAAAAGGTACTAATGATGAAAATGCGATGACAAACTTAGACTTTAATGAGTTTTGGGATGATATAGAGATATGACAAGTTATAATCTCTTCACTTCTGAAGAAGATTCACTTATCTCTGGTAATTGTGACCTCATTACCGACACTTTTGATAACTCCACAGTAAACACCTCTGGGCTTATAACTCAGGCACTCCACAGCTTAAATCCTTTTAGCCATATAGAGCTCTTTAAACCTGAAATTCTTAATGGCTTAGATTCGAAGACTATATTGCGTAAAGGGATGGATCTTGGAATGTCATATGAGCTAAAAGGCACATTTGTTGCACTTAGTATCTCTTTGCAAACACAAGACGATGAGTCTACAAGCAACTTTAATGAATTAGACAATTTCAAATATAAAGAACTTATCTTTTATGCTGGTTTTATTCTCGAAGCATCGAGAAGGTTTCATATAGTCTTAAGTGGTGCAGAGGAAATGGCAATAGTCCTGCTCATAGCAGACAATCTAAGAGAAGAAGTTCTCATGCGCATAAAGAGTGATAACATAACGTTAGCTACAACATCTTACTCAGCAAAAAGTATAGCCCTAAAAACTATACTTGCTAAACTAAGTTACCATCCAAAGGCACTCTATACAGATTTTGACTTAAGTGGTGCAGATATACAAAGTGTAAAAGAATCTCATCATGGGCTAAGAGATAGAAATGGGACAGGTGCTTCCTTGGCTATAGCTTCGAGAGATTCCATAACGAACCAAGAACTTTTAGATGCCCTAGAACTTATAGTTTATATGGCTTAAAAGAAGCACTCTATCTTGAGGAATGTCCTCTTCCTCGTCCATGTGTATAGTTCTTTCTAAAACAGTTCTGACAAATCGCATACTTTGTGTTTAATGGCAAAGGTGCCCTGCAGAGTTTACACATCTGAGAAAGTTGTGCCTGATGCAGTGTTCTTCCTATGTATTTGTTTAAAATACTTCTATATTCTCGAGCTTTATTCTCATCTACAAAGTTCTCACCAAACCTATAAGTAAGCCACAGGTATAAAGATATCTCTTTTACCATGTCCTCAGCTTTTAAGAGTTCATCTGTAGTTCTTGCATGATCACTATTAAGCACAGGGGGATTATAGTAAACATTCTCTTGCTTTTGCAGGGAAAAAATATAACTCTCATAAGCCTCTACAATATAAGGGGATTTCAGTGTCAACGGAGCACAAGCAAGATGATACTTAGTTGCTATGTCTAAATCATAAGTATCAACAATCCTTGAAGCCTCCAGCATATCACTTAAACCTGAGGCATAAAAAGGACCATTAAATTCCATGTTTTCTACAAAGAAACTTAGAATTACCTCAAGAGAGTTCTCTTCAAGTATTTTACTCACAAGTTTTATATGTTCTAAATTTGCCATCACCTTAAAGGGAATAGTTATTGTTTTTGCTTCTTTATAAAAGTTTTTCTTGACTATTTTGAGGGCTTCTTCATTTAATGCACCTACATATCCCTCTTCGCTTAGTCCATACCGTCCAGCACGACCAGCAATTTGATGTACTTCTGATGGCATAAGGCTTCTTTGTGTTATACCGTCAAACTTTTCAGCCTTAGAAAAGAGTATGGTTTTTATAGGTAGGTTCATTCCCATAGCAATAGCATCTGTAGCTATAAGTATTTCGGTTTCACCCTCACGAAAACGCCGTGCTTCTTCACGTCTCACTTCTGGAGAAAGATTTCCATAAACAACACTCACACTAAAGTTAGATGAAAAGTTTTGTTTGAGCCTTAGTACGTCTTTTCTACTAAACGCGATGATGGCGGTTCCCGGTTTTACCTCTGAGGCTTTTGTTGGTTCTTCTAAAAGTGTAAGTGGATTTTTACGTTCAAATTCTATTATTTCTAACTCTTCACCAAGGTACTCAGCTAATGCTATAATGGCCTCTTTTGAATTAATAGACCCCGTCATAATAATCTCTTTAGCAGGTGTTCCTATGATGGCGTTTGCCCAAGCCCAACCTCTATCACGGTCATCTATCATCTGTACTTCATCTATAACACAAACATCAACATCGACTTCAAAGTTTAGCATCTCTATGGTCGAGCTAATATGTGTAGCCTCGTCATCGAGTATTTGTTCTTCACCTGTTATAAGTGAACTCTCGATGCCCTTTGCTTTGAGTGTCTCATAGCCTTCAAGTGCGAGTAAACGAAGAGGTGCAAGATAGTAACCAGTATCTGCTTCTTCTAACTTCTTCATCGCCGTATATGTTTTACCACTGTTAGTTGGTCCTATGTGAAGAGTAAGTTTTCTTCGCATCTCTCTAGCCATTGGAAAGAGGTTTTTAAAGTCACGAATAGTTCGAGCAAGTAATTCTTGGCGTTGTTTTTTTATAAGTAGTTCAGAAATGGAATACACAAATCTTCTGGTAATCTTTTTATGCATCTTAGGAGTTAGGGAGAGTCCATGAGGCATAAGGTCAAGTAAAAACTCATAGACTCTGACATGTAGCTCCTCATCACTTAAATATAAGAGTGCCGTATACTTAGTACAGTCCTCTATTAAAGATTCCAAAGAGCGCAAGAACTCTTTTTCTTCTTCTGCTTTTAGCTCTGCTAATACAGTGTCAAAGTTAAAACGCTCAGCATTCCAAATCTCTTCCAGAAGTCCTTCTAATTCTATGTGTAATTCCAAATTATAAGGAAGCTTTTGCTCTGAGTATGGAAGAGTTATAGATTCATCAACAATAAGTAAAAGTTCTTCCTCATGAAGTTCTAAACGCGACACTTCTAACTTTGCCATTACTATCTCTTTAAGAACTTTCTCTCCTATTCTAGGATGAGAAAATCGCGACTTTGGAGGACTTGACCGCAGGGCATCTATTATTTGTTTTGTTGTGAGGTAAGCATGTGGTGAATGTAGCTGCTCTGTAAATTTTTGAGTATTTTCTTGTTTAGTTTTTGTAGCGAGAAGTTTATCATCACCTATTTTTTGTACTATCTCTTCGAATGAGTTGTTATCTAAAAATTCAAAACTATATGGTTTTGTGTTAAGAGTCACAATTTTGTGAAAACTCTGTCCATAAACCTCATAAAGAATGGAAGCATTAAACTCAAAAGAATCATCTGTGTCAAAGTTTCCCTCTAGCTCTTTTTCTAAGAGGGAGCGTTTATGTTCATGACGGATATGTGTTAGTTTTGATTCCATCTTTTCAATGGTAATCTTTTTACTTCGCATAGTTGAGAAAGCATCATATAACTGTACTGCCTCTTCATGGCTTACATCAAGTTCTCCGAGTAACATTTCTATCTTGTCATCTCTATCTAAAACAGCATCGGGAGTTGTGCTTTTTGGGAGGTTTGATTTATAAATTTCTCCATTATTTTGGAAAAAATCGAGGATATTTTGGCGAACAGAATGTTCTGCTTCACTCCACATCATTCGTATAGTTTTTAAAAGTAATTTTTTATTGTGTGAGATATCATAGATACCAAGTGCTGCGAAGAGTTCACTTAAGGTCTCCGAACTTACACTTTCAATTCCAACATCAAAAGGTTCATCATCAAAATATTTTCGTATTCTCTGGTTTATCTTAGAGTTTTTTTTATTCTTATTAGACATGTGACATTTTATCCTAAATAAATATTATTACTATATAATTAGTTTATGAATTATCCAGATCAATGGACTCAAAAAGAGTTCTTAGAAGCTAAACGTGACCTTGCTAAAGAGAAAATAGCAGTTGTACTCATAGATACTATACTTTCTCCTATAGAAAAAGCATTAACAACTGTTTTTAATCCTCATGAACTTAAAGTGTATCCTGATGGCAGTGTTTTTGTTTTTTACTGTGATAGCGGAAAAGCAACTCTAGATAGACTACAAGAATATAAAGATAGATTTCCAACAATGCACTGCATCTCACTCAAGGGTGGACGTGGCTACTGGAGAAAAAATATGATGCTCATAGACGAGGAAGAATAATGTACAGCCAACACGATAGACTCATAAAAGAGTATAGATTATGTATAGATGAAAAACGTTATTACGATGCTCACGAAGCACTTGAAGAGATATGGTTTCCACGTCGTTTTGAGAAAAATACAGAGATGTTACTACTCAAAGGTTTTATAAACGCAGCTGTAAGTTTCGAGCTTGTTAAACTGGGACGTGAAAAACCGAGTAAAATAGCATGGTTAACATACCTAAAGTATAGACCTTTGCTTTATAAAATTTCATCACCTTACTTGAACGAGTATCATGCTCTTGCTAGACATATTGAAAATTTAAGAAATGCAAAAAAGATTTAAGGCTTTACCTCTTTCCCCCATAAATTTAAAAACACAAAAGCTCCAAACGCCATTACAGCCGAACTTAAGAAGAGATACTCTGCATAGTACTCATAAATATACCCTGCTATTAAAGCTCCGCTGAGTCCTCCAAATCCATAAGTAATTCCAGAAAAAAACTGTTGTGCTAAAGACTTATGTTTGTATAGTACATAGAGATAACTAATGGCTGCTGAATGAAAGAGTGCAAAACTCAGGGCATGAATACTCTGTGCCAAAAACTGAACAAAGATGTTTTGAGCAAAGGCAAAGAGTAAAAACCATCGAAGAGCTGTCATCAAAGTTGTGAATTCTAAGATACGAAGTAATCCTTTTCTCAGAAATCGTCCTTGAAAATAGAGCATAATAATCTCTGTGAAAACTCCAAAACTCCAAAGGTATATAGTCATATCTAATGTAATTCCATTATCTGTAGCATAGATGGTAAAGAAGTTATAATAGGCTCCAAAACTCATCTGCATCAAAATAAGTCCAACCCACAGTTTGTAATCTGCAAAAAGATTTATATCATTTTTTTCATGTTTTGGCTCATGTTCTTTATCTTTACTCGAAACTTGTGAGATAACAAATGCTACCGCTGCTGTTACAAATGTTAGTGTGAGTAAAAAATTCAATGCAATAGTATGCGAATCAAGTATTTTAACTAAGACAAGGGCAACAAGGACAAAACCTATAGAACCAAAAAGTCGTATCTTTCCATATCTTTCTTTGCCTAAAGTATCTAAAGATATAACTTCAACATAGGGTAGAATAAGCCCTAGTCCGAGACTTAAAAATATGTTTGATGTGAGTAATTTATAAAAGTTATCTATAGAGAAGTAAAATGCAATACTACTCAGTGCCATAACAAGAAGGGCTACATTAAAGACTCTGTTGTTTAACTCCAAACCATGTATAAACAAAAATGGGAGTATAAAACGCACCAAAGGACCCGATGCGAAGATAATGCCTATTTCAAGAGCACTGTAACCAAAGTCTGAGATAACCTTTGGTAAAAAAATGATGTAAACACCAACAATAGAAAAGTAAAAAAAGTAAAATATTGATAATAAAATTGCCATAATGGAATTATATCTAAACTATTAACCTACTGTTTACTTATAATTATTATAATTATAAGTCTCGATTATGTTTTACCCTTTCATAACATGAGATATTAAATATACTCTTAACAATTTTCTACACTCAAGTCTTCCCCCTTTTAGCTTGAGTGTATTTATGATAAAATTCCCTTATGAAAATCATACTAACAACTTTGAACGCAAGGTTTACCCATAGTGCTATTGGGCTTCGTTACCTTTATGCAAATATGCACTCCCTTCAAAAAGACACACAAATACTAGAATTTAGTATCAACGATGCCATGCAAAGTGTGGCAGAAAAACTTCTTATGAATTCACCTGATATCATCGGAATTGGTGTGTATATTTGGAATGTCTCAGAAGTTGCTGAACTTATCCATATAATAAAAAAAGTTTCCCCCAATATAAAAATCGTTTTAGGTGGTCCAGAGGTAAGTTACACACCTTTTCGTGTAGACTTAGATGATGCTGACTATATCATCCAAGGGGAAGGCGACCTCGCGTTTTATGAACTTTGTGTAGCTATAGGCAATAACTCTGCTAATGAACGAATTATTAAAATGACTCTTCCTAAACTGCGAGAACTACAACTTCCTTATGAGTACTATACAGACCATGACATTCAAAACAGATATATATATGTTGAAGTCTCTCGTGGTTGTCCTTTTGAATGTGAGTTTTGTCTCTCCTCCATGGATGAGAAAGTACGTGCATTTAATCTTGATAATGTTTTAGAAGAGTTTGAAAAACTTTGGCAAAGAGGAGCGAGGAACTTTAAGTTTGTAGACAGAACCTTTAACCTCAATATCAAATCATCAAATAGAATCTTAGACTTTTTTCTCTCCAAAGAACCTCCTTATTTTGCTCACTTTGAAGTTATCCCTGACCATTTTCCAGTATCACTTAGAGATAAGATAAAAGCTTTCCCCAATGGTGCATTACAACTCGAGATAGGAATACAAACACTTAATCTTGAAATTGCTAACAATGTTTCAAGACAACTCAAACTAGATAAAATACAAGATAACGTTCATTTCTTAGAGCGTGAAACAACGGCACATATTCACCTCGACCTTATCATCGGGCTACCCGGCGAATCACTTAAAAGTTTTGGAGCTAACTTAGACAAACTTGTTAGTATGAGTTCTTGTGAAATACAACTTGGAATTCTTAAAAAACTCTCAGGAACTTACATCAAACGCCATGATGAAGAGTTTCAAATGGTTTATAGTAACATTCCTCCTTATGACATACTCAAAAACTCAGAACTCTCTTTTAATGATATACAAATCATGAAACGTTTTGCACGATTTTGGGACTTGACTTACAACAGTGGAAACTTCAAACATACTATGTCTTTTTTATTCGAAAATAAAAGTGTGTATGAAGAGTTTTATGCTTTTGGTTTATGGATCTATGGAGAGACTGACTCTACTTGGAAGATTTCACTACAACGACTAGGAGAACTTCTTTTTACCTACCTTACAGAAGTAAAAAAAGAGAATGCGCAGGAAGTTGCCGACAGCATGCTTTTAGACATGATGAAGCTCAAAGGACGGGCAATTCCTCCTTATCTTAAACCATATAGCGATGAATTCACCTCTCAAGCTAAGGCCGGAACTGCTGGCTTTAATAAAAGACAAAATTAAAACAAGTATAATTGAAGAATGAAAACTGTAGTTCACTTTTTTTTATTGTTGGTATTTTTATATTCTCCGGTGTTTAGCTCTGAGCTCATCACAAGAGAGATAGAAGAGAGTGCTGAGAAAAAATATGGTAAGTTTGCTAAAAATAGATTTATGGCAATAAAAACAAAACTACTCTTAGAACTCAAAGATGCAAGCGACATGAAAAAACTCAATGTCGTAAATACTTGGATTAATTTCATAAAGTACAAAAGTGATAAAAAGGTTTATTCACAGAGTGATTACTGGGCTACACTTTATGAGTTTATAGGAAAAGATGCTGGTGACTGTGAAGACTATACCATAGCAAAGTACTACATCTTAAAAGAACTTGGAATTAATCCAAGAAGACTAAAGTTCACCTATATTATCTATAAGAGCAGAAGTGGTAAAAAAATCTCTCATATGGTACTTTCATACCTTAAAGTACCAAAACCAAAAACCACAAAAGACATACTCATCTTAGACAACAATAACCGTCTTATCCTTCCTGCTTCACAACGCAAGGATATAGTTAAAGTTGTAAAAATGATAAACGGTGACACGGGTCCAAAATCTAAAAAATGGAAAAAACTCGAAGCCAATATGAAAAGGAAAAAACTATGACTCTCTTTAAACAAGTAGCAATCGCTGTATCGACTATTATTGTCATTATGCTCGGTGCTGTAATGTACATCAACTATGTGTCAGCTAAGAAAGATATGATTACAAGTCTTTATGAGACAACCGTTAACAATATATCAACACTTTCTAGTAACCTAGCACAGGCTGGTGATGAAGAAGCATTCTTGATTACTACTATAGATTCAGAGTTTGATAGTGGTTACTTTAGACTAATAGAATACACCTCGGCAGATGAAAAATTTACATATAAACAAGAGGATGCTTATCCTATTGATGGTGTTCCTCTTTGGTTTGTAAAATTTGCAAATGTTAAACTACAAACGGTTAGAGCCGATGTTACTCTTGGCTGGGAAATCACTGGAGAGGTTAATGTAGAGGGAGATACAACTGTTGTGTATAAAGCTCTTTATAAAATGTTTATCAAGCTCATTTATATCTTTTTTATCTCTGTGTCACTCGCTCTTATTACATTAAGTATCCTTCTGCATTTTGTTTTAAAGCCTCTTAAACGCATACAAGACCAAGCAGAAGCAATTCTAAAAAATGAGTTTGTCATACAAGAAGGAGAACCTTACACAACAGAGTTTAAAGATGTTGTCAAGGGGATGAACACTATGGTTAAAAAAGTAGAAGATATCTTTGAAAAAGGAAATGAAGCAGCACAGAGAAATAAAGAGCTCCTCTATAACGATCCTGTAAGCAAACTCTTTAATAGACGTTACCTTATGTTGAAGCTCTCGAGCCTCATAAAACAAGAAAATAGAATCAATGGAGGAGCAGTCCTCTTTGTTGCTTTAAGTAGTGAGGAGGCTATTATAAAGTCTATTGGAAGGCGAAGTACTGATGACTTCTTTCTTGAACTAGCAAATGGATTTACACAAATTTGTCATGAAAATGAAGAGAGTGTTATAGCCCGTGTTAATTCAACTGAATTTACCCTTATGCTTCCCGGCTGTGAAGCCAAAGATGTAAATACAATAGCCCACACAATAAATGATAAATTTGACTCTCTAGTGACTCATTATAAACTTGATGCAAATGTTGCTTATGTAGATATGGGTATTTATAGATTTAAGCCTAGTGTTAGTGTCGGTGAACTTCTTACACGTGCTGACAATGCTCTTTCACAGGCAAAAGCAAGTGACTCCAAAAATATTCACCTCTATGAAGAAAAAGATGATGATAATGCCATGGGTAAAGAGCAGTGGAGAGCTATCATCGAAGAGGCTATAGAAGAAAAACTCTTTGCTCTGAAGTTCTGGCCAACTGTAAATGCCCCTACAAAAGAGACTAACCACAAGGTTATGACCTTTATTATTGATGGAGGAGAAGGTAAACGCTATTACTATGGTGACTTTATTGCTCCAGCGATCAACCTTGGTCTTGTTAGTAAAATGTACCTAGTAGCTCTTAAAGACCTTATCACGAAGTCTCACGCAGAGGTAGATAACACTATCTGCTCTATCCGTTTGTCTAACGAAGTTCTAAAAGACCCTTCTACTTTTGAAGAGCTATCTCTACTTTTTGAGACTCATGCAAAAAACATAAACTTTAAACTCTCTTTTGAAGTTTCAGATAGTTTTGCGATTAATAATACACAGATAGTAAAAAGTTTTGTCTATCTCTTTAATAAATATGGATTTGGATTTGGCATAAATTCTTTTACTGGGGAATCAAATAGTTTTGCCTACCTCAAACTACTGAACCCTGCGTTTATAAAAGCTGATATTTCATTCTTGCTCGACCAGTCAAGTGATTCGATGAGTTCCCTTCAAATTGTAACAGACTCCTTAGGAATAGATATCATTGCAACATTTGTAAAAGATGAAGAAGATCTAGATAAACTCTCGACTATGCATATACATAAGGTTCAAGGGCCCATAACAGATAAACTTATCGCAGGTTAATTTTATCTGGATAAGGATTCAACCAACTTGGCTTGATCAAATAGTTTGGCGAGATAGTCATCCATGCCAGCTTCTAGAAATCTTTCCCTATCCCCTTTAATTGCATTCGCTGTTAATGCAATGATTCTTGTATGTTTTAGGTTTTGCTCTTTCTCTAATCTAATAATCTCTTGTGTAGCTTTTATACCATTCATTTTAGGCATATTTTCATCCATAAGGATTACATCATATTTCTTATATTTAAATTGTGTATTTTTTAAAAGAGGGCGATATAATTTTTATTATGAATTTATTTGGGACTTACTTTAAAGCATTAATTCCGAAAATTCATCTATAATACAAGATAATATTAATCAAGGGAAATGGATAAATGGACATCCTTATGCTAAACACGAGTAAAGCGATAGACTATCATATAAATTTAAAAGAGCTTTTAGGTATAAATAATGCTATAATTCAAGCCAAACTTATGTCTATCTCAGCATATAATATTAAAAATGACATATATCATTTTCAACTTCATCTTTCTGTTCTTGAAACAAACACTGTGTCAAGATATATGAAGAGTGTCCAAATCAAAATTATTGATGAACTAAAAAATCAATATCTCAAAAATAGACTAGAACAGGGAGATAAAGGTGGTGGTTTCGGAGAGATTCGAACTCTCGGTAGATTGCTCTACACAACCTTTCCAAGGTTGCACCATCGGCCACTCGGACACGAAACCATTAAAGAAGAGCATGATTATAGCTTATTTGCTTTAGATGTACTTGAAAGCAGACCCTTATTCTAAGCTAAGTATAGAATACTTTAGCTATTATTAGATACAAATAAATTCAAGGTTTACCATGTTAAGTTTTGCATCCTTTCTCCAACTTCTAAAAGAGTCTTTTCGTGACCTCTTGCCTATCATTCTTGTTATTATGTTTTTTCAACTCGCTATTATTCAGAGTGTTCCTGATAACTGGTTGAGTACGACTATTGGTCTTGCCATAGTTGGTGTCGGTCTTGCTATCTTTTTACTTGGTCTTGAAGTTGGTATTTTTCCCGTTGGAGAAGGTCTAGCGACTGAATTTGCTCGTAAAGACTCTACTATACTCATTGTTATTTTTGCCTTTATGATTGGTTTTGGTACAACTATCGCCGAACCTGCCCTCATCGTTATCGCTCAAAAAGCAGCCTCTATCAGTTCAGGTCGAATCGATGCTACCACCCTGCGTTTAGTAGTTGCATTTTCAGTTGGACTTGCCATAGTTATTGGTGTTTACAGAATTATTAAAGGGCACCCCATCCACTACTATATCATTAGTGGATATGTTATGGTTGTCTCGGCTACTATTTTTGCTCCTAAAGAGATTGTAGGTCTTGCGTATGACCTCGGTGGAGTAACAACATCTACCGTGACAGTACCTCTTGTAGCAGCTCTTGGCATTGGTTTAGCTTCTACTATAAAGGGGAGAAATCCTGTTTTAGATGGTTTTGGTCTTATTGCATTTGCTTCTTTAACACCTATGATTTTTGTTCAGTTCTATGGTATTTTTGTTTATGAGTTTATAGATGCTGTTGAGCAAGTTCCTCATATTCTTCCCATAGCTGATGCAGTAGCAAATAATGCTGTAAACTTTGACTTTTCCTTTTTAAACATACTCAAAGGAATTGGTGGAGTCATTATAGATGTTGTGCCTATTTTAGCAATCATCCTGTTTTTTCAATATGCAATTCTAAAAAAACCTATAGATAATCTTAAAAATGTCATCATTGGATTTGGGCTTGTAATCCTAGGTTTAGATGCTTTTATTGTTGGTTTAGAGATGGGTCTTTTTTCTGTTGGTGAGACTATGGCTTTCGAGCTAACACAATACGATAGCAATGTTATAGTTTACTCATTTGGTTTTCTCATAGGTTTCTCAACAACTATGGCAGAACCTTCTTTGACAGCTATTGCAAGAAAAGCTAAAGAGATAAGTGATGGCAAGATAAATGACTTTGTTCTACGTCTTTTCGTTGCTCTTGGTGTAGCGATTGGTATCTCTTTAGGTGCTTATCGCATTGTCGTAGGTGGAGAAATAGTTTACTACATCATGGCTGGATACATGATTGTAATTGCCCTTACGTTTATAGCACCAAAGTACATCATTCCCATAGCTTATGATAGTGGTGGGGTTACAACGTCTACAGTTACTGTACCACTTGTTGCAGCACTTGGTCTTGGTCTTGCTACAAACATACCAGGACGCGATCCACTTATAGATGGTTTTGGTCTTATCGCGTTTGCTTCACTTTTTCCTATGATAACTGTTATGCTTTATGGAATTATCACAGAGAATATGGGTATAAAAGGTAAGCATGAGGAAGATGCTATTAAACGCGATGAGTTTAGACATGCCATTGAAGATGCCCATAATATGGGTCTTACTACGGTTAACATTCAAGGAACAGGACAGCGTCACTCATATGAAATGTCCTTTTCTGCTGTACATGTTATAGTTCCAAAAGAAGGCGAAGAAAGAGCTCTCTGTGCCGCTAAGAGTGCTGGAGCGAGAGGAGTGACAATAACAGAAGCCCATGGGATGGGACTTGAAAAACTAGAAAGTATTTACAATAGACTCCATACGGAAAATATTAATTCAGACCTATTATTTATAACACAAACAAAAAATGTCGAACCTATTATCAAGTCTGTTATCGATGAATTGGATATAACAGGGGATGGAAAAGGTCTTACTTACTCTTACCCTATCTCAAATCTTAAGGGTCTTACTTTAAATAAAGCTGACTTATAAAATAGAGACTCTTTCTCTATTTTATTAAATCACTATAGTCATACTTACTTGTGTCTAAATAGTACTTTTTTCCTATACTTATAATTCTCTCATCTTTCAAAGATTTTTTAAGAAAACGTGACTGAATCTTTTTAATCTTTTTATCAGATATATCCAAATTTTTCAGATGTTTCTTTAAAGATATAAGAGAACTTTTATCATCAATTTCTTCAGTTATTTCTTCTTCAACATGTGTGTCTATCGTCTCTACATCTTCAGTTGGAGCTGATATCTGTAACTGTGAAGAAAGAGTTGCTAGTATGTTTTTTAGCTGTTCATCTTTATCTATATAAATCTGCTCTATTTTCTCTCTCTCAGCAATGAGCATTAACTCTTTTTGATCTCGCAGACTTCGAGTCTCATTTTCTAAAAGTGTAATCCTCTCTTGAAGTTTAGCATTTTGTTCTTCTAAAAGTTTATTATATTTATCGTTGTTATTATTCACTTTAACAGTACTCTGTCTTGGCTTAGCTGATGTGTCTTTAGAGTCTAATACAACCATCTTAACCCCATTCTCGACAAGGACTTCTATAGAACCTCTGCGAATACGATTATGAATAGCTTCTTTAGAAATATTTAAAAATCCTGCTGCCTCATTAACACTCATCTTTGTTTTCATAACTTTCCCTTTATCTCATGTTCTCAAAAACTAAAGGAGCATCCCATTCAGCCTCTTTAACCATTGCTATAACCTTTTGTAGCTCATCAAGTTTAGCACCTTTTACACGGATGCTATCGCCCTCTATCTGAGCATTTACTTTTAGTTTCATCTTTTTTATTTCTGCTGTTATCTTCTTTGCTTCTTTACTCTCTATATAATCAACAACTTTAAAAGTCATTTTTCTATTTCCACCTGAAGAGTCTTCTACTTTTAACTCTTCTAAAACTTTTGAAGAAAGTCCCTGTTTTAAAAACTTTGCGATTACTATGTCTTTAAGTGCATCGACTTTATTATCAGAAGAAGCTATAAGGACTAATGTCTTTGCTTTTTCACTGTAAGTAACTTCAAAAGTTGTTCCCTTAAAGTCATAACGGTTTGAAACTTCTCTATCTACTAAATTTATTGCATTTTTAAAGTCTTGCATATCTACTTTTGCTGTTATATCAAATGAGTATTCTTTTGCCATTGTTTTACCTTTTATATTTTAAATTATTATAACATGTTTGTTTGTTAGCTTTAGAAACTAGGACTTCCATCAAAACTACCAAATCCACCAAAGTTAGGATCCATATATCCATACTGTGCAGATTTAAAACGTAGTTTCTCTATATCTGTTTTACTTGAAATATTTTGAGGACAAACTATTGTACATTCATTGCAAAGTGTACAATCCCACACACCATTAAGCTGGACATTATCTATTTTTGTTTTAGGTTCACCCTCGCGTTTATCGCTTACATACTTCCAAACTCTAGTCAATGCGAAAGGTCCTAAAAAGTCTTTGTTAACACTATAAACAGGACAAGCGGAGTAACATGATCCACAAAGTATACAGTCGCTCTGTACTTCATTTATCTTCGCATCGTCCTGAGTAAGTGAAATACCAAGACCTTCTTGTAGCCATGCTTTTGCTCTTGCATTAAAAGTATAAGAAGCATCCATATCAGTAACTAAGTCTCGTATAACCTCTACATTTTTAAGTGGTTCAATTGTATCTCCATCTTGTACCTTATAAGAACAAGCCAAGACCTCTCTTTCATTTACTCGCATTGAACAAGAACCACAAACGCTGCTCCGACAACCACTACTAAATGCTAGACTTACATCTTGTTTTGTTTTAATCTCTATAAGTACTTCAAGAAGTGTTACGTCTTCTAAATCAACACCATATTCTACAAATTCATTTTCACGTTTAATATTTATATTTATCATAATTTCCAACTCTTTACTAAACTATATAGTGAGCACCACAGCTCACCTCGCGTTTAAGTGCTGATGAAACAACCTGCTCACAAACGGCTAACACATTTCTAAACTCTATAAACTCCACAAGGTTTGTATTGTATACCTTCGAAGTGTCTTTTACACCCATCAAAGGAAGTTTTTCTTTAATCTCTAAAATCTCTTTTAGAGCTGATTCTAACTGCTCTCTTGTTCTTACTATTCCTACATCTTTATAAAACATATCACCGATGTGCTGACGAAACGAATAAAAATCTATCTCATTCTTACCTGCTTTTATATCATTCATTACATCAGGTTGCTCAATATAAGAACTTTCAGTATTTTGAGAAAGTGCAAATTTTGCTGCGTTTAATCCTGCTTCTTTTCCAAAAACTACGATTTCTAAAAGAGAGTTTCCACCCAGACGATTTGCACCATGCACTCTATGGTTTGCACATTCTCCACAAGCATATAGACCACTCAGTGAAGTTTGAGACTTATGATCTACTTCAATCCCACCCATAGTGTAATGTGCAACTGGACGAATAGGTATGATCTCATGAACCGGGTCTACATTTTCATACAGTTTTGCTAGTTTCCTCTCTTGAGGTAAACCCTCGTTTATCAGTTCTTCTCCAAGATGTCGTATGTCTAAAAAAACTTGCTCACCCTTTGCTATCTCTGCGTTTATGGCACGAGAGAGTTCATCACGAGGGGCTAGCTCGTTAGTAAAACGCACACCCTTGGAGTTCACAATATGGCCACCCTCTCCACGAGCTGATTCACTTATGAGAATGGATGAGCCTTTAAGTCCAGTTGGATGGAACTGAATAAACTCCATGTCTATAAGCTTCGCACCTGCTCTAAGAGCTACCGCAATCCCATCACCTGTTGAAGCAGTGGAATTAGTAGAGTTTTTATCGTAAATACGACTATAACCACCGCTCGCCATTATGACTGCATTTGCTTCATAAACTTCTACTTCTCCACTTCGAATGTCTAATACTTTCGCACCCTTCACTCTACCTTCTTCATCTTTGAGAAGCTCTAAGAGATATTTCTCATTTTTCATTTCTATGTTCTCTTGCAAACATCTATCATATATAGTGTGAAGTATTTTTAACCCAGTATAGTCTTGTGCATAACAAGCGCGAGCAGCAGAAGCTCCTCCGAGAGCTCTCTGTGCTATTTTTGCATCTTTTGCACGAGAGAAACAAACGCCTATACTATCTAGCCACTCTACTGCATTGATAGCCTCACTACACATAAAACGAACAGCTGCTTCATCTGCTTCACCATGAGCTGACTTTAGTGTGTTTGCAATATGAGATTCAACACTATCTTCTTCTACATTTCCAAGGGCTGCATTTATACCACCCTGAGCCATACATGTTTGACTTCGTGTTGGATACTCTTTTGTAATAACTATAACTCTAGCTCCACTCTCTTTAGCATGTAAAGCTGCTGTAAGCCCTGCTCCACCTGCTCCTATAACTAAAACATCACTTTTATAATTCATTTATTTCTCTTCTGACTCTGTATTGATATTTTTATATTAAAATTATTATACCACAAGAGTCGACAATTGACTTATGCTAATCATTTTGCTATTATAAATCCAAAACAAACTTCTTTCAAAAAAGGCTAGTCATGAAATTTTATTCACTATGTGTAATTGGGTTCCTCTCTATATTTATTGTAGGATGTGGTAGTGAAAAGGACATTACAAGCTCTCTACAAAATACAGCACAAGCAGAATCGGACCTTAATATAACTACTCCAGTTATAAAAACTATTACACAAGCTCAAAGTTACTCAAAATTTCAAAAACCAGAACATCTAGTCATGGACAACGGATATATTTACATTAGCGATGCCGCAAATAACTGTATCAGGAGAATAGCTCCCGACGGCACAGTATTGACTGTTATAGGTAGTACTACCGGAGCCGGTGGAGATAATACCGATACTGAGCAACAAGGAACGACTGCACTTTTTTCAGGTCCTACCGGTTTAGCAATCGATGCAAGCAATCCCCTTGATACGCACCTATACATAGCGGACACTGGTAATAATAAAATATTAGATGCAAATATTACCGGAAATCCTCAAGAATCCGAAATTACCGTCATTAAAATTGCAGGAAGTAAATCAAGCGGTTACGCTGATGATGCAAATGGCTCACTATCTCATTTTTATCAACCTCATGGTTTAGAGGTCATTGGATCAACTCTATATGTAGCAGACACTCTAAACAACGTTGTTAGAGATATCAATATCACAAGCGGAACAGCTCATAACGTTGGAACATTTATCGATTTTAGCCAAATTTCTTCAGATTCACTGCCCATTGATCTGACAAGTACAAGTAATGGAACTAATCTGCTCGTTCTTTTAAAAGGAAGCAATAAAGTTTACGATGTCCCGATAAATAATGTAATTGGAGCGGTTGATACGAATATTATTGGATTAAACGCTCCTGAAGGCATCCTCTTTGATGTAAATACAAATATACTATATATTTCAAATACTCAAGACCATACCATTCTTGACTACAATTCTACTTATGCACCAATCACAACACCGTGCTATGCTGGAGACAATAATGGAACAAATACAACCAAAAACAGGGGTAGTTTAGAGGGAACGAGTACCTCAAGTGCTATGTTTAACGAACCAATAGGCTTATACTCAACCCTAAATGAACTTTACATCGTCGATCGTGGCAATCATAAAATTAGGAAAATTCTTAAAAATGAAAAAATAGTGCGAACAGTAATGGGAAGTGGAGAACCAGGACAAGACATTACTGATGATGATGCCAATCAAAAAATCGAAGAGTTTTTCAAACCTGAAGGTCTAACCGTTAGTCCCCAAGGCAACCTCTATTTTTGCGATACTCAAAATCAAAAGATTAGGCATTTGGATTTAGCTTCTACAAACAAAAGCATCACTGCAACCTTTATTGGACAACAAACCGTTGGGACATCCCAAGGAGATGCAGTAGGTACTCTATCTACAACACTTTTACACAATCCAACATCCATCGTAGGTTTATGGGACTCTAATCAAACTTTTTACATCGTCGATAGCTATAATCATTCCATCAAGAGAGCTATTGGCTCGACTACAACCCTATTTGCGGGTAATGGCTCTGCTGGATATAAAGATGGAAATTCAACACAAGCACTTTTCAACCAGCCATATGCAGCTATTCTGGATGGAAATGGAAATCTTTATGTGACGGACACTTATAATCATCGTATTAGAAAAATCACTTCACAAGGCATAGTCACAACTCTTGCTGGAAGCACCCAAGGGGATATAGATGGACAAGGAGCTAATTCAAAGTTTTCTTCTCCAACTGGAATTACATACGATGGAATAAATACTTTATATGTAGTAGACAATGGTAATAATAAAATTCGTAAAGTCACATTGTCTGGAACAGTAAGTACTCAACTCGTTAACAATGAAACATTCAATAATTTATATGGAGTTGCAATAAGTCATAACAATAAAATCCTCTTTGTTTCTGACATTGGTACAAATAAAATATTTGGAATTGATTTGGAGACAAACTCCGCTGTCAGTATACTAAATGACAATAGTGCTGAATGGGTTGATGGTAATAAGTCTAATGCTCGAATTAATCATCCAAAATCGTTATTTTACGACAAAGATTTAAAAAAGATGTACATTAGTGATACGGACAATAATTTAATTCGCATTATCTCTTTTTAAAATAACTGAGTTAAAAAATAATATCTTGCTACCCTTAAGCAACCTGCAATTATAATAAACCAGACAAATTTAAGTCTAAAAAGACCAGCAACTATTGTTATTGGATCGCCTATTATTGGTAACCATGAGAGCAGTAGTGCCCAATTACCATACCTATTTCCATACTCATAAGATTTTTTACCAACTCTTGATGAGAGTAATTTATCTTTTGTTTTTTTATATAAAAAAAACCCTAAGTAGTAGTTAAATATTATGGCTAATACATTCCCAAAAGAAGCGAAAATCATTGCATTTAAAATTGGCATATCGTTTGTTATTGCAAATAAAAATGTGGCTTCAGAAGAAAAAGGAAGAATGGTTGCTGCTAGAAAAGCACTGATAAAAAGAGTGAGTTCTGCCATAAGGCTCTAAAAACTACTCTTAATGTTTTCTATGACGGATGTTATGAGTTTTTCTCTGGCTTCTACTGAAGTCCAAGCGATATGAGGAGATATATAGAGGTTTTCTTTATTTTTAACATTGAGTAAAGGGTGATTTTCTCTCATTGGCTCTTTTGTAAGAACATCTAAACCAAAGAAAATATTTTTCTCATCAATGATTTTAGCTACAGCTTCTTCATTAATGATTCCTCCACGTCCAAGGTTTAAAATAGTTACCCCATCTTTACATGTAGCAAGTTCTTTATAGTCTAGTAGATTATCAGTTTTCTCATTTAATGGGGCATGTATGGTAATGATGTCACAACTCTTAAGCATCTCGTCTAATGATGTTCTTTGAAAATCTTCAGTGCGGTTCACACCACTAGTAGAGTAGTAAAAGAGTTCTGCTCCAAATGCTTTGGCAATATTTGCAACACCTCTTCCTATACTTCCAAGTCCAATGATTCCCCATTTCTTACCCTTAACTTCGAAAAAAGGATGCGACACATCAGTGAAGATGGGGCTACGAGAGTAGCTTCCATCTTTGACAACTTCATCATAATAACGAGAGTGTCCGAGCAGATAAAAAAGCATTGAAAAAGTATGTTGAATAACAGAATCTGTTGAATACCCAGCTACATTTTTCACTTCTACATTTAACTCTTTTGCCGCGTCAAGGTCTACGTTATTCATACCAGTCGCTGCTATACAAATGAGCTTCAAGCTTTTCGAGCAAAGCATAAACTCTTTTGTTATAACAACTTTATTGGTTATTATAACATTCGCATTTGCTATGCGTTCTTGTGTCTGTGCTGGTGAAGTTGTTTTATAAAGAGAAACCTCACCTAAATCATCAAATACAGATAAGTCTGTATTTCCAAATGTGAGTGTGTCTAGTAAAACTATTTGCATTTAGTTGTCTTTTATTTTTTCAATTAACTCACGAGATTGCTCTAGTGCAGATTCAACTTCATCAAAAACAAGAGCAACTGCTAAACGACGGCCCGCATGTGCTTCTGGTTTTGAGAAGACTCGTACAAAAGAGTTCTCACTAAAGAGTGAATCATCAACACTTATAACAGGTGCATTAGAATGTTTCATCTGCGTTTTATATGCCGCAGAAGCACCATCACCATAAAATGTAAAGCCAAGAGGAAGACCAAGAACTGCACGTAAATGAAGTGCAAACTCACTTTGTGACTGAGTTATTAAAGTAACCATTCCTGTATCGTGTGGACGAGGAGAAACTTCTGAAAAGTAAACCTCATCTCCTTTGATAAAAAGTTCAACACCAAAAAGACCACGACCACCTAAACCATCAGTAATAGTTTTGGCCATCTTTTGTGCTTTTTCTTTTGCCTCGTCACTCATCTGAGCAGGTTGCCATGAAAATACATAATCTCCATCGCGTTGCTCATGGCCAATAGGCTCACAAAAAACAGTTTCCTTTCCATTACGAGCTGTAAGCATCGTAATCTCATAATCAAAATCTATAAAGGCTTCAACTATCAACTCACTAGCATCGCCACGAGCTTCTTTTGCTATTTCCCATGATGCAGGGACATCTTCTTCACTACGACAAATACTCTGTCCATGACCTGATGAACTCATAACAGGCTTTATTACACAAGGATACCCCATACGTTTACTTGCAACTCTGAGTCCATCCTCAGTAGTGACAAACTCATAAGGACCTGTTTTTAGGTCAAGAACTTCTGCCGCATAAGTACGAATGTTTTTACGGTTCATAGTCTTACTTACCGCATTTGCATTTGGAATAACATTATAACCTTTATCTTCTGCTGCAAAAAGTGCATCCATACTAATAGCTTCTATTTCTGGAAGAATATAGTCAGGTTTTTCACGGTAGATGATTTCAAGGAGGGCATCTTTGTCTTGCATGTCTACTACATATGAGCGGTGTGCGACATTATGTGCTGGTGCATTTTGGTATCTGTCAACAGCTATAACTTCAAGTCCTAAACGCTGTGCTTCAATAGCCACTTCTTTTCCAAGTTCGCCGGAACCTAATAGCATTACTTTTTTTGAGTTTGATTTAAGGGGAGCAGAGAATTGCATGGTGGTTCATCCTAATGTATTATATTAGGATTATTATATCGAAAAGAAATTAAAGGAAAAAATCCCTTAATTTTTCAGACCGATTAATGTCTGTAGAAGTTGATCTGAAGTTGTAATTGTTTTACCATTTGCTTGGTAACCACGCTGAATAATTATCAGTTGTGTGAGTGAACGAGAAAGGTCAACATTTGAAGCTTCAAGTGCCGAAGACTGGATAAATCCACGTCCTGATGTAGCTGCTGTACCAATAGTAGGGTCACCAGAGTTGGCAGTTTGTACAAATATACTACCACCTTCTGTTGTAAGACCTTCATTGTTTGTAAACTTAGCCATACCGATTTGTGCTAAACCAAAAGAACGACCATTTGAAAAACTTCCAACAATTGTACCAGACTGGTCAATTCTAATTCCAACTAAATCTCCACCAGTAAATCCATCTTGAGAGATTCCAGATGTAGATGAACGAGAATCAAAAGATGTCATTCCGTCAAAGCCATTAATGGTACCAAATTCTAGTTTTACTTGTTGTTCTGGTGCTGAACCGTTATTTCCAGAGAACGATATGTTTCCTGGGATTAAACTTGATATTGATCCATCATTGTTAAAGCTTATTATTCCTTTTTTTTCATTTGTTGGTGCAACTGTATCAATAGTTGCTGGAGAAGGGACAGAGATAACCATATCCCAAGCACTACCATTACTGGTGTCAAGTTCAACTTTTCTAAATTCCATTCTTAGAGTATGTTTAGAACCAAGTGAATCAAAAACATCAATAGAACTAGAGTGTGTCGCAGCATTAATACCTTGTGAAAATGATGTACCTGCACTACCTCGAGTAAGTACTGAATTCATAGCTTTCATTGTTGTAGCAAAAGTTGCATTTTCTGAAACTACAAGACCTGTTCTTCTGTCAGTATACGATGTAACTTTAAAGTTCATATCATAATCGTCAGTCAGAGAAGTACCTAGATTTTTCATTTTAAATTTTCCAGCTTCGTCAACTTCTATAGTAATACTATTGTTAGCCGGAATAGCCCCAAAAGATCGTGCATCTTCTTGCATGAAACTTCTTAGCTCTGCCATAGTTCTAAAAGTGTCATCACCCTGAGTATTTGGTACTCCACTTGACCTACTGTACTGATATCTAAATGCCGTTACATCCGAATCAGTAACAAGCCCACTATTATCAGCTCCAGCTACGGTTATATTTATATTATGAGAAGCTGAATCTGAAGAGTTTGAATTTGTTAGAGTAATCACATTGAATGTATCAGCAGAGGCTGTAACACCAGTAATAGATGATTGTGCATTAATAGCAGCTACATAAGAACTTGCATTTCCACTTGCTGTTGATGTATCATCTGCTGTTATGTTTACTGTAGTACCTATCCCTAATTCTGTATCAATTGTTAATGTAATATCTAGACCTGGTGCACCAACTACACCAGTAGTAGTAGCAGCTGCTGGGGCTAGTACAGTCGAGTTTTTATATGAGGCCCAAAAACCTTGCTTCTCTTGAAGAGAATAAGCCTTACCAGCTTCATTAAACATCACACCTAAATCACCAGAATCAACTTCAGTTGAGTTTGCATCTCTTGCCGCTGGTTCTGTTGTTAATGCTAGAGACCCTAATGTATAAGCAGGTGAAAAGCTCTCTACTAATGGACCAGAGTTTAAATTCGCCTTTAGCACAACTTCAGCTGTTGGACTTGCAGGTGTTGTTAGACCTGGAGGAATATTTATATTTGTGATGGGTGCAGTAGAATCTACTTTTTTAGTAATTGAATCTCTTAACCAGCCTTGAGTAATAAAACCATTATTGTCTACAAAATTTCCATTTGCATCAAACTTGAAATCTCCAGCACGAGTATATTTATAAGTATTCCCAGCATCAGGAGAAACTATAAAAAATCCATCACCTTGAATGGCAACATCTGTGTTTTTGTCAGAGTTTTGAATAGAACCTTGAGAATAGATTGTTGTCATAGATGCAACAGTTGATCCGAGTCCAACTTGAACAGAATTTTTACCACCAAGATCTCCCTGCGGAGCTGTAGCTATTGATTTTGTTTGCGCTAAAAGGTTTGAGAAATTTGCACGAGAGTATTTAAAACCTGTCGTGTTAACATTTGCAATATTATTTGATTCCACATCCATCGCAATTTGGTGCGATTGTAGTCCGGAAACACCGGCATATAGTGATTTTAACATCTTATATCCTTTTTAATCTATCAAGAAAAGGCACTTAGATAAAGAGAGACTTTTCATATAGTTTATTAATTCTTAAAGATATAAAGCATTTAGTGTTCCATTTTTAAAAACTCTCTTAAGCACCCATACTAAGAGCTTTTTGAAGCATTTCATCTGCAGTAGTTATTAACTTCGAACTTGAGTCATAAGCTCTTTGATAAATTATAAGATCGGTTAAACCAGCTTCCATTCTAACATTAGAACCCTCAAGCTTACTAGTTACTAAACCCGTACCATTTATGTTATTACCATTTTCATCTTGAAAAAATATTGCTTTTCCGCTATTTGCACTTTCTGAAAACTTAGAGCCACTTACTCTCTCTAGACCTTGGTCATTTTGAAAATGGAAGATACCAATGCTACCAACAGCACTCTGCTTACCATTCGTAAAAGTAGCTAGCACAGAGCCATTTTTCTCTATCTCATACCCAACTAGTGTTCCATCTTCTTCACCATCAGAAGAACTTGATAAAGTGCTATCCGTATCAATAGAAATTATGCCATCGAATCCTACACCCATATTTATAGCTACAGGGGATCCTTGATTATCAATAGTATTGAGACTGTTTGATGTTAAGGCACCAAGCTCTTCAAAAGTAACCAATCCATTTTCAGTAGAAAACACTTCAGCCCCATCTCTACTTTGAACCGTTGCTTTTACATTCCATTGAGATCCAGGGGCGACTTGTGGATCAACTTTAGAAAATTCTAGTCTGAGATTATTTTTTACACCATCTGCATTTATTACAGTAGAGCTAACGCTAAGAGCAGCTCTTGGTAAAGTAATCTTATGATTTGGGTCAAGTGCATTAGCCGCAATATCTGCTAATGCAGCGGTATCTTGTTTTATTTGCTCTTCAGTCAAACTTAGATTTCCTAAGAAGGTTACTTCTGTTGAAGCTATTGGTGGGAAATACAATTCTGTTGGAAATGAAAGTTTTTCTTGTTCTGACACATTGGCTAATGCTATCTCGCTTAATGGTTCAGTTAACACATTATTTGCAATGTTATTTCCCATCGTTCCGAGTACAAAAAAACCATCTTGAGTTACTAAATCACGATTCTCATCAAAAGTAAAACTACCGTCACGAGTATACATAGTTTGTCCATTTCCCTCAACACCAAACCAGCCATCACCAAGTATTGCTAAGTCAGTAGCACTATCAGTTAACTGAAAAACTCCTTGAGCTTGATCCATAACTACCCCACCAACCTCTGACCCAACACCTATCCCATTGGCTACTGAGGTAATACTAGCATCAGTATTTATAGCTTTTTGGTACATACTTGAGAATTCTGTTGTGTATCCACGATAACCGACAGTACTAACATTCGATAAATTATCAGTTACTACATCAATAGCCTGAGCATTTGATCTGAGTCCAGAAAGTCCTGTATAAAAAGCTTGAGACATCATGATAGACCCCTTTAATACACTTCTTTTATATTTTCAAGTGGTACATAGGCAGAACCAACTTTCACTAGTGTTTGTCCAGCATCAAATTTAACAGACTCTATCGGATAAGCTCCAAGTCTTGTTTCTAAGTTCTTTCCTGCTGCATTCGTGTAGCTTGCGTTGACATAGTAAAGACCACTTTCAGCTGGATTTCCTCCGTTGTCTGAACCATCCCAATCAAATTGATAGACACCAGAAGGGTTTGTACCCACATCAATACTTTTAATCAAAGCACCTTCGTTATTAACTACTTCTACTGTGCCCTGTGCAATATCTGATGGGAAATAGACTTCAAATGAGCTAACTGAGCCCTCATCATTAACTATAGCATTGCTCCCTAAGTCGGCAGTCTTTCCAATGGCTGCTATTGTTGAGAACTGATTTGCTGTTCCTAAGGATAGAGCTAAGTCAGCTAATGCTTTATTTGTATTTTCTGATGATTCTAATCCTGCGAGTTGAGAGGTCTGTGTTAAAATTTTCTCAGAATCCATCGGTTCCGTAGGGTCTTGATGTTCAAGTTCTACTAAAAGTAGAGTCATAAAGTCATCTTTTCCCAATACTCTTTTATCTTCCACTACTTTTGATGTTGTCGGTTCTGCAGAAAGTGCGGCATTTAAGCCTGTTGATGTGATTGCCATAATAAATCCTTTCTATTTTTATGCGTAGTCGGGGACTACAATTTCTAAAGAGCTTAGTACCTCTTCATTTTCTTCTTCGTTCTCAAAATAGTCATACTCTTCTTTAGCCTCTCTCTGATGTTGAGAGTTCTGCTGCTCATGTGAATTTTGACCACTTTCAGAGTTATTACTAAAGTTTAATGAAGCATTATTTATTCCATTGCTAGTTAACTGGACTTTTAAATCATTTACATTCATAGATAAAGCATTGATCGCTGCATTGTTTGAACTCAGGTTTATATGAAGATTTTTCCCACGCTGAACTATAGTCAAATCAACCTCTCCTAGTCTTTGAGGGTTAAGTTGTACTTTTATTCTCGTAAATGGAGACTTATAATCCTCTATAGCATTTTTAACATCAACAGAAAGATATTTAGTCATCTGTTTCGCTTCATTGAGTTTTACTTCAAAACTATCAGCTTTTGAAACATTTGCACCATCTATTTTTTGAGTGGTATCGCTTGGGTCATTATTGAGAAGTGATTCTAGAGATTTACTCACCTCGGTTGTTGCTTGTGGTGCTATAACACGTGCCGTGGCAACAGAAAAATCTGCAGTTATATTCCCTTCGCTTTTGACAGCTTTATCACCGCGAAGAAGCATCTTTAGCGTTTCTTCTGCTTTTTGCTTAGGTGCCTTTACCTCAATTGCCACTGCTTTTGTATTTACAAGTTGCTCTGTTGTTATCTCTTTACTTGCTTGTGCTTTAAATAGTGGCTCACTTTTTATAGCTTTTGGTAACTCTTTTATTACTTCTTGTCTACTTTGCTCTATTTTAATTTGTTCTGATTGCTTTATATCATCTGGAACATCTTGTATTTGTTTAGAAGAGATTGAAGGTTTTGAGCTTTTTACTTTAATTTTTACATCAATATCATCAATAGCTACTTCAGTTTCATCTAGATTAACAGCGTTATTAGATGATACGGCTTTCTTATTTTCTTCTGTTATGTCAGTTCTTTTGACTGCTACTGATTTATTATCTTCTTTTATCTCAGTTCTTTTTACTGATACTGATTTATTATCTTCTTTTATATCACTCTTTTGTTCTATATGTTTTTTAGATTTAAAATCTTTTCTGAGTAACTCTCTAAGTTCCCCTTTTGTACTTTTAACATCTTCTTTTACAGGACCTTGTTCTTTAGCTATTATTACTATTTTAGCTTCTGGGGTTGAAATTTTTCTTTCACCTTTTGTAGCTACTTTAACATCACCTTGAACTTCTTCTATTGTTATTTTAGAGATATCTATGTCAAACTTCTTTGCCACAGCAGCTAATCCTTTTAATGTTTTAGGAAGAGCAGCTATCTCTGATTTTTTGAAACCTTCGCTCTGGAGTATTTGATCCTTCAAATACTCTTTAGCATCTTTTATCAGTCCTTTGAGCTCATCTATACTCAAGACTGATGTTAACTTAGGATTTATCTCTACAGGTTCTAATTCTATCTCCAGAGATGCTTCTCCTTTGAGAAGAGAAAGTAGTGTGCCTACCTTGGCATCTTTAGATATTTTTACATCCTTTGTATCAGTCAAAGATAAGACAAGAGCACCATTTTGTATCTCTTTATCATCTTTTTTACCGCTAACACCTTTTAGAAGTTCTGAGAAAGAAAGAGTAAAACCCCCTTCTTCTTTTGTATCAGTTGCTAAACTCAAAGGTGAGGACGAAGCCGATGTTTGTTTTGAAGTATCTACTGAAATCATCTTGTTCTCCCATATCTTTCCCTATAATTGAAGGGATTTTAAGAAAACATAGCACTATTTGTTCCATCTTATTAATTAAATCTCAATTGTGCCGATTTTATGATTATGAAATTAATTCCAATATTTATACTAATGCACACTCTACTTTTTGCAGAATCTATATATGATACCCGGACAAAGAAGCTAAATCAAAAAGCTATGGAAAATAAAAAAATAAAATGTAGGTTGGTGTGTGATAAAAAAATCTATAAAGAACAGAGGATAGCAAGTGCTATCTCTTTTTACAAAAATTCTAAATATTATAAGTTTACTAAGTCTACTGACTAGTAGTTTCTAGTAAAACGGTCAAGACAGTGTAAATCTTTTTTTAAAAATGCACTTGTGCTATCTTGCATACTACCGAGAATTTCTTCTGGTTTCTCTCCGTCTGCAGGGTATGCAAGTAAAAATGAATTTAAAAATTTAACAAAGAATTTATCGAACATCTTTTTAACTATATCTGCACCATATTTATCAGTATATGGAAGTACAAAGAAATAGTCTTTTCCATCATTAACAATAGAATCTGAAGTTCTTAAAATATTTTCAAGAGCATCATTGATCAAGCTCTCATCTATCCCAGAAAAATCGCAATACAACAGAGTAAAGCTCTCAGCCCGGTTCTCATCAAGTCTCTCAGAGATACCCATATTTAAGCTCATCAACTCTTTAAAATTTTCAAACGAAAAATGAATCCCTGCCATAAAATACCTCTTAAAATAAAATTATCTTAAGTATAACAAAAAAAATCTATTATAGGAAATTCTAATCTTTACTTACAATAGAATAAAAATCTGTTTTACTTTGATAACCTGGAAAACTTTTAAATTTTGTATCATCTCTATAGTCTATAATATAAGAAACAGGTACTACAGGTGTTGCAAAACGCTTATGCAGTGTTCCTTCTTGACGGTTTACAATAAGAGGAATATATTTTTGTTGTATAAGTTTGTTTATTTTATCAGATGAAAGTGTTCTTTTTTCCAGCTTTCTACACCATGGACAGTAATTAGAAACTTGTATAAGTAACACATCCTTCTTCTCTTCTTTAGCTCTTTTCATTGCTTGTTCATAACTAAGCTCATAACTAAACTTCTTTGCAAATTCTTTATACGATTGTCCATATGCCAATGTACTCATTAACATTATTATAACTATGTATGTGATTTTTTTCACTATTCATTATCCTCTATATATTGTTCTTTAAAGAGCTCAAGAAGATACTCAACAGTATCGATTAAATCCTCGTCTAAATCCTCTACTTCAAAAATATCAACCTTTTGGTATGTAATGGCAAATACCTCTGCTCCATCATCAAGGCGCTTCACTTCTTCACCTATTATAAGAGCCATCTTAAGGGTGAGTTTATCTCCTACTGCTATGCGAGATATCATAATCACAAGAGGCCGGTCAGAGTAACCCTTGGTATTTATACCAAGTTCATCTGTATACTCTTTTAGAATTTTAGTTATTTTAACCTTATAGCTATCTGGTACTTTATCTGTGTATATCTCAACCATTGGGTAGAGACTCTTAAACTTTGTGAGAGTAAAAGGTGTTTGTGCAAAGCTAAGTGTATAAAAAGTGATAAGTATAAATAAAAATTTCATTTTTCTTCCTCTAGTTTAATCATCAAAACCGACTAATTCGCCGCGTTTTAGTTTAGCTATTTTACCACGAAACTTACGAATATAAAAGGCTTTCTCTTCAAAACCAATGCTTTGAGTAAGATTTACTTTACGAAGTTCTCTCTCATAATGTTTACTTAAAAATGTGATTAACTCTGCATTAAGAGCTTCTTCATCTTTAAGAGTTACTATGCTTTCATCTACACTAATTGCCATGAGCTCAGGCGAGTCAAACTTAGAAGCTATTGCAAGTGAAAATTCTCTTGAGTGAAATAGTAAGAGAGAAGGGTCCAAAACATCAAGTATCTGGTTTATAAAATGTGGTTTTTCTAAAACCGTTTTCACTAAAGAAAGTTCCCACATATCTTTATGGCTGTTTTTTTGCATCAGTGGTATATTCTGATTTGTTGTCGTGTTTGAGGTGATTCTTACAAGTGATGGAGAAACTCCAAGCCCACCTAAACGCGATGCAAGGTATGTATTATACTCTTCTTGAAGCAATGGTGAAAGCGTTTTAAGATAACTAATTCCTTCTCCCATACAAGACTCTTTTTCTTTGGGATTGCGAAGATCATAAAGAGAAAGTATCTCGTCTAAAACAAACTCTATAAAAGGCTTAGGATCCCTAAACATATTTGCCAACTCTTCAACACGACCATCTTTTACCATATCTGCAGGGTCTAAGCCTCCGCCAAAAACGGCAACACCACCATTAAATCCACTTGCGCTTAGGAGTTTACTTGCTTTAAGTGCTGCGGCCCGACCAGCCTTATCTCCATCGTATGCCATAACAACACGAGGACTTCCTTTGCGAAGCAGTGGCAAGTGTTCAACTGTGAGTGCTGTACCAAGGGTTGCAACCGCGTTATCAAAACCAGCTTGATGCAACATAATAACATCGAGATAACCTTCTGTTATGATAATTTCTGCTTTTTTATAGAGTGATTGCTTTGCTAAATGATATGCATAAAGTAAACGCGACTTATTAAAGTAAGCTGTTTCAGGAGAGTTCACATATTTTGCTTGATGTCCAGTAATAGTACGACCACCAAAACCAACGATACTACCATTTCCTGAGTATATAGGGAAAGTTACCCTCTCTATGAAACGCGCATATGTCTGGTTTCTCGATGGCTCATACCCAACTACACCCATATCGATTGCTTCTTTAATGGCAAACTGCTCTGAACGAATGTAATTTATAGTCGCGTTTGAGTCAGGAGCATACCCTATTCCGAACTTCTCAACGCTACTCTCATAAATCCCACGTTCTTTAACATAAGCAAGTGCCGTAGCATTTCGAGTGAGAAGAGTTTGGTACCATTCATTCACTTTGTCCATAACTTGAGAACGCGGTTTGTTATGTTTGTTATCTGTATGTGTGAGTGTAAAGTTATAAGTTTCTGCGAGTTTTTCGAGTGCTTCTGGGTAGTTTAGTTTCTCATACTCCATAACAAACTTAACACTATCTCCACCAGCACCACAGCCAAAACAATGATATATCTGTTTTTGGGGGCTTACTACGAAAGAGGGAGATTTTTCATCGTGAAAAGGGCAAGGGGATTTATAGTTCCCGCCTGCTTTTTTTAACTCAACATAGTTCCCTACAACATCAACAATATCAAGTCGAGCTTTGAGGGCTTCTATGGAATCTTGTGCAATCATAGTAAAGATTATACTCCAATGCTGGTTAAAAGATTATATGATTTTCTAGGTTTAAACTAAAGGTCGAACCAACATACTAAGTCCTTTCATTTTTTTCTCCATCTCTATTGAGATAGACAAAGTTTAGCACCATCATCTGATGGTAGGTTTAGTAGGCTCAGCACCTTCTTCTCTTGCTTACATTCTTGTTTTAAGCTTGAAGTTTTTGAATAGCTTGAGAACAATCTTCATTGTTCATAGTTGGCAATTACTTGTTAAATTCATTCATAATACGAACTCTCTTGTCCTGGAGCATTTTCTATCTCTTCTACCTGAGTATCTACACTATCTTCTGCTAAAGCTATTTTTTTTGATTATCAAATAAGGCTTTAATATATAATAAAAAACAAAAATCCACAAAATAACTGTCGATATCCAGGCCACGAGACTTGTCTCTTCATGAAGATGCACCATCTCTGAAACTGAAACATCTTTTAGTATATAGTCTAGTCCAAAACCAAAAGCAACAGAACCAATAATGATAGTTCCAAGATAAACATAGAGAGTTCTTAGACCTAACATTTTTTTTACTACACCTATTGTTACAGTGTTTGTCGCCGGCCCTGCACTTAAAAACACGAATGCCGCTCCAGGAGAGACACCTGCTAGTATCAGTCCTGCAGCTATTGGAAGAGATGCCGTTGCACATACATACATAGGAACAGCTATTGCGATAACTATAATATATGATATCCAACTATGTTCCATAAGGACTTCAGTAAAATTTTGTGGAATAGCTACCGCTATGAGTGCTCCTAATATAAGTCCAAAAAGAAGAGGAGAAGATATATCTTTTAATAAAGTTCCAAAAGAGTATTTAAACACACGAATAAAAATATTTGGTTTTTTCTCTTGCAGAGAAGCTACCGATGAGCAGCAACTTACAGGCTCATCTGTCTTCCTAGTTGTTGTTGAAGCTGAAAAGTTCATAGCCATCGAAGGTTTTACTGGAGATGCCATACTAAATGTAGGCTTTGGTTTTGGTGCTTCTTCTTTATCTCCATAAAAGTTAGCAAGTACTCCGGCAATGATTGAGATTATCATAGAAGTAATCACTCTATAGATAGTAAAAACCCACCCAAACATTCCATAAGTTGCTAAGATCGAATCTACTCCGGTTATGGGTGTTGAGATTAAAAATGCGAGAGTTGAGCCATTACTCGCTCCACTTTTTTTAATACTTGTCGCCAAAGGTACGACTCCACAAGAACAAACAGGAAGAGGTATACCGAAGACTGTTGCTTTTATTACCGACAGTATTGAACTTTGTCCAAGGTGTTTTGAGACTATGGTATCTGGAACGAGTTCATGTAAAATTCCAGCAAAGATTAGACCAAACAGTATGTAAGGAGCCATCGCATTACTAAGATCAATTAATGCATTAAATATAAGTGTTAAGTATTCTATCTGCTACCCCTTTTCACTATTGTAGCACTTCTTCATGTCACAACTTTTTTTCTATTATTATTGTTATATATTTTTACTTTAAAAGAGATTATACTACGGGCTTTATATTTATATCTTATTTTGGTATAATTGCAACTCGACAAAATTTTTCAAAGAAAGTGGGTGATGTGATATGCCTGGTATTGTACTACGCCATGATGATAACTTTGACGCTTCTTATAGACGTTTCAAAAAGCAGACTGACCGTAACTTAATCGTTACTGAAGCTCGTGCTCGCCGTTTCCACGAAACGGAAACTGAAAAACGTAAGAAGTTCAAAATTGCTTCTCGTAAAAAGATGCTTAAGCGTCTTTATATGATGAGACGTTATGAATCACGCCTGTAAGCGTTAGTCCCTCGGGACTGCGTTTCACTACAAAACACACTCAAACAACCACAAAATTACTTCCCGTACATCTCATTATAAAAATTGAGTGCATATCGATCACTCATCGAAGCTATATAATCAGCAATTACTCTATGTTTATTTCTATACTCTAACTGCTTACGATAAAACTCTGGAAGCATCTTTTCTTCTTCCATTAAACCTTTATAAAGTCCTTTTATCGCTTGTCTTCCTGCATACATTTTACGAACTATTTTCTTGTGCTGGTACATTTTTGTAAACAGAATTTTTTTAAGCTTTTTTATCTTTGTTTCAAGTTCTTTCTCAAAACCAATTGGCATTACGTTATTAATATCTTTGATTCTTGGACCCGAGTATTCTAGAAGTGAATACACAAGATGGTTTATAAGATGTGAACTAAATCTATAACGAAACATCTCATCATTCTCTTCACCAACACCTTCTAATGCTACTTTTGCTAAAACTTCAACAGCTAACTCACTCGTCTTTAAGTCATCAAAACTAATAATTCCAGAGTTCACACCATCGTCAATATCATGACTCATGTAAGCTATTTCGTCTGCTCGGTCGACTATCATCGCCTCAAAAGAGGGATGTTTATCTAAGTTAAACTGCTCATGAATCGAATCTGGTAAAAATGACTTATGGTAAGGATATGAATGTTTTAAGATTCCCTCTAATGTTGCAAAAGTAAGATTAAGTCCATCAAAGTCTTTATAGCGTTTCTCTAAACGCGAGACCACACGAAAGCTCTGAAAGTTATGCTCAAATCCATTACTAAAACCATCGGCTTTAAGACATTCATCAAGAGTATCTCCACCAACATGTCCAAACGGTGTATGACCTAAATCATGAGCCAAAGCAATAGCTTCTGAGAGAGACTCGTTTAAACCCAAATTAGAAGTGATTGAACGCGCAATTTGTGAAACTTCAATAGAGTGGGTAAGACGAGTACGAAAGAAGTCACCTTCATTATTTAAAAATACCTGTGTTTTATACTCAAGTTTTCTAAAAGAACCCGAGTGAATGATTCTATCTCTATCGCGTGCATAAGGATTTCTAAAATCTTTATCTATCTTGAAAAAACGATCTTCTTGATTCATATAGTAATGCCTTATGCTTTTTTAATAAACTCAGTCTTTATAAAAATTTTAGTACCATTAACACGACCTTCTACATGACCAGCATCGCCCGGAGCCAAGCCTATACGTGTAACTGTAGTACCGCGTTTAGCAGTAAAGCCAGCACCTTTTACTTCTAGGTCTTTAAGGATTACTATAGAATCTCCAGTATGAAGTTCAACTCCATTAGAGTCTCTATATACTAACTTGTTTGCCGCTGCGTTTACTGCTTGTTCGGCTAAATTTCGTTCATCTTCTTCTAGGTACATCATATCTACCATATCTTGACGACCTAGAGTGTTCCAGAGAATATAACTCATAACTTTTACAGCCGGCGTTTCACTCCACATTGCATCATTTAGACAGTTAAAGTGTGCTTCATCTAAGTCACCGCTTTCTATCTGCCCCTTACAATTTGCACACACATACACTGACTGCTCATCACTTCCATCACTCACAGGAAGTTCTATAACCTCTACACCATCTTCACTTGCACATAGTTCACAAATACTACTTCTACTCATTTTTAATTACTCTTTTTATGAAATTCTATATCTTCTTTACTTACTTTTTTATTCTCTATTGTTTTGTCAAATGCTTTTTGCGCTTCTTCTTCATTGTAAGCTCTACATTCTTGAGGCATTATAGCATTTGGCTCACTAGCTATTTGATCACACATCGTTGCATTTATAGTGAAATTACTACATCCACTTAGAAAAATACCCACTGCTATTGTTAGTAAAATTTTAATCATCTTCTAATCCTGCTTTTTTTTCATAATTAAATCTAAATATTTTTGAGGTGTCACTTTCATCATTTCCTGTGCTAGCCAACGAATTTGAAAAAATGCAGCCCCACTATCACGAAGTGTAAAGTAATTTTTGAGACTTCTGAGATTGAATGTTACAACCATATCTACCTTAACATTATCCGAGATTATATGCTTAAAAGCATCTCCAACATTACGTTTTTTCTTGCCTGATTGAAGTGCATCATAAAGTTTTTGTGCATCATCAGAAAACTCTTCTAAAAAAGGAAGTGAACTTTTTGCAACAGAAATACTGTAAAAGTCTTCAACCTTAGTAAACTGGAAATCAAGCTTGTCGTACATTCCGCCTATTTCCACGCGATTATAAGCTTCATCACAAGTAACGAACATATCTAATAGCAGAATTTTATCTATAAAAAAATCTCTATCCCCTCCATGCTTGGAAGCTACAAATGCATTTATAAGTGAACTCATAGTGTAACGCGTGCTTCTAACGCTTATGGCTTGTAAACGATGGCGTGCATGCTCTTGTAAAACACCACGAGAAGTTCCACGGATTAAAAAACTAAGGTTTGCATGTTCAAGGATTGAGTGATGAAAGTAAGTCCATGCGAGATCGTCCAAAAGTGCTGAATCTTCAATGTCATTTATCTCATCGCACATAGCACCAGTTGGCATGCTATTTTCTATATCTTTTATAACACTATTTTCACTGTTAGTAAAAGAGTCATAACAAGTACGAGCAGCACTCTCTGCAACGCCTATTCCAGTATCTTGAAGAAGCACAACCTCAGGTTTGCTATATTCTATTCCGTACACATCTTCCATGGAAATCCCCATTTTAAATTAAATATATTTTACTATAACAAACTTTAACTACCTCGATAAACTAAATCCTATTCCAATTTTTTCTGCATAATCATCTTCTTGTGGCGCTTGACCAGCATTGTCTGAATTTCCAGCATAAGAACTCATAGTCTCACCATAACCTGTAAAAGCTTTTACATAAAGAAATAAACTCTCTCAAAAAGTGGGTAACTATAGTGTATATCTATTGTGGCCTTACTTTAAAAGTTATTTCTAAAGAGTGTCGTTAAAAGATGTTTTTCATAAGGAAGTATAAACTTAACATGTCCATGGTTAATCGTATCGACTAGCTCTGGATTATAGTCACAATTATCAGGAAATTTAGCCCATAAAGCCAACTCCAAAAAACAGACTTATATTATGGCAGTGTAGCTCCAAGCTCTTTCATGCGGAGCACCCAATCCATTTGAAGTATGTGCAAATGACATGCGAACTGCTTTAATATACTCTTGCTTCAAGGGAACCGTTATAAAAAACTCTGGTGTATAATCACTTACTCTAAAATAAGCATCACCTACATAATATTACCACATTGAGTGCTGAGTGTATGCCACCGTATAGAGTTCTCCCAGACCTAAAAGATTTAGAGAAAAGTCATACTTCACACTCACTTGAAACTCTACTTCGCCATATAAGTATCACGATCTTTTGTAGGATCATCATAATTTTAATTTTATATCCAAGTTTTTACTTTTGAACACCATCCAAAACAGGAACAAAATCACAATCTTCCAATTCTTCTTCTTCAATGATATCGCCATTCTTAATAAATCTTGTTATAACTTGTTTATTGCCTTTTACCATAGGAGCTACTAAAATGCCACCATCGGCTAACTGTTCAAAAAGTTTTGAGGGTATTGCTTTTGCTGTTGCAGAGAAAAGAATTCTATCATAGGGGGCATAGCTTATCCAG
>NZ_JABIOQ010000004.1 GCF_018698455.1 Sulfurimonas sp. | reverse complement strand
GATTAGCTTCTTTAGTCTCTTTAAGAGTTAACTCTTTTAAACGCAAGTCTTCGAGTTTCTCATCAACTTTTTTATGTTTTTGTTTTAACTCACGTTCGAGTTGTGAACCACGCTCTATAAGTAAAGAAAGTTTTTCAGAGTTGTCGCCATAAACGGCTTTCGCTTCTTTTACTATAGAGTTATTTATACCGTATCTTGCGGCTGTCTCAAATGCATAACTCTTTCCAATGATGCCCTGCATAAACTCATAAGTAGGCTTTCTATGCTCTTCATCATAGAGTGCGGCCATAAGCTCCACATCATCTCTATCAGCCATTAAAGCGGCGAGGCGTTTATGGTGTGTAGTAACTACAACTTTTTGACCGCGTTTGATTAGATCATCGAGTATAACTTTAAAAAGAGCAGCTGCTTCATCACTGTCTGTTCCTAGCTCTATCTCATCAACACCTACAAGAGCAGATTTATGTTCAAATATACGAGAGAACTCTTGCATACGTCCAGCAAAAGTGGAAATATCATTTTTGACATTTTGAGGGTCATCAATGATGGCTAAAACACTTTTAAATGAGCCAATATGAGAGTTTACATCATCTAGTTTCATAGGTATAATGTACTTAGCCATAAAAGAAGATGCAAGAATAGACTTTAGCAGCATAGTCTTTCCACCCGCGTTTACTCCTGTAATCATAAGTATGTTTTTAGAAAAGTCTACATTAATAGGTTTTGCATTTGAAAGAGCAGGGTGTATAAAGTTCTTTAAAATGATTTTAGAGTCGTTTTTACTTTTAATGAGTTGCATATTTTTGCTCTTGGCAAATAAAACGCGAGCTTGATAGTTGTCAAACTTGTCAAATTCTTTATCTATAAAACCTATAAAAGCTTGGAGCTCATGTAGTTTAGATGAAAACTCTTTAGCATACTCGTAAAATATAGTTTCTCTTTCTTGTTCGATATAACGAATTTGTTCTTTAGACTTTAAAATACTATCTGGAGAGACATAAAAAAAACCACTAGTTGAACGACCAACTACAGCACCTTTTAGAACATGGTTAAATCCACCACGTACTAAAAGACAATCTTCATTATTTACAAAGTGAACTTGAGTATCGACAAGATATCCTGAAAGTTTTGAACTGCTCATCATACGTCTTAGAGAACTTGACATTGTATTTCTATGCTCTTTGATTCGCATACTTAGACCAAAAAGGTTCTCATCAAGATTTTCTTCAAATTTTCCATCACTAGTGAAATACTTTTCTACTTCAGTGAATTTTTCAGCAATATCAAATTTTGACATCCATTCGCCAATAATGCCATCAAGATTACGGTTTTTAAAATAACGAAAGTATCTTACTACTTTAACTATTTCGAAAACTTGTTCAAAATTTAAAACGCCACTTTTCTTTAGATGTGACTTGATGGTGAAAAAATCTGATATTTTTGGAGGGGCTTTGAATTCTAATTTATCAAGTGCTTGAATATAACGAAAATGAAGTTCTTGATCGCCTTCTATATAAAGAGAACTTTCACGAGCAAAGAAAGTTCTAAACTCCTCTATATGTTGTTCTAAATCGAGTTGAGTTATAAGTAACTCTAGTTTAGATTTTTTAGAGTTCTCTACTCGCAATCTGAAGCACTAATCATTACAGAAGCATTGACCGTGCCTGCTTTACCTATAAATGTGTGTGTTCCTATACTAAGTGTAAATCCCGTTGTATTTACATCAACACCCTTACATTTTATAGTTTTATTTTGTTTAAACGCGATGGTTGCATCCATCATTTTTTTGTTCTGTACTTCACTATATTCATTAAACATAACAGCAATCGCTAAAATAGCTAGTACTATCGTTACTATGCTAACTTTTTGTGAGTTATTAAACTCTGTAAAATAATGTAATGCTAGGAAAAAGAGTCCAATTACAACCAGTCCAATAACAAATGTCATTAAGCTATTCCTCTTATTTGTGATGTTATATCGCCTGCACCAAAACCGATGATGAGACCATGTTCGAGTGTTTCAAGATTTTTGTTGTCTTTTACTACTGTAATTGTATTGTTTGCACGTGTAATTTTATCTGCCATCGTTAAGTTATACTGTTTAAACTTATCTTCAAAGTCAATATCACGAGGAGCTTCACCAACTGCCCAAACAGGAAGAATAATGAGCTCTTGAACACCTTGAAAACATTTTATAAATGCATCAAGGTTATCTATGGTTCGTGAGTACTTATGTGGCTGCCAAATAGCTGTTATTTTGTCAAACCCTTTAAGTAAAGCATACTCTTTTACGGATTCAAAAGTAGCCTTGATTTCTGTAGGATGGTGTCCATAGTCGTCTATGATAACACTCTTCTTTTCAAATCCAACAATGTCAAAGCGTTTTTTGATACCCTTAAATGTTAAAAGGTTTTCACGAATTATCTCTATATCCATTGATTCATGAGCCGCTAAAATTGCTAATGCAGCATCAAGTGCAATATGCTTTCCAAATCCCCAAACATTAAAGCTTCCCAACTCTTTGAGTCTGAAACGAGTGTGAGGTTCATTGTTTATAAGTACATATTCTATGTCTGTTATATCCGTAGAAGGGTAAAGCCATGTAGCATCGACTTCATCTTTAAGTGTCTCTAAAAATGGGTCTTCCGCATTTAAGACTTTAAATGGAGCAGACTTTATAAATGTTCTATAAGAGTCATAAAATCTTTCATGATTATAGTCATAGTATTCCATATGCTCTGGTTCTGCATTGATAACAAGCGAGCAGTAAGGATTTGAGTTTACAAAGCTTCCATCACTTTCATCTGCTTCAAAAAGCATAATATCTGTTGTTTCATCATAACGGACATTTGAAGAAAAGGCTTTTGATTCGGCTCCTATGATTGCTGAACCATTCATTATAGAAGCTAAAATAGCAGTAGTT
>NZ_JABIOQ010000071.1 GCF_018698455.1 Sulfurimonas sp. | reverse complement strand
TTGAGTACAAAAACTCATTTCAACATCTATCTGAGTAAATTCTGGTTGACGGTCAGCACGTAAATCTTCATCACGAAAACATTTTGCTATTTGGAAGTATCTGTCAAATCCACCAACCATTAAAAGTTGTTTGAAAAGTTGTGGAGACTGTGGAAGTGCATAAAACTCACCATTGTGAACACGTGAAGGCACTAGGTAATCACGAGCACCCTCTGGAGTTGATTTAGTAAGGATTGGTGTTTCAACTTCAAGAAAACCATTTGCGTCAAGAATATTTCTAGCAGCAATAGCGGCTTTTGAACGAAGACGAAATACTTCATAAATGTCTGGATCACGAAGCTCTAAGTATCTATACTTAAGAGTTGTCTCTTCCCCAACATTTTTATCACCTATTACAAAAGGAACAGGAGCAGATTTATTTTCTATTATAAGTTCATTGATTATTATTTCAATTGAACCAGTCTTTAAACGTGGGTTTGTTAAACCTTCACCACGAAGACGAACAGTTCCCTTAGCAATTAGAACAAATTCATCACGAACACTATTTGCAATTTTATGTGCCGAGGCACTATCTGCTGGGTCACAAGTTAACTGAACCAAACCAGTTTTATCACGTAAATCTATAAATATAATACCACCGTGATCACGAGAGTTATTTGCCCAACCTGTTAGAACAACATCTTGTCCTACGTTTTCTTCTGTTACATCTGTACAATAATGAGTTCTCAAAATATAGAGTCCTGTATAAATAATTTTCGCGATTATAGCTAAATATAGTATAATAAATGAAATGATTAATACAAAAGAGCAAAATTTGGAACTAAAAACTATAAAAAAAATTGGTGTAATTTTAAGACCATCTACCCCAGAGTTAAAAAATAACTATTATGAACTAGAGAAAATTTTCAATGCTCATGATATAGAAGTTTCAATAGATAGCATTAGTGCTGGAATGATAGGTATTATGGGAATGGAGTTTGATGTTTTATGTCAAAATTCAGACATCTTAGTGACTATTGGAGGAGATGGAACACTTATCTCTACAGTAAGACGCTCTTTTAAGTATGATATTCCCGTTCTTGGCGTTTATTCTGGGAATCTTGGGTTTTTAGCAGATGTAAAGTTTGATGAGCTTGAAGATTTTGTTAAACAGTTAAGCTGTGGTAACTATAGAGTTGATGAGAGAGCTGTTTTAGAAGCAGAATTTATACAAAATGAGAAAAGCATCACAAGGTACGCATTTAATGACATTGTTCTAACTCGTCCTTCCGTTTCAAATATGATACATGTAGAAACACTTGTTGATTCTAAGGCTTTTAACACCTACTTTGGTGATGGTGTCATCGTTTCAACACCAACTGGGTCAACGGCATATAACTTATCAGCTGGTGGACCAGTGCTATTTCCTCTTACAAATGTTTTTGCACTTACACCAATTTGTCCTCACTCTCTAACTCAAAGACCAGTTGTCTTTCCCGGTGAGTTTTCTATTGAGATGAAAACTCCTAAGGAAAAAGCTCTTCTTATTATAGATGGACAAGATAAACATGAATTAGAGCAGGGTAATAGTATACTCATTGGACTAGCACAAACCAAAGCAAAACTTATTCACAGAGAAGAGTTTAATTACTTTGATGTGCTCAAAGAGAAGTTGGGGTGGGGTGAGTAGAGTAAAACTTAGTTTGCTCTTGTTATTGTTGAGCTTCCTTTGAGAAGAACTACTGTCGTTGTATCACTTTGAGTCTCTTTTTTGATAGATATTTCTGTGTTTGGTGAAGTTTTCTCTAAACGATCACCTTCGTATACACTGTAACTTTTATCTAACTGCATATCTACTACTATCGCTTGCGAAGTAGATGTACTACTACCGGAACTACCGCCACATCCAACTAAAAGAATCAATGTTAAAACTGTAAAAATAGACCTCATTATATCTCCTAAAATTGTATACCATCATCAGGTATGGTTGTTGTAATTTCTACACTATCATCGGTTGTTGTCGTGCTGATAATATTCTCTTCTCCAACTAACTCATTAAAATAATCTTTGATAATATTTGTCAGGTAGCTTACTAAAGAGTCCCACCAACTTTCTTCTTGTATTGGTATTTCTGGATTTGTAAGATTTATATCTTGAACATTGTCATTTTGGATTACTAAACATTTTTTATCATCTATCCCATTTGGAAATGGATTATTAAAGCAAGAAATATAAGGATAATCACTTGCTAGAATATTGCTTTTTTGAATTGCAGCAGGAGACTCAAGACCTAAAGAAAGAGGACCTTTGAAAATTTTACTAAAAACTTGACTACGAAGTTGTTCATGCTCAAAAAATTTAAATCCATGGGACTCATCGCTTTCGTAACCATGAAAATGATCCTGTGTGTCATTAAAGTTCTCTAAACGTGGGTAGGGAGGTGCTTGGTGTAGCCACTGATGATTTCCATCAATGGTTTTTATTGCACCAAAGAGAATATTGAAGTTGTTGTCACTACTTGCATACTGATAGTATTGGGAAACATTTGCCGTAGCGATAAGTCTATTTATCTCTAATTCAGAGAGTAGAGAGAGTTTGCTTAAAACAACAGCGTTGTACATAACATGATACATTTGAGGATTTAACTCACCATTCATGTCCAGACCCATCTCTAGCTTAACTCGTTCTGCTATATCGTTGATAAGAAGTAATTGCTTTTCACTATCGTCTATTGAAAATTGCTCATTTAACGATTGTTCGCTAACTGCTTGATCTCTTACTGTGATAATCTCCAAAGCGGCAACACCAACAAGGCTCACGATACTTGAACCTAACGATCCTGAGAGAGTGTTTACTTCACTTTTTAAGTTAGATAAACCTGTAAAATTAGTTTTATCTTTAACAGTATCTAAAAAGGAGAGTTTGTCTTTGGCTTGTGCAGTAATATTACAAGTTTCTTCTACTACTTGTGCTGCGAGAGTAGTAGGGTCTGTAAACGATGCTGCATAACACTGAAGCCATTCTGTAAGCTCTGAGTATGTGTCAGCATCTTGGTTCATAAATCCTTGACTCATACGGGAACTCATTTTAATATACTCATCTATTGCATGATCTATCTGCTCTAACCATGCAGCTTTGAAACTATAGACAGGTAGAGAATAGTCGGTTTTAAGTAGGGAAAGAGAATCTAATTTTTCAGTAAGAAAACTTTTTTCTTCACATGCTTCATCTTGAGATGAAAAGATAGAGAGGAAATACTTACCCAGATACCATTGTGTATCACAATCTATAGATGCTTCTTCTATATCAATGTTTAAAGTGTCTTGTGTGTCTTCATCGTCAAGACCTGCAATTTTTTGTCTAAAATCATACATCATAGCAAGGTAGTTTGCAGTACTTGAAAGTGCATACTGCTGTGCTACTTCATCATTCATAAGTAGTGTGTTTTTAATGAAGTTTATAGGTAGTTCATCATCAACGGCAACTAGTTGGTATGCTTCACCAAGGTCGGTTGCATTTACATCTTTAAATGATGGAAGCCTATCACTAATAAATTTTTCTAAAAATATATGGCGTTTCTCAACATCGGTCTCACCATCATTCATATCAAAAATATCACCGGAGTACATATTTACATAGGTATGAGCAAAGGTATCGGCAGCTCCATGAGCTAAAAATCCATAAGCAAAAGCTTTTTCTTGAGGTGTTTGAGCTTTTGAAAGTAGCCATTTAAACCAAACATCGCTTTTCCATCCTGTAGTAATTTCAGTGGACTCATCATCTATAAAACCATCTTCAAGACCTGGATGAACTGTAACTTGTCCACCAATAACATCAGGAAATCCATCCGGACCTATGTTACCCATTCGGTATATCTTTTTATTTTCAAGTATTGAAGAAACGATACTGGGGTCAACGAAGAATTCTCCATAAGGAGGGATGGTAAGCTTTGAGTCTTCAAGATCGTTAATAACCTCTTGAGCTATCCAGACATGACTACGAGTATCAAAAGCAGAGAGTTGAGAAGTAAGTAGTAGTGCCGATAATAATAATAATTTCAAATAGTAACCTTAGATTGAATAATAATTTTTTATTATAATTAAATTAATATTAAACCTAAATAAATAGTGTATCCTAGCTTTAAACCCGTTGTTTATACCAGCTTTAAACTCATTGTTATATAATGCGGTAATTAAATACTTAGGAAAATCTATGAGAATAATTTTATTAGGAGCTCCTGGTGCTGGAAAAGGTACACAAGCTCAATCATTAACAAAAAAATATGGTATCCCTCAAATATCTACGGGTGATATGCTTCGTGCTGCTATTAAAGCAGGTACAGACATGGGAAAAATGGCAAAAGCTGCTATGGATGCTGGACAACTTGTAACGGATGAGATTATCATTGGTCTTGTCAAAGATAGAATTCTTGAAGATGATTGTAAAAATGGATACCTTTTAGACGGTTTTCCACGTACTCTTCCTCAAGCTGATGCGGTTACAAACGCGGGTATAGAAATAGATGCCGTAATAGAGATAGACGTTGCTGATAGTGTCATCGTTAAGCGCATGAGTGGTCGTCGTGCTCACTTAGCTAGTGGTAGAACATATCACTTAGAGTATAACCCACCAAAAGTAGCAGGTAAAGATGATGAAACTGGTGAAGAGCTAGTTCAGCGTCCAGATGACAAAGAAGATGTTGTTATTGATCGTCTAAAGGTTTATCATGAACTTACACAACCTCTTATCGGCTACTATAAAGAGAAATCAAATACAGTAAGTACTTTAATTTATATCACTGTTGATGGTACAGCTCACATAACTGATGTGGAAGCGGCTATAACAGCTAAGCTCGGATAGTTTCGCATTAAATCACTGCTGGAGTAAGTGGCTATATACCACTTATCTTCATTAAACTTTTTAAGAGTTATACTTTTGGTCTATAAACCCTAACATTCTCACACTTGTACTCATCACGTAAATACTGAGCATGGAGTTGACTCATAATGCCTTTTTCACAGTAGAGTAGGTACTCTTTGTCTTGCTCTAATTTTGGAAACTCTTTTTTTAGCTTATGAAAAGGTATTTTGATGCTTTTAAATGAAGTTTCTATGCGCTCATCTTCTGGACGTATATCTATAACTGTATACTCACTAGTAGTTAAATCTTCAACTACTTCTATTGCTTCTAGATTTTTGACATCATCCATAATATCATGAACATAAATAGACTTAGCATTTGTAACTGCATCATCTAGCACTTCATAGTTAAACTTTTGTGCTATTTTTTCCATACGTTTAAAAGAGCCATGAATAATAGGGTTTTGTGAAATAACTCCACAGTACTCAGGCATAGTCTCAGCAAACTGGCGTGTACCAATATCGTTTGCTATAGAGATGATTTCAGGCTTATTCATAGTGGAAAGAGGGCGAAGTATAAGCATGTTGCTTACTTCATCTATAAGAGCAAGGTTTCGTAGCGTTTGGCTTGAAACTTGAGCAACACTTTCTCCTGTAACAAGAGCGTCTATTTCCATATCATTTGCTACTTTTTCAGATGCTTTGAGCATTAAGCGTTTAAGAGTAACACCCATATATGTCGGTGGAGTTGAGCGAAATATCTCTTCTATGACATCTTCAAAGTCAACGGTAACAAATTTTACTTTATGAGAAGAGCCAAACTTGGACCATAGGTAAAGAGCTACTTGTTTCACTCCTATTTCGTGAGCATTTCCACCGAGGTTAAAAAAGACAAAGTGAGTTTTTATGCCGCGTTTCATAGTGAGGTAAGATGCAACCGTTGAGTCAAAACCTCCTGACATTAACGAAAGAACATCCCCTTGTGTACCTATTGGGAAGCCACTGAGCCCTTTGTACTTTGTCGTGATGACATTGAGTTGGTTTTCTATGAGCTCCATTCGTACCGTGATCTCTGGATTTTTCAAGTCAACCGCTTTTGCTTTTGAATGAGCAAGAAGATAGCCACCAACAGTCTGTTCTAGCTCTACTGAGCGAAAGTCGTGTCTTCCCATACGTTTTGCCCTTACTACAAAGGTTTTACCTTCTAGTGAGTCTACGACAAGCTCGCCGACTTTAACTTTTATCTTATCTAGGCTATCCATATCATTAAACTGTAATGCTTCTAGTATCTGCTCGATCCCTGAAGTATCTAAAAGCCTTTGTCTTACTTCAGCTAAGGTGTTAAAAGGTGCTACTACTTCTATCTTGTCGGAAAACTTTCTAACAGCTATATCTGAACTGATTTTTTCTAAAATACTAGTAAGGTTTGTGTAGAGTTGTCCAACCATTTGGCGTTTGGCAGAAGAGCCTTTTATCATGATTTCTGGAAAAAGTTTTAATATGAATTTTTGAGTTTTAGAAGGTGTGTTATTCACTATAGTAGCCTTGTTGTTATATGGGTGTAATTATAACATAAGCTACTATATTTTAGCTCTCTTGGCGTTTACTTATAAGTGCCGAAAGTGGTATTTGAATGATGTATGCGAACATTATAGGAAGTAACATCGAAACACCGAAAGTAGTTGAGGAAAAGGTAGAAATTACTAACGCTAGAGTGATGTAGCGTGTAAATGTATGCCAGTAGGCAGCTCTTTCTTGGGGCGAATTACTGTTGTATAAGAAGTGTGAAACTAAAAAGATAGAAAAGTAAAATACTAAAACAGCGATAAGTGAGATGTAAATGAGTTCTGGTTGAAAATCATATATTTCAAAAAGAGTCTGAGCATTTTGAAGTGCAAATAGATAAAAAACAATAAGAAACATACTTATGTTACTGATATAACTTTTTTTCTCTTCTATAAATCTCTTTAGTGGTTTGATGAAGATGATAACTCTACTCACTATAAAAGGAATAATTATAAGAAGTATTATAACTGTTCTTGCAAAGTTACTTATGTTTGCACCATCAAGATAGTACTGAGAAAAGTAGTCTGAAGTATAGATACCAAACTGATGAAGCATCAGTAAAGATAAAGAGACAAAAACTAAGTTAACAAAAAGAAGTAAAAAGCCAAAAGAAGCATCTCCTTGTGAGCTTTTAATCCAGTACATAGCCATGCCTCCACCACTTAAAACCGATAGAAGAAACAAGCCAGCTGCAATACCAAAGTCATTCGTTAAAAGCCCTATACCAAGTGCAATAGTAGGAAGAAGTAGATAGTTAATTAAAAGACTTTTAAGTAGAACTATTTTATGAATATACAGAAGTGTGATATCTGAAAATTTGACATTAAAAAGTGTTGGCATGATAAGTGTAATACCTGCAAATAGACAGATATTCTGACTAAAAAGAAAACCATAGTAAAAGTGCCCATATGTTAAGCCCAAGATGGCTCCAATGAGAATATAAATAATTTTCATGTTGACTCCTTAGTAAAGTTAACTCTATTATACACCTTCTTTTTCTAATTTGTTCATTAAATCAATTTCTCTTTGTGATGTTACAGTTCTTTTTAAATAGTCCCAAAACACTTTTGCTGATGCAACTACTTCGAGCCACTCAGGGTCTTTTAAAATAGTCTCTGGGTTTTCATCTGGTTCGTCATAAAAAACGGCAAGAGTGTGAAATGCACTTGCTTTCTCAGCTTCTTCTTTTGAAACATTGCCACACGCAACGGCTTTCTCATAAGCATCGTCTAATGCCAAATTGTCAAAATAAGCAGAGATACATTCCTCAAATGAAGACTCCCAAACTTCGCCATTAGGCCAATTAGCCTCAGAACCTTGAACCCAAGACATCTCTTGTAGCTTCGCGTTTGAGAACTCAAAAATACAATAAATCCAGTAAAGTCTCCATCTTTGTTTTAGTTCTACATCGCTTATATCTGCTGTTAAATTCAACTCTATCCTTTAAAATGCTTTTATTATTTTAGACTGTTCTATTATATTCTTTAGTATTTTTAAAACTAATACCCTCAAAGTCCATCGCAGATAACTTCTCTTTGAGTTCTTCATTTATGATAATTAAACCCGGAATGTTATGAAATCTAAAGAGATTTAACCCACCCGTTTTACCATGGTCTATGGAAAATTGTGTAATGACTGTTTGTTGATCAGCCGTTTGTTTAAACTGACTGTTTTCTCTATCCATGCAAGCGATGATGCCCGTAACTATGGCTAACCAGTACTCGGCTAGAACCTCTTTTGTTTCATAGTCTGTGATAACTACAGGATAGTAGTCTATGTTTGTAACACCACACTCATCTAATGCTTCTTTCATTTTATTAGAAAACAGAGGAACACCTGGGTTAATGATGTCTGTATAAACTATGACTTCATCTTCTTCAATGTCGGCTGGTATTTCTATTGGTAGTTCATCAAAAATGGGCTTTTTACCCATGATGGACTCTATGAGGTCTATTTCATCTGGAAGTTCCAAAAATGGTGCATAGCGGTTAGGAGACACTTCATCAAAAATATAATATTCCATGAAAAGCCTTCTAAGAGAGCTGCAGGTTACGTATAAAGTTACCCGCGATGTTTTTACTTCTTGCAAGAAACTGTTGCGCAATTTGTGGTTCATAAATAGTGTTAAGAGTTACGAAAAATAGTTTCATCCACTGCTCAAAGGCTTTTATGCTTAACTTATCTTGGAACTGAACATGAGGAGCAAATGGGTTGCCATTGTATGTAAAGTCTCCCAATGCGATGGAAGCCCAAAAGTTAGTTAAAAGCTCAATATGTGCTTGCCACTTATCACCTTTCATATCTTCACCGAGAACATCTTTAAAGATTGGTCCTATAAGGTCATCTTTTAGTACTCTTGTATAAAAACTAACGACTAATTTATTTAAATTTTCTTTTGTTACTTCATTTGTTAACATAGTGTGTATAAACCTTTAAAAAATTCTTTTATTGTTGTGTAATTTTACCATACTTTAAAATTCTCTTGAAACCATGGTGGCATTGCTTTGTTGACAAAGGGATAAGTATTTAACAAGTGTATAGTGACATCGTAAGCTATACATGCATCTTCTGCCGCATATTTGACTTGTTTCTCAGACAATGTTTTATCTTCCCAGTTTGATGTAGATATTTTTTTTGATTTTTGTAAATTTCTTTTTAGAAATACTGTCGCTGCTTTTTTCGCCCCAATACTATTTCGTGAAGTAAGCCTTGTGAGAACACCATCTATATCTATAGTAGCTCTCATCTTTACAAGAAACTCATCGTATAGGGCTTGTTTGTCGCCAACTAAATTGACTCCAACCTTAACAGTGTTTTCATCTCCAATGAGTCTCATCAGTGAACTTAAATCATTGATTTGTTTTACTTGTATGAGATGACATTCAGTTGGTGTAGCAAGTTGAATAAGGGCAACTCCCTTTGCTTTTTCACCTTTTTTAAAAGTTGGTTTTTGTTCACTGTCAAAACCAATGATTTTTATGTGTTTGAGTGACTCTATGGCTAGCTCTAAGTCCAATGTGTTTTGAACAATATTTATCTTTCTACCTTCAGTCGTATAAGGAGGGTAAGTGTCAGTTACATCTTGTTTTGGAGCATCTAGTAGGGTAAAGAACTCTGTGATGAGCTTAAGAGACTCTGAGCCATGAGACAAAACTTTTGCTAAAGCTCTATCAAGCTCTTCAACTACTTCTTCTCCCGCAAATGCACGCATTAAATCTAGTCGTTTTTTATCTGATAATGTTTCGATTATTTTTATTTTGTATTCCTTACTATATCGTGATTATATACTTTTTAGAATTCAACAGTATAACACTGTTTATTGCTTTTTTTATGATATTACATCGGTATGATTAAATATATATTCATTTAATAACGAGAAGTAGTATAAAAAACTTATTGTATTTACAGCTAAATTAGTTATAAGTCTATATTAATAATAGTCTACTAATGGAGAGAACAATGTCAAATAGTGAAGTAACATCTGATATAGAAGAAAAAGGATATACAGTAATTACATACGAAGAGGAGGTTGAGTTTGCATATACTTTACCTGATGATGATGAGCCAAAAGTTACAGAACGTGACTTAACCTTAATTTGGGAAGATACTGTTGAAAAGTTCATAGAAGAATATGGAACTGAGAAACCTTATAAAGTCAATAGTTTTAAATTAGAACATCATTATAATTTTTTTGTTAATCAGGTAGAGGAGCGAACCGATGCTCTTATAGAGGATGTACAAGAAGAGATAGCTAACAAAACGAAATTTGGCTTTGACTTTAGTGGACAACTCCATAACGACGACTAAATACTTCTGAGACTAAAACAGTGGAATATGAATTTATAGAGTTTAAAGTAGGCCAGAGATGGGATACTCGTATGGGTAAGAGATTTATTATCAAAGAAATTCGTGAAAACGACGAGTATCCTCTTGTATGTATAAGTATGGATACTGGCAAAAAATATTTTTTTGATGAGGATGGTTTTGAAGTTGCAGGTTGTCCTACTGATAATGATTTAGTGGAAAATATTTCTTAGCATTTATATATTTTAAGTAATGGTAACATTGTTTGCATATCTTCGAGAGTAGAACACTCTAAAGGGTTGTCAGAAACATCTAGGTAAGCCATAAGAGGGAAGTGACTTAAGTCTGGAAGAACGCAAAGCTTGTTACTATGTATGACTAGTTTTTTTAATCTCTCCTGGCTCTGTAGGACAGCGATATCTGTTATAAGATTATTCGCTAAAAAGATAAACCGTAACTTTGGTAAAGTCTCAAGTGTTGAAATATCCTTTATCTTGTTCCCAGTAAGTGCTAGTTTATGCAGATTTGGCATTTTTGATAAAAGACTGATATCACTAATGTTGTTCTCAGATAAAGAAAGTGCCCCAATCCATGAAACATCTAGTAATTCTTTTGGTATCTCTTGGAGCTCTAGGCCTTTAAGGTCTAAGTAACCCAAGTTTTCTTTTTTAGTGACTTCTATTCGTCGTAATGCTTCTTTAATCACAAGTCATTCCTTTTCGTGTAAATTACTTTAGTTTTAGAAGAAGACTTTTTTCTTCTTCTTGCGAGAGAAAACACCACTCACCACTTGAAATGTTGAGCTTATAGCTACCGACGCTAATCCTGCTCAAGCTTACAACTTTTAGAGGCGTTCCAAATTTTGGATCTTTAAGAGAACCAAAAAGCCGACGGATATGACGATTTTTACCCTCGTTTATTTGTATTCTAAGTTTTGTTTTTGCACCACCCATGCCTATCTTTTCAACTACAAGAGCTTTGAGTAAATCGTCTTTACTTTTTACTCCTTTTAAAGCCTGTGCAATATGCTCATCCGTTACATGACCTCTAACCCAAATTTCATATATCTTAACACAGCCACCGGGCTTGGTCAACAGGTTACCAGTTTTACCATCGGTTGTGAATAGCAAAAGTCCTTTAGACTCTAAGTCAAGGCGTCCTATGGGCATCCACTGATCATCAAAAACCCAATCAGGTAAAAGATCATAAACAGTTTTTCGACCAAGTTCATCAGACCGCGTGACAATATAACCCTTTGGTTTGTTGAGTGCTAAGAGTATTTTCGAATCGTTCGCCGTGCTATCCATTAGCCGAGTTCCTTGTTTGTAACAATTTTAAAAGACCTTCTGCCGCTTGTTTACCTTGAGCCATCACACCAGTTAAGAGATAACCTCCAGTAGGGGTTTCCCAGTCCAGCATCTCGCCAATGCAATATACACCAGGAAAATCCTTGAGCATAAGCCCTTGGTCTAAGTTGTCAAACGCTAATCCCCCTGCGGTACTAATAGCCTCCCCAATAGGTCTATAGGACTCTAGGGTTAGGGGGAGTTTTTTAAGAGTCTTTGCTACTAGTTCTGGCTCCGACAAGAGCTCCTTTGCCAAGACCTCTCGTAGTAAAGAAGCCTTAATTCCATCAAGTCCTAGTCGCTTCCAAAATGCACTCAAACTCTGCTTTCCTCTCGAAACACTTAGCTGTTGCTGGAGCTTACTTTGGCTACGATGAGGAAAGAGGTCCAAATAAACTGTAAATGGAGACTTCTGCTCCATCTGTTCTCTTAAAAATTTAGAATGTGTATAGATTAGACTTCCCTCAACTCCATATGTACTCACTAAAAGTTCACCCAGTTTGGACTGAAGATTACCCTTAATGTCTGTAAAGCTAAGTTCTACATTTTTTAAAGGAGTTCCTGAGAATTTTTCTTTAAATATCTCTGAGAAAGTTACATTAAAACCCATGTTCGCTGGTTTAAGTGGGCTTATGTTTAGCCCTTTGTCTTTGAGCAAGCTTGTCCATGCACCTGTTGAGCCTAAACTCGGCCAAGAAGCACCGCCTAAAGCTAAAATAACGGTGTCAAAGGAGTAATCGATGAGACCATCTGGCGTTTGGAACTGCCAAATATCTTTCGACCAAGCCACTAGTCGATGTTTCATTTTGAACTGAGTACCATTTGCTTTAAGTTTATGTATCCAAGTACGCAGTAAGGGTCCGGCTTTTTTATCTAGCGGATAAACTTTCCCAGAGGAGCCAACAAAGGTTTCAAAACCAAGGTCTTGTGCCCATAACTGCATGTCATTTGGGCTAAAAGTATCTAGTGCAGGTTGTAAAAAGTTTTCTGCTTCAAAATAACGGCTAGAAAAGAGGGGAGAGTCTTCGGCATGTGTTAGATTTAAACCACCGCGTCCAGCCCGTAAAAACTTACGTGCGGCAGAAGGCATGGCATCAAACACTGTGGGTGAATAACCCGCGTTTGACAAAATCTGTGCCGCCATCAGACCAGCAGGACCAGCACCGATAATAGCAATTTTATGAGATAAAGTCTCGGGCATTAGTCAACAGCTATGGCTGCAAACTCTGCTTTTTTAGCTTCTAGCCACTTTTGCATTTGCTCAGGGTCTTGCATAAGTACTAACATCTCTTGTATGACTTTAACATGTGACTCGTCTTTTTCTTGGAACATTTGCATACCGTGAGCTCTACTTAACTCAGCCATCTCGTCAAAAGACTCAGCCTTAAAGACCTTGTCACAAGCTCCACCGAGTTGTTTGCATGTCATAGTTTTCATTTTTTACCTTATATGTTTAAATTGACTTAATTATAGCATTATTCTTCATTCTTTTTTTTAGGTAAACAGTTGTAAGTTGTTTTAATCCACGAATCAAATTTATCATTTTTTTCAAATTTCATAATGTCGTACATTTCAGGATTAAGTTTTTTTAAGGTTTCTTTACAGAGGTTTAAATTTAAAACATCCATTTCTTTCCAAGAGTTATGGCTTTGCCATTTTTTTGGATACCTAGAATTTTTGAGGCTTTGTAAGCTTCTTGTTTAACTTTAAACACCTTATCATGTAAAGCTAAGCGAAGAATTACATCTCGTGACTGGGGGCCGTATGCCACTTTAAGCCTAACACTAAAGTCAATAATACTTTTTTCTTGTACAAAGTATTGAAATACAAACTTAAGTTCATCATCACTAAAGTGCCTACTGTTGTCTATAATCTCCGTATAGGTAGTTACTCTGTCAGATTCAGTTGCAAAAATTGCAATGGACTTTGCTTTAATATTACTCTGGACTCGAACAGTAAGGGGACGATTTCCAGTAATTGCGGTTCCTGCTATAATTTTTACTTTTTCACTTTTGATAATATCTATCTTTCCAAATAGAGTTTCTATTGAGCTACTTAGTTTTTTAATACTATTACTATTGTCTTTTACTATTGCTTGTTGTGCTATATTATATGCTGATTGTTGTATTGGTTTAAAAGGATGGTTTTTTATTTTAATGGAATAATATTTTGTAGTCAGACGATTGTTATTATCAATAGTTTCTGTTCTCAATTCAGAACTATTTTTTTTAGAACTACTTTTTATTTTTTTAACCGTTTTAACCTCTCGACCATTATTATCTTTAGTGACAAGTTCAAGAGTATCGCCACCCTCGTAGTTATATTTAAATTTTAAAAGAGGATTTTTACTCAAGTAAGGACTTGTGCTAACATCAAAAACAATACTATCTCCTACCTTAGCCCAAACATGAGTAATAAAGTCAGTCTTGTTTTTATCTCCATATATTTTCTCGGCTTGGTGCGGAGTCAATATAAGATGTTTAATAGTTTTTCCTTTCAAACTTAATTAAAGATATTGTATCCAAAAAGATCATAAGTATTTTATCGTCTTATGATGGCTTCTTCCTTTCTCTAAAGAACTGTAAAAAACATCCAACTAGTAAGTAAAGAAAGTATCGTTCCATAACCAACAACGGCAGAACTAAGTCTTGGGGAAAGACCTGCCATAGATGCAACTGCCCCAGCTGTTATCATAGGTCCCATAGCTGACTCTATTATAGATATGTCTGCTACTGTGTTCTCCCATGTAAATAGATAAGCTATACAAATTGCTATTACTGGTGCAAGAAGTAATTTAACTCCTATAGCAACTGCAAAAGGTTTCATGTCTTCTTTTGGTAGTTTAAACTTTAGTTGCAATCCTACAGATACCAGAGCAAGAGGTATGATAGTACTTGCAAGTGAAGAGAGTACACTTGTTATGACGGGGTGAAAAGTTGTGCCTATAAAGAAAAGAGAAGTGAGGAGTGCTATAAATGTAGGAAATGTGATGATTTTAATGGCTATGGCTTTGACATCAACATTATCTTCTCTAGAGTAGTAAACAGATATAAATGTTCCATATGTCGAGAGAACTATAAAAGAACCTAGCTGATCGTATATAAGAACATAGGGCAGGGCAGATTCTCCAAAGTATGCTTGGATTACAGGTATACCTACAAAAGAAGTATTTCCAAGAACTCCTACAAGCATCAGAGAAGCAGTAACTTCACGAGAAAACTGTAATACCTTAGAAATATAAAAGATAAACAATGCACTAAACGCCATAACTCCATAAGATATTACAACGGGGATGATTATGTCAAATGAAAAAGTAAGCTTAGGTATTTGTAAAAACACCATTGCCGGTAGAGAGATATATAAAATAAATTGATTTAAAATAATGGGTGTATTTTGAGCAAATATTTTTTTAAAATTAATTATATAACCTGTAAAAATAGATACGAATATGAGTGCGAAGGTTTCCATAGGCGAATTATATCGTAGTTGAGTTTATAAACTAAAATATTTTTTAATGAATAGATTAATAATACTTAGATAAAATCAAAGAAAAAAATAGGTAATTATTATGAATAAACCAACTAAACAAGAAGCTATAAAAGGTGCATTTTTCGGAGCTATAGTCGGAGATGCTTTATGTCTAGGTTCTCACTACGAGTACGATGCAAAAAAGATATACGAAGCATATGGTCAAAAGCCTATAGAGAAGTTTATGTCACCTGGAGAGATGATGGGTGGAGAGACTAACGGTATAGGTTGGGGACAAAGAAACTATCATCCAGGTAAGAGTGCTGGTGGTACGACAGACTATGGTGATTACAATATAGTGGTACTAGAACACTTGTGCGCTATTAGTGATGAAGTGAGAGAGTTTAAAGTCGCAAGTATTATTCCTCATTGGATGGACAGACTAGAAAATAGTTGGGGTTCATGGATATGTACAATGACTAAAGAGACATACTCTCAAGTTAAACAAGGTGTTCCAGTTGAGAGACTCGGTGGAATATCAAACGCGATGGCTATTCGTCATGTTGCAGCTCATGCTTACTATGATGATGAAAACACACTAGTAGATGTAGCAAGAAAGTCTATGTTTACACATAGAGATGTACATGCTCTTGGTGGTGGTGAATTCTTTGCTCGTGTTACACATAGAGTTATAAATGGAGAAAAACCATCTGATGCCATTGAAATGGTAGCTGTACAGATGGGTGGCTTCTTTGCTGACAAGGTAGCTCAGGCTATTACTAAGTATAAAGAAGAGGGTGATGAGAACTCTGCACTCCATAAAGAACAATTTAATGATGATCTAGCTATTACAAGTATGGCTAGACTTTGGGACATTGGTAGAAGCGAACCTATTAAGGTTGGTAAAGCGAGCCCGACAGAGGGAACACTTCCCGGAGCTGTTTACTTTATACTCAAATATGCAGACAAAGAAGATGGACTTATAAAAGCACTTCAAGCTAACACAATGGTTGGTGGAGATAATGCTTCTCGCTCTATTGCTATAGGTATGGTACTTGGTGCATATATGGGTGTAAACGCGATACCTCAAGAATTCAAAGATACACTTACTCAGTGGGACTACTGTGAAGGCATGTTAAATAAACTGCCGCTATTAAAAGGAAACTAATGAACGATTTTACTTACTACAATCCTACAAAGATAGAATTTGGAAAAGCCAAAGAAAACAACATAGGTCAATACATAAAAGATTCAGGTGTTAAAAGTGTACTCATTCTTACTGGTAGCTCAAGAATTAAAGACAATGGTGTTTTCAAACGTGTAACTGATTCTCTTGACTCTGCTGGTATTACTTATAAGGCAGTAGAAGGTGTAGTGAGCAATCCATTACTTTGGAAAGTAAACGAGGCGATCAAAGTTGCTAAGGATAACAATCTTGAAGCTGTACTTGGTCTTGGTGGAGGAAGTGTAGCTGACTCTGCAAAAGCAATAGCTGCTGGTGCTATGTACGACGGTGATGTTTGGGACTTTTTTATTCAAAAGGCCGTAGTAACTAAAGCACTTAAAGTTTTTACTATTATGACATTAGCAGCAACAGCAAGTGAAATGAACGGAAATTCAGTTATTATGAATGATGAAACGCAGCAGAAGTACTCTATAGCTTCTGTACTTCTAAACCCTGTAGTATCAGTTGTAAACGCGGAGTTACAGGCTAGCGTTACTCCTGAGTATCTTGCTTACTCTGCTGTGGATATCATCTCTCATACTATTGAAGTGTATTTTACGGCTTCAGTGCATCCAAACTTTAACTCCAGAATAGTTGAGAGTATCATCAAAACTGTGATGGAAACAACAGAGATTCTCATTGCTAATCCAGATAATTATGATGCAAGAGCGGAATTTGCATGGGTTTCAGCGCAAGCGCTTAATGGTCTTACACCAGCTGGAACATTAGGGGGGACTTTTCCAAACCATTGTATAGAACATTCTCTTTCTGCTTTATATAATGTAGCTCATGGAGCAGGTCTATCTGTTGTTATACCCGCTTGGATGAAATGGCATAAAGACCAAAATATAAAACAGTATGAAAGATTTGCAAAAGAAGTATTTGGCAAGAATAGTGCAGACGAGGGAATAGTAGCTCTTGAAGCATGGTTTGATAAAATAGGATCACCAACCACCCTAGAAAAAGCAGGTATACCTCGTGATGGAATCAAAGGTTTAGCGCAGAATGCTCATGAACTTTCAAACTTATGGGGCTTAGGTTCGATTTATACTGTTGAGGTTATAATGGAGATATTAGAAAAGGCATAAATACCTAGGAAGCAGATGATGAATGAAAATTATGAAATTATGATAGTTGACAGTTTAAGCGAAAATATCATAATGGCTAAGAGAATACTTCATAATGATAAATACAACTTTACAGAAGCTCTTAGTGCGAAAGAGGCAATAGAATTTTTAAAACATAAACGCTTTGACTTGATTTTACTTGATGCTTATTTACCTGATATTGATGGATTTCATTTGAGTAAGATTATTAAAAATACTCCAGCTATTAAAGATACTCCTATATTTTTCTTAACTGATAAAGATGATGCAGATTCAATAGAAGAAGGATTTAATGTTGGTGCTATTGATTATGTTACTAAACCTTTTTATCCTGCAGTACTACAGTCGCGTGTAGAAAATCATCTTGAACATTATAGATACAAAAGGGTGCTTGAGTATAACAATATTTTTTTAAATAAAGAGATTAAAAGTGCAAAAATACAACAAAATTCATACCTAAAGCAAGCACAAAAAGAGATTATGTATATTTTAACAGAAATTATTTCTTCTGACAGTGATGAAGAAGCCTGTCACATTAAAAGGGTTACCAAAATTGCTAAAGAGCTAGCTATATTAGAAGGACATTTAACGACTTCAGAGGTGGAGACAATCTCACATGCCTCACCCTTATATAGTATTGGAAAATCCCTGATTAAAAGTAATGTCTTACAAAAAAAGACAAAACTAACTCCGCAAGAATTAGAAGAAATACATCAATACCCAGCTCTTGCCGAAAATATCTTAAAAAAATCAAAAAATGAACTTTTAAAAGCTGTCCGTATCATAGCTTCACAGCACCACGAAAATTATGATGGAACAGGCTATCCAAGAGGTTTAAAAGGTGAAGAAATTCATATTTTTGGTCGTTTAGTAGCTATAGCTGATGTTATAGATTCTATAACACATGATCGTGCTTATGAAAAAGCATGGAGTTTTGAGAAGTCTGTTAAGTATGTTGTTGGGCTTAGTGGTACAAAATTTGATCCAAGACTAGTAGATCTTTTTAGTGACAACTTAGAAGTCTTTAAAGAAATTATTGAAGATTATCCTTGCCAAAGCTAATCTAATAAAAGTGTAGTATAATTTCAAAAAAAAATTATAAAGGCTTTATTTATGTCAGTATATGTTTTCGGACACAGAAATCCAGATAGTGATTCTATTGTAGGTGCTATCGCAATATCATACTTAAAAAATCAACTAGAAGATGAAGAATATATTCCTTCTCGTCAAGGTGATATCTCTGATGAAACAAGATTTATTTTAGATAAATTTGATGGTCAACTGCCAATCCTTAAAACTTCAGTAGCCGGAGAGAGAGTTTATCTTGTTGACTCAACAGATAAGGCACATTTCCAAGATGATATTGATCAAGCAACTATCCTTGGTATTATCGATCACCACAAACTTGGTGACATAATGACATCAACTCCTTTAGAATGTTGGATAAGACCTATAGGATGCTCTAACACTGTTGTTAAAGAGGTTTATGATGCACTAGGTGTTACTATTCCTAAAGATATCGCCGGTATGATGATGATGGCTATTTTAAGTGATACGGTTATCTTTAAATCTCCGACATGCACAAAAGCAGATACTAAAGCAGTAAAAGAGTTAGCAAAAATAGCCCAAATAGAAAACTATAAAGAGTTGGCTATGGAAATGTTTATAGTAAAGTCTGCAACAACAGGTGCATCGGCTAGAGATTTAAATACAAAAGACTACAAACCATTTGATATGAATGGCTACAAAGTAGGTGTAAATCAATTAGAAATGATTGATATCTCAGCTCTTGACGATAGAAAAGATGAAATCTATGCAGATATGATTGTTATGAAAGAAGATGAAGGCCTTCATACTATGTTAGTTCTTTTAACAGACATTATGAAAGAAGGTTCTCAACTTCTTTGTGTAAGTGATGATGCAAGTAAAATTGAGAAAGCATTTGGTAAAAAACTAGAGAATAACCAAATGTGGTTAGATGGTGTTTTAAGTCGTAAAAAACAGGTTATCCCTTTCGTTCAACCTCAGTTTTAAATCGTTTAATAGTGTAAAGCACTTACAATATCTCCAATAATAGCTCTATGATATAGATAGGGCTGTTTGATGTTTCGTATAACAAATCTTCCGCCAGAAGTAGTAACAACTTCTAACATTCCAACATCTAAATTTTTTTTAATACACTGTTACTATAAAAAGTATTTGATATCTGAGCTCATACAAGAATAGATATATCCTTGTGTATAATTTTATTAAGCTTTTTAATTATTTCTTCCTATAAAAGTTATTCAACATATAAAAAACGTTTGATTTTTTTAGTAGGTGTCTTTACAAAAGGCTCAACTTGCTCAATAAACTTTACCATTTTAGAGTAAGAAGCCACCTTGGTATTTACATCGATTCTTATCTCTTCAAGTAGTTGTGTGATTTCTTTTTTTATTGCTTCATCTGTGTGTTTATGCGCGTCTAACATTTTATCGATAAGTGCATAATCAAAGTGTACTTTAGTGATGAGTCTTTCGTCTCTCATCATCACTAGTGAATCAAGAATTGCCTCATGCTGGTTTATAATTGCTTCAATCTGTTCTGGAAAGATATTTTCTCCCCCTTTACCTATAATGACATTCTTGCTTCTACCACTGATAAATAAAAAACCATCCTCATCAATATAGCCTAGGTCACCAGTTAAAAACCAGCCATCTTTTATAACCTCTGCAGTCTGTTTTTCATCTTTATAATAACCTAACATTAAACTTGGTGATTGTATAACTATCTCACCTTCGCCAGTCTCTGGATTTTTATCTCGTATTTCCATATTTACATAAGGAAAGGCAGTTCCTGTTGATTTAAGTTTAATAGTCTCACCTAAAATTGAACCGGCAAGAAGAGGGGCAGTTTCTGTTAGACCATAACCTATGATGTATGGAAAATTTGCCTCTTTTAAAAATGACTCAACAAAAGGTGAAACACCAGCTCCACCAATACCAAAGAAACGCAGTCTTCCTCCAAAAGTCTCTATCAGTTGTTTTCCAGCTATTTTGTTTAGTTGTTTTCTTATAAACGGAATTTTATACAGATTTCGCATTAGAAACGAACCTGTAAATTTTGGTAAGATTTTATTTTTGTAAATTTTTTCAATAATAAGAGGTACACTGACCATCATTGTTGGCTTGACAATACTAAAGGCTTTTAGTAATACACTTGGAGTTGGTACTTTATCTATGTATACAACACTTGATCCATGTAAAATTGGAACTAGAAGACCAACTGTACATTCAAGTGTATGTGCAAGGGGTAATATAGATAAAAATACATCACTAGGTAGTATTTTTATTTTTGAGTGAGTTGAGAGTGTATTGGTTACTAGATTTTTATGAGAAAGCATTACACCTTTGGAATTCCCAGTTGTTCCTGAAGTATAAAGAATTGCTGCTATATCATCTTCACTAGGAATTGTTTGTTCTTTTTTCGTATGAATTTTTTGTTTTATTTTTTTAAGATAGCTATGGTTTGTGAGCTCATTGATAATAGTGAGGTCATCAAGTTTTATAGCTAAACATAGTGCTGAATTTTCAAACTCTTCTATAGTAGCTTGATGTTTTTGAGATACAAAAATAGCTTTCGCTTCAGAATGCCTTATAATATGGTGAACATCAGAAGTATGAAAGTCTGGAAGTATGGGAACGATAACAGCTCCAAAGTATGTCACACTAAAATAGGCGACAGCCCAGTTTGGTGAGTTCTCACTAAGTAGAGCTACTTTGTCACCTTTTGTTATGCCATGTGATTGGAGGAGAGCTACCATAGTTGATACATTTTCACCTAAACTTTTATAAGTCATAGGTTCTTCTTCAAGCTTAGAAAGAACGGCCTGTGAATTATATAGTTCTATAGAACGATTGAGTAGGTTATTTAACGTAAAGTTTTCTAAGTTTTCATAAGGGTAATTCATAGTTAATCTCTTGTTGTGTAAGTTTATTTAGTATTATTATACCATGGATAGTGCTCTTGTCATGAATGCACTTAATGAAGCATATACTCGTATGTTTTTTTTTAAATTTTTTAGCTTATACTATTTTTGATTTTTCGTTAGAAGTAATGTATCGGATTGAATCACGAGGCAAAGTTATGTGTAGAATTATTGCTTAAAAGTCACATAGGAGTTTAGTCCTATGCTAACGAACTCTCTTATATAAATAGGAGGTTCACAGTATACTCTAAATTGAAGAAAATCTATAAAAAAGAGATTGATAATATCATTTTTATTTTTAAACCAACAGGTAGTTATTCGCCGCTAGGCTACTTATTTGCTCCTATGTTTTGTTAGATAACTTGTGCAGTATATCTACATTTTGGATAACTACTACAGCCATAAAATTCATTATTTTTAGTGCTACCTCGTTTTGAAATTCTTTTTACTAAAGTGTTTCCACATCTAGGGCATAAATTTTTATTTTCTTTTTCTTGAACAATATCTTTCACATGTTGAACATGCTCTATATGTGTTTTTAATGTATTAGATAATCGTTTCTCAGTAATCAGTAAGTTAATATTTATAACTTCTTGCTCTGAAAGTAACTTCATTGTTTTAGAATTTATGAATTTAATAAATCCTCCAGCATATGTTACATTTACTGGCATTTCCGTTTTAAAAGTACTATCTCCAACAAAAGTAATAATTGAAAATATTTTATTTTTATCAATTTTAAAGAGTGCTTCAAGGGTTTTAGTGTGTTTATAGTTTTGATGCAGTGGATTTTGAAATTTATTAGTATGTTTGTATATCTTTTGAGTCCAAGTTTTTTGATTTTCATCTCCAAAAATCCACCCTTTCATATTCTTAGTTTCAATTACAAATATTCCATATTTTGAAACTATAATATGATCAACTTGAGTTGTACCATCATTAGTTCTAATAGTAACATTCTTAAATAAGTGATACTCATTTTTATTTAATCTTAGAGCTATTGCTAAATTTACTAAAGCTTCACCTATTATGCCTTTTCCAAATGGAGATTTAACAAATATTAATATCAATACCATTAAAATAAAAATCGTTGTCATTTCTGTAATGTTCCTTTGTCTATCTAACGATTGTCGTGAGCAATAATTTTCCCGTTAGGGTAAATTATTGGTCTCCTCGTATTTGTTAGTTGTGTCAATGACTTCTTTAGACCAGCCTTTAGTCATGTTGTAAATTAAAATTAAACCTACAATCGTTCCTATTGGGATTGCTATCAAAAGTAATACTCCAGCTATAACAGTCACGATTCTTGCCCAACTTTTTTTCTTCTTTAATTCTTTTGATAAAACATAAAAAAATATTGATTTCAAACTTAAAATAAAAATAAGTGAATACCTTTTTTCATAGCTATTGATAGCTTCCATATTATCAAGCCCAATGGGGTTGGTAAAAAAACTAATAAGTAGAGCGATAACTCCAAATATGCTAACTATCATTGGAAACTTAATTAAATTAATACTTAATTCCAGTGATGTCGGTTTTTTATAATACATTTTTGCCTTTGTCAACTAACGACTGAAGATAGCCAATAAATTACTTAATGGTAATTTATTGGCTACTCTGTTTTGTTAGTATATGCCCTCTTAATAATTTTTGTAATAACAACTCTTCTACATTTTGTCTTGAATCAAAAATAGCCATAATAAAAACAGTGTCATTTTCAATTTTATATATAATTCTCCAAGGTTGAACAATCAGTTCTCTATAAATAGTTATACCTTCTTTTAGAAGTTCAGGAACTACTCTACCTCTTAAAGGAAAAAAGTTGCTAGATTGTGCTTTTTCTTTTATTTGTCCATAAACTTTTCTTGCAGCACTTAAACTATCTTTTTTGATATAATCGACAATATTTAAAAGGTCTTCTTTTGCATTTGAAGTCCATTTAACTTTATAAATTTTACTCACTTGCTAAGAAGTTCTTCAACAGAGTCAAAAACATCTTCGGAGTCATGAAGATTTCCACTTCTAATATCTTCTTCTGCAAATGAAAGAAGCTTCATTATAGCAAGAGCATTTTTCATATCTTCATAACTCTTTGGATCTTGTATAACAGCTTTAGCTTCACCATTTTGTGTGATTATCATAGGTCTATGAGTCTCATTGATATATTTTAAAACATCAGCTGCTCTACTTTTTAGATAGGTAACAGGCTTTATGTCATTTACAATTTGCATAAAATCTCCTTCAGTCCTTTTATTGTACCAAATTAAGACTTAATCTTCAAGTGTGATGCTAACGGTTGAAGATAGCCAATACATTGCCGTTAGGTAATGTATTGGCTACTCTGACTTGTTATACATATGTATATTTGTTTAGCTTAATTTCTTCAATTTTATGAATAAACTCAATAGTTTTATCTATATCAATAATCCCATCTTTATCAGTTTTTCTAAACTCATTATCTAAAATTCCAATACTTACACTTTTCCCAGTTCTAACAACTCTTGGTTTAATAATTTTAATATGATTTTCATCATGTAAAATATGATGTTTCCATTTATGCACAATATCTTTTTTAACTTTTTCATTATTATCAGAATAGAGTTTAATTTTTATTTTTCCAACATATTTATCATTTTGCCAATTAGTTTCAATTTGTAAATATACATGGTATGTTTCTTTTAAATCCCAGTTCCACCAAAAACCTAAAAATCCACCTTGTCTATTTGAAACATAATCCCAGTTCCCATCTTTAAGTTTTTCTTGAAGCTCCATGTAAAAGCCTTTCCAAGCATTCCATGACCATGTATTAATAGGTTTTGTTTTATAACTATTAATTCCATCTTCAATATTTTGTAAGTAATCTGTATAGTTTTCAATAATATCATTTGAATATTTTATACTTGTTAAAATATTGAGAAAATCTTTTCGCAAATAAATTTTATATCCATTTTCTTTTACATTTTTGTAGTTACTTTGGTCTCCAGTTTTAAAGTAAATTGGTAGAATTTTTGTTTTACTAAAATTTTTACTTACTTTATCAAAGTATCTTTTTAATTGGTCAGAATGATTTTTTGTATTTGTTTTATATTCAATTATAATTGAATATTCATCGTTAATGATACATAAAATATCAATATTTTCATATTGTTTTATTATCTCAATTTTTTGATATTCTTTTGGAATGTCAATGTCTTTAAATTTTTCAAATAATGAATTTAAAAAATTTATAGCTAATGTGTGTAAATTCTCATCAAATGCTTTATTCTCTAGTTTAGCCCATTCTAAAATATAACAGATAATCGCATCTTGGCTTAATTCACTTGTCGCATAATTAAAAATATTTGGTTTGTTCATAATGTTCCTTCTTTGTGTATAACGGTCGAATAGAACCATAAATTTCCGCTAGGTAATTTATTGCGTTCATATGTTTTGTTGTATCTTTACTGCGGTGAAGGTTTGTTTTTCTTGAAAATTCTTAAAATTTCTATCTCTTGCTTTACAGGTCTTACTCTGTAAACTATCGTATATTTTTTGAATGTCATATTTCTAATATTTTTATTATCAAAATATTGTGATCGTTCATATTGAAATGGATTATTTGGAATGAGGTTTATATTTTCTTTTAGCTTATTTTTAAAATTCATACTTGCGCTAGGTTTGTCTTTCGCGATGTACTCTATGATTTGTTTCAATTGTTGTGAAAAAGTTGGCTTATGGATAATTTTCATTTTTGTAATGATTCAGTAAAACTATCTATTTCATCCCAAAAATCTTCATTGTTAATCATCTTGATTTTGCCATTGTCAATATCATCAATATCTTTTTGTAGCTCTTGTTTTCTTTCATAAAAATATGAATCATATTCTAAATTTTTATCTTTTGTAATCTCTATTTTTTCTTTTCTTTTAGAAACAAAATTTAAAAATTCTTGAAAGACACTATCTTGAATATTAACAGTTAAAGTATGCATTATATTTCCTCACATTATTTCTTATCATTATAGCAAAAGTTAAGTGTGAACCACTTAACTTTTATTTTTAATGCTTATTCACTTAATAACTTATCAATAATATTTTTATCATTTTGCATTAAAGCTTGAATTATAGGTTGTTTTAAATCACCATGAATGATAAACCACATTGGATTTCCAAATGTTTTTGGATAGCCTTTGTCATCTTCATTATCCCCATTCCATCGCATTGCAAGAACATTTTCATTCCCCTCCCAAGTACCTAAAACTATTGAAAACTCTGTATTATCAAAAAGTACAGTTTTAACTTTAAAGTTATTTGGATTAACTTCTATTGGTTTTGGCATTATTTTCCCTTCTTTTAATTTTATAGACCATAAACATTAACGTATAAATCTCCGTTATCAGTTGTTTGAGCGTCATATTCTATAGAAAAAGATTCTGAATTAGGAAGACTAAAAGAACCCTCGCATTCAGACTTTAGTAATGTATCATCAACATTACTTGTTCTAACAGAAGACAATTCTAAATCTTCAACCATTTCTTCTGCAAGCTTAGTAACAAACTCCATTGTTTGTTTCACTTTATTCATACCATCAAGGTCTTTATTCGCTTCTAATTCTTTACTAAATTTTTGAAAATTTTCATTATAAACATATTTCATTGGATTATTAACATATGATTTTATAACTTCACCTTGTACTATTTCTATGGCAAGTTGTTTAACTTCGGAATCAGAACAAGAAGGAGCTGATTCCGAACAACCTGATAGTAGAAAAATAGCACCTATAAATGTAAATATCTTTTTCATTTCATTAATCCTTTTATTAACTAATTATAATCAGTATCTATTTGCTGTGTCTCTGGAACAGAAGCAGAAAAAGCAGTTGCTATACCAACAACAAGAGCAACATAAACAAAAAGAACTGAAATAGCGATTGAGATAGGCTTTATAAATCCTTTTTTTGTATACCCATCAGGAAGATTGTTTTTTACATGTTTTAATTGACTTTTTGCACTTGTAAATCTCCAAGCTAAAAAATATAGTAAAAATAGTCCATTAGAACTTTTCCCTTCAGGAAGAACAAAAAAGTTGAGAATTAATGTAATAACAATAAGTATTATTCCAGCATATACCCAAAGCATAGAACTTTTTGCTTTTTTCTCATCGCCAATCTCTTTCCAATTGCTTGACATTAACCATCCACCAAAAATTGGAGAAAATAATATACTCCAATTCGCTATAGCCCCTGGATTCCACATAGAAACCTTTGTACTTCCTTCGTTCATAAAAACACCTTAAAATAATTTACCAATCTTATCTTCATAAAATAGGCATATTTAAATTTTAGAAATCTTTAAAACTTAGATACAACGTTTATCTTCAGCGACGCTCTCTTTGCGTTCGTTGCTAGTAGTTGTTATGTCTTTAAACAGTATAGCTAAACTTAATTCTATGATAACGGCTAACCTATTACCTCTTTTAACTTGTTTTTTAGTCTTTTTTCTTCTTCACTTCCATTTGTTGAAAACCTGATAAGAGGGACATTGTACTTTTTTAAAATCTCATCTTTCAATTTATCCCGTTTTAATTGGATGGGATTGTTTTCATGGTATTTCACTCCGTCAACTTCTATAGCTAAAATAGCTTGCTTATTAATTTTATTATAAATTAAAAAGTCTAAATGAGACCATGGATTTTGAGAAAACTTTCGTTCATCAGGTGTTAAAAGAGAAGTCTCCTTAATCAATCTATTAAGGGGAAGGTTGAATACTTTATTTAAATGGGAGTAGTTTTTATCGGACAAAACTTTTTCTATCACATGGTTCATTAAATTTTCTGACTTGAATTTAGAAATATTTTTAGAGTCCTTTAACGATTTATCAATATAAGGTGAATAATGCTTATAAAGAAGATCAAAAATAGAATAAATTTTACTTTCAATCACATCAAATTTATTATATTTTATATAATTAATCAAATCTTTCATATTTTTGTTTTTTTCATTATCTGACACAACTATATAAAGTTCTTCTTTTGCTCTTGATATAGCTACATTAAGCAAATTTTCATTATCAGCAAATTCATTTTCCTTATTTACAACTGTTGTAATAATTATTATGTCTTTCTCTCTACCTTGATACTTATGAACTGTATCAATTTCGATATTAGTATTATCATTGATGTCAGTAGATAATTTGTTTACCTGCTTTCTGAAGGGCGAAATAATGCCAATGTCTTTATTTCTAAGTTTAGGCAATATTTCATTTTGAATCACATCTATTTGTCTCTGATTATAAGTACCTCTTGCATGATTACCAGCAGGCGTTAAATATAAAGACAGAGGTGAATTTTCAGTTGTCTTCCTAGATAATATTATCAATTCATCGTTATAAAATTTTTTGTTACAAAAATCAATAATTTTAGGGTTGCACCTGTAATGTTCTTTTAATAATATTTGTGGGGCATCTTTAAATATCATAGATGCTGATTGTAATAGACTGTGCTGATAATTATAAGCAGAATGTAAGTTGTAATTTTTAAAAATACTATTCAGTGAATTTAAATCCTCACTTTTTACTATATGTGGCAATTGTTTTAAATCCCCTACAATTACAACATTTTTTGCGCAAGCCAATGCTAGCGAACCCGACAAAATATCGACTTGAGAGGCTTCATCAATTATTAAGTAGTCATATAAAAAATTCGGACCTGTTGAACTTTGTAATGAATGTGTTGTACTAAATACAACAGGGTATTCTTTAATGAAACTTCCAAACTCTTTCCAAAGGTCTGTATTAACAAACTGTTTACGAGTAGTTTTCATATTATATTTTTTGGATAGATATAATTTAAATACTGACATAGACTTTTTTCTATGTTGAGATAATTCTTCATCAAAGTCAAACTTACTTAAAACTTTTTCTAGATTTTGAATAGACAATATTAATTCTGATTCTTTACTTATGTAAAAACAATATTGTAAAAATATTATAATGTCATCTAATGGGTAGTCATAAAATGAAAATGAAAATATTTTATACTTGAACATTGATTTTATTTTAAAGTACAAATTGATTTTTTTGTCATTACGTTGAAAGGTTTCTAATTCAGTCCATAAAGATAGTATTTTGTCTAATTTATAGTGAGTAAACTTCTTAAAGCCTTCTATTTTTAATGATCTTTTATCATAGAACTCCATGAAGTATTTTTTCTCAATTTTTAGTTCTTCCAACTCCAAGGAAAGTTTCGCTAGATTATTTTTATTTTTTAGCATTTCTTTTATACTAGACATACTGTTTTCAATTGACTCAGCGTCTTTTTTTACAATGTCAGTATCAAAACAGTTATAGCTAGGGAATTCTTTATTTTGAGTATTAAAAAAAATATCTTTATTATCTTTATTTCCTAAAACTGCTGAAAAAAATGACAATTCTTCTGCATCTAATTTTTCAAATACATTTGTCATTGCAGTGTTGTTGTTGGAAACAATAGCCACACTTTTATTGCTCATGACTAAATTTACTAAAATATTTAATATGGTCTGTGTTTTTCCAGTCCCAGGGGGACCTTTTATCATACTTATTTGATGTGTCAATGCATTTCTAACGGCCTTTTCTTGACTTAAATTAAATCCAAATGGATATATTATATGAGCATCGTAAGGTTTGTTTGTAAGGGCATCTGGCTTTAAGTATTTTGATAAAACACTATCTTCATCAATTGATTCGATTTTTTTATACTGGTTGTAAAGAAAGTCGCTGCCCTCATTTTTGAAATGATTTGAAAGCTCTTTCAAGTAAGCTAAAAGATGCCTTGTGTTTTTATTTGCCAAAACATCAGTTTTAAATGTGAGTGCAGACTTTACATAGGATGATATTTGACCTTGAATGTAAAAAACTTTAAGATGACTTCCAAAATCTAAAACTTTTTCAATGTTTAACAAACAGCGATTTCCAGAATATATGAGACTATCATTATGATTAAATATACTAGGCTTGTCTAAGAGCTTTACATTTGATTGATTATATGTGAACTGTTTATTATTATTAAAAAACTTAACAGCTACTTTTGTAGACTGATAATCAATGCTTTGAACATCAGATGTTTTATCTTTTCCATTTAAAAGTAATATATATTTATTTTCATCCATAAAATTTGTGAGGCTTCCTAAGTTTTGTATTATTTTATAGTGTAATCTATATTAGTGTTTATATAATGTGACATAACGGGTGAGTACAAAAATATGTTACCTCTTTTTGTACTTTTTGAAATTTTACAATGGTATCTAAATTTCTAAAGTTTTTAAAGTTAAACGTGGCTTGGGTAACATATTTTTGTTGCTACGATTTGTTATATCTTTTATAGTGCATCATCTTCCATAGCAGCTAATTCTTTCTCACATTCTTCAGAGTTAGAGTAAGTATAATCTATAGATATGTAACCTTTTTCTTGGCTAAGGGCACTTACTCCTAAACCTACTGAAGATAAATTGTCTTTTAATTTAGAACCTTCTTTTTTATTCCAGTTTGCAATTAAATATCTGTCTTGTTTTAGTAATCCCATCATCCAATAATGGGATTTATCCCAAAGACTTCCAGATGAAAGAAAATCAATTTTATTATGTTTACCATAAGCCTTAGTTAGTTTTGCTTCCATATTATCGAATGCTGTTTGAAGCGAATAACCAGAACCGTTTGTCGATATATCTTTACCAATTGCTTTAATATAATATAAACCTTTTTTCGGGCATATTCTAGCTACATACTTATCAAAGGCACTATGTGGTTTTGGAACAGAAATAAAATAAACACCATTTCCCACTTTTTTTGCATTTTTATCAATTTGTTTTAAACTCATTCCCATTTTTAAACCAAATTGACTTGCATTTAAATTTACAGCTAGTAATGCTATAAAAATTAAAAATATCTTTTTCATAAACAACCTTAAGTTTTAATTTACCAATTCACTCTCATAAACAGGCATATTTAAAATTGAAGTGATATTCCAATCTTAGATATAACGGGCGACTTGAAAAATAAGTTCCCCTTTTTATCTCTCAACTTTTTAGTAGTTCTTTTCTTTTAAAAATTATAGCCTAATAAACGCGGCTGGGTAACTTATTTTTCTTCCAAGGTTTTGTTAGGAAGTTTTACTACATTCTAAAAGTTTTTCAACAGTAGATATATCTGTATCTTTATAGCCAGCTGCTTTTATAAGCAGTTCTGCTTCATCTTTATTTCTACATTCAACTGGAAAATATTTTACATTATGAGAAAGTAACCATATGGTTCTGGTAACCCCATTGCTAATTGCGATATATGGTAAGTTATTTTCATCATTTATATAACATACTATATTTGCCAATGGTACTGGATTATTTCTTCCAAATGAAAAACCATCTTCAGCATCTGGATATTTTCTATCTCTTTTCCAATTTTCAATATTACCAAAATTTAAATTTCTTGATAATGGACTTGGTTCATTTTTCCATAGTTTGAGAAAGCTTTTTGTTTCAATTACCACTACAAATCTTTTTTCATTCATAAAATTTGTGCAATCTACTGACATATAAACTTTTTTATTAGTTAAATTTAATTCAAAGGTTGCTCTTGCTCTGCTTTTCTCAATTAATGTTGTCATTTTATTTTACTAATACAAATTGTATTTGCAGATACATAAACAAGAGTTGAATTATTTTTAAATGGTACATATGAACTCGAAATATTACTGATAGCATAAGCATAATATCCTCGGCAACTATCTTTTGCAATTACTGAAAAGCCATTAATTATCTTAACATCAGCATTTGTAATTTCCTTGTATTTTGAATTACTAAAGCCAAATGTATTAGAACTATAAAATTGTTTTCCAATTTTTATATCTGGATAATAATCCCTAACACCTCCTTTGAAACTGCCAATAAAGATAGGTTCTTGTGCTGCAATCGAAGATGTAACAATAAATATTGAAATTATTATTTTAAGCATATATGCTCCTAGTATGTTTTTTTGTTTCCTAACGGTCGAAGATAGCCAATAAGTCGCCGCTAGGCTACTTATTGGCTACTCTGTTTTGTTGTATCTTTTACTTTTTAATGGTTACTTATTTTTATACTAAAACCATTCGTCACATTTTTTATATCCAAAGTTAACCTCATGTCCAAAAACTGCAAACATACCTGATGCTTCATCTTTGCATCTTCTTTTTTTATCTTGCTTTGTAGTCTTTATCTTATTTATTTTTTTTGCTTTAGTCACTAGACTCATAAGCAATGTTGCTTTTTTTATTTCTTTCCCCAGTACTTCATCAATAGCAATTTGCTCATTTTTAATTAAATCAGACTGACTAATAGTAATAGTACCACTGTTACTATTAAAAGAGTTATCTCCTCCAACATTTATATTTGTTTGTGCCATTGCTATACTACTAATAATAGCAGTAATAATGATTTGTTTTTTCATGATTTACCTTTAATTTAAATTTACTGAATTGTATTATCATTTTTTGATTTAAAGGAAAAGTATTGCATATTGTAATATTTTTTATAAAATGCAATATTTATACTATGCTTAACTAATTATTGCTATTTAAAATATATTTTTTATGTTTATAAATTCTATATAAAGTTGTTGTTAATATAACTATCAATATTAAATCTATAATAGTCTCAGTATTGGCATTAATTCCAATCATTGCAAGAAGTTGAAGTAATAATACTAATAAAGCTACTACCCCAGAAATAATAGATAAATATCTATAAGTTATATATGAAAAAACTATAATTAATCCCCAAATAACAAGTTGTCCGGCAGGAGCACCTGAAAAATCTTTATCATTGAAAAAGCTAAGTGCTACAATCATATGAAATATACCATAAGCTATTATGATATAAATACTTTTTTTTATATATCTTTTATTTGTTTCTATAACTTCACTATTCATTATTTTAATCCTAATTCAAAATCATATTTGGCACTAAACCAAGTATATTGTTTATTTAAATTTACCTACTTAGTTTTAAATAGGCATATCCAAATTTCCAAATATGTTGGCAACTTGGATACAACGGTCGAATATAGCCAATAAGTCGCCGCTAGGCTACTTATTGGCTACTATGCTTTGTTGTGTCTTCTAGTAAGTTTGTACTCCATACTTTAATAATAATCTTGGAAGAATATCATCAAGGTTAAAGACCTCTTCATCAGTAAGTTCTATTAGTTTAAAGTCATATTTTTTGTATATCTCTTTTTTAATTTCTTTTCTTTTAGCATATTTAGGGTCATTTTCCAATCCCCAAAATTCAATATATACTTTTCCCGTAGGAATATAAAAATCACAATAAACTTCTTCTTCAATTGGGAGTTTTCTTTCATAAGCATGAACTATCTCTGCCATATATAGCCAGTTGTCAATAAGCATTTCAGCTTTGCTTCTAACCATATGACCATCAGTCGCTCTATGTTTAGCAGGAAATTTTTCTCTAAAATTTGAACTCTTAGTGTTTGCAATTTCTATTTGTGTACTTTCTCCAGCTTCACCTTTTACTTCTTTAAGTATTGATGAAAATGCTGAACTTATAAAAATAGATTCGTTCCATTCAACATAAGGTATTCCATTTTTTGCATTTTCTTTTTGAATACCACCATTTTTTGTTCCTAAAATAGTGATTGTCCAGCCTTTAAGATATTTTTCAATAAAGCCGATTTCCGATAAAACCATATTGATTTTTCTTGCGGATAAATCATATTTTGCAGCGATTTTTGTTGATGAATAAAATTCTTTACCTTGGCTTATCAGTTTATTTGGTATCTCGATATTTTCATCCCATGCGATAAAGTCTCCATATTTCGGATGACTTTTCATACAGCCACTTTTTTCAATGCCAAGTGTAGTTAAACTAAAGCCTTTTTCTTCTTTTGAAATATATTTGACAGCTAATAACATCTCATCAAGTTTATTTTTGGGAATGCCTATCTTTTTAGCTAATGCTGAAGTTGAAATTAATTTTATATTTGACATAAATCTCTCTTATTTTAAAATGTATTTGTTCGGATACAACTATTTATTCAACGAACATTATAGCACACTTAGATCTGTCTGAAAAGAATAAATGAACACTGAAAATGTTACTTAATTCTCACTTTTATTGCGTTTTGTCATTTTTTTGAGTATTTTTTAAATAAATAGCTATTATTCTTAAAAATAAAATGTGATTTTAGGCTTTTATAGAGCGATATTTGAACAAAGTGTACATTTATTTATCCATAATCTTAATAAAAACACACTTTGTTCCTTAAAAAGGAGATGTGATTATGACTCATAAAAAGAAATTACTTGATTTAGTTCGTGACAAAATTCGTTTTAAACATTACAGTATATCAACCGAAAAAACTTATGTGTTTTGGGTAAAGCACTATATTATTTTTCATAATAAAAAACATCCAATTGAAATGGGAAAAAGTGAGATTGAAGCGTTTCTTACTTCTTTAGCAACAAAAGAGAAAGTTGCACCTACAACACAAAATCAAGCATTTAATGCCATACTGTTTTTATATAAAGAAGTATTGGGGATTGACATGAGTGAGTGGAATATCCAAGCCCTGCGAGCACAGGAAAGAAAACATATACCTGTTGTATTAACAACAGAAGAAGTACAAAAAGTATTACAAAATTTAACAGGTATATATAAGCTAGTCGTAACTTTAATGTACGGTTGTGGACTTAGAATGAATGAAGTACTTAACATTAGGGTTAAAGATATGGATTTTGGTTTTGATAAATTATATGTATGGGATAGTAAGTCTTTAAAAGACAGAACTGTGCCATTACCTTTGAAATTAAAAGATGAACTGCAGGTTCAAGTGAAAAAAATAGAAGAAATGCACCAAAAAGATATGAGTGATGGTTTTGGAACTGTTTATATGCCATTTGCTTATGAAAAAAAATATCCAAAAGCAAAATCTGAAACTAAATGGCAATATCTCTTTCCGATGAATAATATATCAAAAGACCCTAGAAGTAATGTAAAACGACGACATCATATACACCCTCAAACATTAGGAAGAAACATAAAAATAGCTGCGCAAAAAGCCAACTTAAATAAAAGAGTAACATCACATATATTTAGACATTCGTATGCTACTCATCTTCTTCAAGTAGGAATAGACCTAAGAAGCATACAAGAATTATTAGGGCATAAATCCGTTGAAACAACTATGATTTACACACACGTAGTTTCTGAAATGAATAAAGCAAAATTAATAAGTCCATTAGACTTTTAAAAGGAACGAAAAATGATAGAGAGATTTTACTTAAAAGACTACCTTAGTTTTGAAGAGACTGAACTGAACTTAAACACTGGTTTAGTTGTGTTTACTGGTCCTAGTGGTAGCGGTAAGTCTATACTCATGGAGTCTATACTCTCTTCTTTGGGTGGTGCTCCTTGTGACGCTGCTCTTTGTGAGTCTAGTGTTACTTGGGACATAGACGAAGATACTACGGGCATAGAGAACCATGACATCAACGTCTTTAAGCACATCAAAAAAGAGAAGTCTCGTTACTTTGTAAATAACCAAAGCCTTTCTAAAAAAGCCATAGGCAATGTAGCTTCTGGTTATCTTCGTCATTTAAGCCTTAAAGACTTTAGCGACTTTGAAAATGAAAACCTACTTTCCATACTAGACGACCGAATATCTTCAAAATCTAAAAAAATCCTTCCTTTAAAAGAAAAGTACAAAAAAAGCTTCCTTGAGTTCTCCATCGTGAGACAAGAATTACTTGCAATAGAAGAAGAAGAAAGAAAGATAGTCGAACTTAAAGAGTTTGCCGCGTTTGAGATAAAAAAGATAGAAGACATAAACCCTAGCATAAACGAAGATGAGGAACTACAAGTCGTAAAAAAAGAACTTTCACGTAAAGACAAAGTCCTAGAGAGTCTAGAGTCGGCAATGGAAATCTTTAACCACGAACACCATGCGTCATCAGCACTTGACTCACTTGGAGTAGATAGCTCGTTTTTTGATGATGCCATGAATGAACTGCGTTCACACTTCGACTCGGCGACTGAGAAGTTTTCTGCCTTAGATGAAGTGGACATAGAGGAGGTTCTTAACCGCATGGAAGAGATAAGCGGTCTTAAACGCAGATACGGAAGTGTAGAAGAGGCACTAGAGTACAAAGAACAAAAGAAACAAGAACTAGCGAAGTATGAAAACATAGAGATAGCAAAGAGTGACTTAGAAGACAGATATAATATTCTAAACACTTTAGTGGAAAGTTTAGGAACGCAACTCAGTGACCTAAGAGAAAAAGAACTTCGTGTGTTTGAAGGTGCTTTAAACGCCTACTTAACTAGCCTCTACCTTAGAAACGCCACTGTCACACTCAAACGCCAAGAGTATACGTCTTATGGCTGTGATGAGCTTAGCATAGAGCTAAACGGCACACAACTCGCTAAGATAAGTACCGGAGAGTTTAACCGTCTGCGTTTAGCCATACTCGCTCTAAAGTCAGAGTTCATGAGTAAAAACGGTGGTGTTTTAATGCTCGATGAGATAGACGCCAACCTGAGTGGTGAAGAGTCTATGTCTGTTGCCAAAGTACTACGCAAACTTTCTAAGCATTTTCAAATATTTGTCATTTCTCATCAACCACAGCTTACTTCTATGGGTGACCAACACTTTTTAGTCTATAAAGATGGTAATATTTCAAAAACAAAAGAGTTGAGCTTTGATGAAAAAGTCTCTGAAATAGCCAGAATAATAAGTGGTGAAAATATTTCAGAAGAAGCCAAAAGCTTCGCTTGTGAACTCTTAGAGGCAAACAAATGATAATAGACACACATATACACCTTGATGACACACGTTATGATGAAGACTTGAACGAAGTCCTAAATCGAGCGAGAGAGGGCGGAGTAGAGTGCTTTATAATTCCTGGTGCTGACTCATCTACTCTTGCTCGTGCTATATCTATAGCAGAAGAGCATACTGATGTTTACTTTTCAGTGGGCATACACCCTTATGATAAAGAGCAGTTCGATAGCTTAGAGTTTGAGAAGTATGTACATCATGACAAGTGTGTAGCTATTGGAGAATGTGGTCTTGATTACTTTCGCTTAGAAGGTAGCGATGAAGAGAAAGTAATAGAAAAAGATGAACAAAAAAGAGTTTTTGTAGCACAAATAGAACTCGCAAAGAAGTATAAAAAACCTCTTATAGTACACGTGAGAGATGCCTCAAGTGACTCTAAAGAGTTACTGCTAAAGCATGGTGCTTCTGAATTTGGTGGTGTCCTGCACTGTTATAACGCAGACCATGAGCTCCTAAGTTTAGCTAACAATGGCTTTTACTTCGGAATAGGGGGAGTTTTAACGTTTAAAAATGCAAAAAAACTTGTAAACGCACTTCCTCTCATCCCCAAACAGAAGCTTATCATTGAAACAGATGGACCATACCTTACCCCAACACCTCATAGAGGCGAGAGAAATGAGCCATTTTATACAACATTTGTTGCAGAGAAAATGTCAGAACTTTTACAAATTCCACGGGAAGAAATCGAACAAATGACAACCAGGAATGCCCAGAAACTGTTTAATATTTTATAATATTAATAGATTTTACATTTAGCTTTTTCTTATTTATATGTTATTTAATGAACTTTTAGATAGAATAGAATAAATTAAATTAAAAAGTTTCTCATGTATAAATATATTATTATTTTTGTTCTACCTTTGTTACTGTCCGCTAACCTGACTTATCAGTCCAACTACAACAAAGAAGTGGCTCTTTTAAACTCTTTTGATATCGAGCCATCATTTTTATATGATCCTATTATGAGTGATATGAGAGCAGAAAACAGCTCTTTTAATCAAAACAAGCATTTTTTTGAAACAATGAGTAAAGCATATATATTTATTCCTTCTATTAAAAACACTCTTTCTCAGTACAATATTCCTAAAGAGTTTTTATACCTTGCAATGGCAGAGTCAAACTTTAAGACGAGAGCATACTCAAGTAAACGAGCAGCTGGACTTTGGCAGTTTATGCCGAGAACAGGAAGAAGCTTTAAGTTAAAAATTGACAATTATGTTGATGAACGACGTGATCTTATAAAGTCTACAAAGGCAGCGGCAAAATACTTAACTGCTTTACATAAAAGATTTGGAAAGTGGTATCTAGCAGCTATCGCATATAACTGTGGTGGAAATAGACTCTCAAAGGCAATTAAAAAAGCAGGTAGTGACGACTTAAAAATTTTACTTGAATCTAAAAAGAAATACATCCCTAGAGAAAGTCGTTACTACATTAGAAAAATTGTAGCACTTGCACTCATTGGAAATGATGAGAAGCACATGCTTTCTAGTGAGTATGAGTACTTACTAAATAGAGCTGATGCTTACTCTATTTCCACTGTAAAAGTTCCTCCTGGAGAGTCTTTAAAAAGAGTTTCACAACTTATAAATATTCCTCATGCCCAACTTAAAGAATTAAACAGACATTTAAAATATGACTTTGTCCCGCCGTACTCCAAAGACTATGATATATACATTCCTTATGTTAAACTCTCTGATTTTAAACAGAAATATTATAAATCCCCTATTGAAAATATATATAGATTACATATCGTAAAGTCTGGAGATAATTTATCTGACATTGGCAAGAAGTATGGTGTTTCATACAAGGTAATAAAAGATTTCAATAAATTGAGAAACAATAGATTGAGTTTAAAACAAAAACTCATTATCCCTGTTTCAAAAACAGGAAAGTTCAAGAAAATTAAATCTCAAACCACTTACTATAGAGTTAGAAGTGGTGATTCATTGGGATCTATTTCTGAGAAGTATCATGTTAGTATAGAAAACCTCAAGTATAAAAATCATATTAAGGGCTCTATGATTAGGATTGGAAGAAGGTTAAAAATTTATGAATAGACTTTACTTTATAGGACTTATCGTCTTAATTCTTTCTTTTACTGCATGTAGTACTAGAGGGGCAAAAACTTATAAAAATTATCAATTTTCTCAACAAAAAAAGTATACTGAAAATAAAAGTAACTATAGTCCAAATATGAATAAAAAGAAATATTCACATCCAACTATGAGGCCTTACACTATTAGAGGAATCAAGTATTATCCTACTGTTGTTAGTGTTGGTGATGAGTCAAAAGGAAATGCTAGTTGGTATGGACCTGACTTTCATGGAAAGCTGACATCCAATGGTGAAACATATAATATGTACGACATGACAGCGGCACATAAAACACTGCCAATGAACACTATAGTTAAAGTAACAAATCTGAGAAATAATCTAACAACTGTAGTACGTATAAATGACAGAGGTCCATTTATTGCTACAAGAATTATAGATTTATCTAACACAGCGGCAAAGAAGATACATATGTTAGGTAAAGGTACGGCTCCAGTAAAACTAGAGGTTCTCGGTTTCGAGTCTAAGGGAAAAAGAACTATCCCTACTAAAAAACAATTGAAAAAGTCACCTCAGAAAAAGTCCCTTGGAAACTATACTCTTCAAATAGCATCTTTTTCAAAGATAGAAGGTGCATTAGAAACACAAGAAAAATATGATAATACTAATGGCTATAAAACAATCATAAAAGATATAGAAAACGAAAGTGGTCGCTCTTTTAAGGTAATACTTAAAGGTTTTAAAAGCGAACAAGAAGCGAGAGATTACAAATCTACAAGTGTATTCAACCAAGCATTTATAATAAGAGAAGGATAATTTATGATAACTAAAACACGAACAACAAAAGAGACAGATATAACAATTTCACTAGACCTAAACGGTAGTGGTAAAAGTACAATAAACACAGGTGTAGGGTTTTTAGACCATATGCTTGAAAGCTTTTCTAAGCACTCATTAATTGACCTTGAAGTTATGTGTAAAGGTGATACTCACATTGATGATCATCATAGTGTTGAAGATGTTGGAATAGTTTTGGGTTCTCTTTTTGCTCAGGCTATATACCCAGTAAAAGCAGTGGAACGTTTTGGTAGTGCAAACATTGTAATGGATGAAACTTGTGTTTCTTGTGACTTGGACCTTAGTAATAGACCTTTTTTAGTTTACGAACTAGATGTTTCTGGGAAAGTTGGGCAGTTTGATACAGAACTAGTGGAAGAGTTTTTCCGAGCTTTTGTACTAAGTTCAAGAATAAGTGCACATATTATCCAGCTTCGTGGGAAAAATAAACATCACATTATTGAGGCTGCGTTTAAATCTGTTGCAGTGGCAATTAGACGAGCTACTACTCATAACGCAAGAGTTGGTATACCTAGCACTAAAGATGTTCTGTGATAAAACTTATTGTTTTAGATGTAGATGGTTGTCTGAGTGATGGAAAGCTCATCTACTCAAACGATACTATAGAAAGTAAAAGCTTTAATGTTAAAGATGGTCTAGGCATAACAACATGGATAAAGATGGGAAATGAAGTCGCTATCATTACTGGACGCAATTCTAAAATAGTTGAAAAACGTGCAAAAGAACTAGGAATTAAACATATTTTTCAAGGCATAAAAGATAAAGACAGAGTACTTAATGAGCTTGTTGAATCATTATCTCTTAAGTTTTATGAAGTTGGTGCAATAGGTGATGATCTGAATGATTACAATATGCTTGGAAAAGTTGGAAGAAGTTTTACTCCAAATGATGGTGTTTTAGCTATACAAAAAATTGTAGATACACGGCTGAGCACAATAGGTGGTAGTGGTGCTGTACGAGAAATGATAGATATACTTGTAGTTGAAAATGATCAGACTGATGAATTCTTAGCTACTTGGTTGTAAGGAGCTTTTTATTAATATAAATATATTTTTTGGATTTATACTCAGCTCTTTAGTGATAATATTTGTTCTTTTTAAACCTCTCGATGTAAAAAAGCAGGAATTTATAGATGTTCCAATTTTTGAGATCACCAGTTTTAATATGTATGAATTAAATAATAAAGGCTTACAAGGCTTAATGATAGGAAATAGTGCACTGAGGTATTCTGATAGATATGAAGTAACTAATATAGACTATACAGAGAACACAAAAATGAATATATCTAATATGAAGGCGAAAAGAGGCCTCTATCAGGGTGAGACAGTATCTCTCTTTGGAAATGTGAATTATGTAAGAGCAGATGGTTTGACCTTTGAGTCACAAAAAATGATTTACGATAAGCACACGTCACAATTAAGCTCGACTACACCATTTTTAGCTTATAAAGAAGGCAACAGCATTAAAGGAGATTCTATGAAGTATAATAAAAAAAGAAAATTTATTGAGTCTCAAAATGTAAAAGTTACCTACCAATTACAAGAGAGTAAAATATGAAATATATAGTTATACTAGTACTAATTAATATATATATAAATGCACAAGAACTAAAAATTCAAGCAAACTCCTTTAGTGCAGATGAAAAGAGTGGTATTTCAATTTTTCTAGGTGATGTAAATATTCTTAAACATAATGATGAAATTAATGCATCAAAAGTTACTATATATACTGATGAGAATAATAAACCAATTAAGTTTATAGCACAAGAGAAAGTTTCATTTTATATAGAAACAAAACAAAAAATTATTTACATGGGTAAGGCAGAAAAAGTTATTTTTATTCCAGCAGAAAAAGAGTATCATTTTTATGGAAATGTTCATCTCCTGCAAGTTAATGAAAAAAAAGAAATTCGTGGCGATGAAGTACTCCTCAATATTACTGAGGGAAAAGCTTATGCTAAGGGATTCGAAAGAGAACCAGTTTTAATGATATTTAATATAGAAGAAAGTGAGGAATAAAATATGGTTGATATAGTAGAGTCTAAATTTGTAACATCTGCTCCAAATGTGGATGCAGCACCAGAGTCAGAGGAACAAAACGAAGTAGTCTTTATGGCTCGTTCAAATGTTGGTAAGAGTTCACTCTTAAATGCACTTACAAATCATAAGGGTTTGGCAAAAGTGTCATCAACACCAGGTAAAACAAGGCTTATCAATTACTTTGATGTGACTTTTTTAGATAGAGATACTCAAACAAAAAAATTGGCAAAATTTGTAGATTTACCTGGTTTTGGATATGCAAAGGTTTCTAAATCAATAAAACATGATTGGGAAAAGAATTTAACTGACTATATTTCTGGACGTGAAGAAATAAAGCTATTTATTCATCTTATAGACTGTAGACACCCTCATTTAGATATTGACACCTCTGTGAGCCAATTTCTATTTGATACTGTAAGAGAAAATCAAGCAATATTACAAATATTCACTAAGATTGATAAACTTAATCAAAAAGAGCAAAGTGCTCTTCGTCGTGAGTTTCCAAATGCCATGACAGTATCTAGTTCTAAAAAACGCGGTACTGACAAAATTAATAAAGTTATCCATGATATCTTGATAGAAAATGATAAATTTGAAGAAGAAGAAGATGCTGAAGATTGATTTTGTAAAGGCAACACTGTCTAATATACATGAGATGAGAGCACTCATTCTTCCTGAGATTACTGCTGGAATTATTTTAGATAGAACAGAAGATGAGATAGCTACAAATATTCGATCGTATACACTGGCTATTAATGATTGTGTTATTGTTGGCTTTACTGCACTGCATGTTCATACAATAGAGTTAGCAGAAATCCGTTCACTTGTAGTTAAATATGGTATGAGAGGGAAAAAAATAGGAGAAGAATTAGTTCAACACACCTTTAAAGAGGCAAAAGAGTTAGGAATACAAAGAGTGCTTAGCCTTACTTATAAACAATCATTTTTTGAGCGTTTAGGTTTTAAAGAAATTCCAAAAGAGTCCCTCCCCGAACATAAAATATGGGCTGATTGTATTAAATGTCAACACTTTCCAGTATGCAACGAAGTATCACTAATCAAGACTATACAGTAACTTTTGGCTATGTAGTACTGTTTGTACTTTATAGTAGCCTAAGTAGTATTTATCATTTCTTGCCGCCTATGCTGGCGGTTTTATTTATGCTCTTTACTAGAGCACTTGGTAGAAACGACTTTTTATATGTATTAATAATTTCTTTTTGTTTAGTTGTTTTTGAAGCAAACAATGGCTATAGACTCTTTAGTTCCATCATCTATTTTTATATAATTTATAAATTTATACTACCAAAAATAGTGCAAAATTTTTCATGTAATATTTGTGTAAAGGTGTCGTATTTACTTTTATCCTATATTGGTTATTTTCTTTTTTTAACACTGATTTCAAGTATATTTTTATTACCTGCACCAGAACTCAATTACTATATAGTATACTATATAGTAATTGAGTTCTTTTTAGTGAGCTTATTATGAAAATTAAATTTATATTACTTGTATTTGTATCCACATGGTTGGCTCTCATTGTGAGAATTTTTTTCTTATCAGTAGAATCTAATGGCCACTATACAAATCTCTCTCACAGGAACACAATAAAAACAGAATATATTGCTCCAGTAAGAGGTGAAATTCTTGATAGAAACAATAGGCCAGTTGCCATTAATAAACTTGGATTTAAAATTCAACTCGCTCCACACCTAACATACAAGAAGAATATAGAAAAGTATGAAAAAGAGATTCAAGTAATTACATCTCTTTTACCAAATATAACAGCAGAAAAAATTAAAAAAAATTACAAGAAAGAAGAGTCATACTATAACCATAACTTTATTGACATAGTGCAATTTATTCCTTACGAAGAGATAATGCCTGTTTACTCAATACTTAACCTACGCAAAAATATTAAAATCATTCCTGCACCTAAGAGATATTATCCTTATAAAAATATTGCAGCACATATGATAGGTTATGTATCACATGCAAATAGAAAAGAAATTAAGAAAGATCCACTACTTGAACTTATAGGCTACACAGGAAAGACAGGTCTTGAAAAATACTATAATAAATACCTTCAAGGCACTCCTGGAAAGCGAAAGATACAGGTTAATGCTAGTAATCAAGAGATAACAGAACTACTCTATGAAGATGCAAGTGAAGATACAAAGCTAACTTTGAGTATGGACATGGAACTACAGTCTTATATATCTTCTCTTTTTAAAAATAAAGTAGGTGCCGTAGTTGTTATGGATGTGAATGGATCTATTCTTTCAGCAGGCAGTTTTCCTAATTATGATTTAAATATTTTTGTTACAGGAATGTCGTATAAAATGTATGAAGGATTATCTTCTAGCCTAGATCATCCTTTTACAAACAAGCTTGTCCATGGACTTTATCCCCCGGGATCAACGATAAAACCTATGCTTGGTCTCTTATATATTTCTTCTGATTTAAATAAAAACTGGAGTGTAGATTGTCGTTCTTCTTTACCCCTTGGAGGACGTATTTTTAGATGCTGGAAAAAAAAAGGCCATCGTCACACTAGTATAAATAAAGCTATCAGAGAGAGTTGTGATGATTATTTCTACAAGGGTAGTCTTATAGTAGGAAATAAAAAAATGAGCAATGCTTTGATACGATACGGATTAAGTAAGAAAACAGGTATAGATTTGCCAAATGAGTTTTTAGGAGTAGTGCCTTCTCGGGATTGGAAAAAGAGAAAATATAATAAGGCCTGGAATATTGGTGAAACTCTCAATATGTCTATAGGGCAGGGAGACTTTTTAACTACACCTTTGCAAGTGGCACAACAGACAGCACTAATCGCTACAGGAAGACTTCCAAGACCCCATCTTGTTAAGAAAGTAGGCTCAAAGACTTATATAGATAACTTCAAAGAAGTTTTTAATGATAAAGAGCTTTCAAATCTTCCTGTAATTAGAAAATCCATGCACCAAGTTTGTAATAATCCAAAGGGAACGGCAAGAAACTATCTAAGTTCTAAAGTTACTATTGCCGGAAAAACAGGAACAGCCCAGGTTGTAGCAATTAAGCAAGATATCCAAAAGAGAAAACTTGAGCATGAAATGTCTTATTATCGCCGTTCACACGCTTGGTTTACTTCATATGGACCATATAAAAATCCAAAGTATGTTGTCATGGTTATGATAGAGCATGGTGGACATGGTGGACATGCAGCTGGTAAGATAGTATCAAATATATACAATAAGCTTTTAGAGCTTAAGTATATTGATAAAAGATAGAATAGAAATTTATATAAATGAGTTTTGCATAAATAAAGCTAGGATAATAAGTAAAAATATCGCTCCAGCTTTGTTATAAAGTTTATTTGCAAGAATAAAAAGAAGTGCTAAAGATGCACTAGTCATTATTAGCAAGTCGTACTGAGCAGCTTGTAAGTCAATTGATAGAGGGTTTAATATGGCAGAAGCTCCTAGAACCATAGAAAAATTTGCTACATTTGAGCCTATAATATTTCCTATACCTAGTTCCGCATTCCCTTTCTTTAAAGCTACTAAAGAAACAACAAGCTCAGGCAGTGATGTCCCTAAAGATATAAGAAAAAGACCAATAATCCATTCACTTACATTGAGACTTCTAGCAATACTTGTAGCACTTTCAACAACAAAGTTAGCTCCACCTATAGTAAGTGTAAAACCCATACTTAGTAGAACTAAGGTTTTTATCCAATTGAATTTTTTTGTTAGTGACTCATCTATCTCACCTTCTAAATCCTCTTTAGAGCTTGAAAAAAGAAAAATAAGATAAGATGCCATCATAAGAAGAAAAATAAAACCATCAACTCTACCAATGTTGCCATCTTGTATCATAAGAAAAAAGACTACAACTGGCATCACTACCCATGCACTATCTTTGGCAAATAAATTTCTAGCTGGATTCATAGATTTTGCAAAAAGAAAAACAATCCCTAAAACCATAGTAATATTAAAAATAACACTACCAACAACATTAGCAACGGCCATTTCACTTTTTCCCTCAGACGAAGCCATCATTGATGCTGCCATTTCAGGGAGAGATGTTCCAAATGCAACTAGTGTTGCCCCTATTACAAAGTGTGAAATATTAAAATGAAGAGCTATTCTTTCTGACTCTTTTATAATGAAATCAGCACCATATATAAGGGCTGTCATTGCAACAAAAAATATTACATAATCCATAGCTATTATCCTTGTGTTCTTATAATCAAACTTTCTGGTAGTTTGTATTTATTTATGAGTCTTGCTTCTTCTTCTCTCATCTCACCATTGTCTACTTCATGGTCAAAACCAAGTAAGTGAAGCAGTCCATGAATAAAAAGAAGGGTGATTTCCTGAGTAAGTGTATGTCCAAGTTCATCAGCCATATTTTGAGCATACTCAGACGATATAACTATGCTTCCTAGTGGAGCCATTGGCATTTCATCATAAGGAAAACTAAGTACATCTGTAGCTTTATTAACATCCCTGTATTGGTGATTTATAATTTGAATATCGTCGTTAGTAGTTATAATGAGTTCTATCTCTTTAATAGTAAGAGAACCGGCTATTGTATTTAGCAGGCTTTCATCAAGCTCTGCAAAGGTCTTGTTTTCTAGTTCAATCATGGGTGAAAGTATATCAAACAAGCCTTATAGTTTTATCTACCCTGTAATATTTAGAGAGTTACCCATTCCTGTCTTTTGTGCAGTAACTTGTTGAGACTGCTGAGTTGCACCCTCTAAAACTTTTAAAACTTGCTGTTCTTTAACATCTATTGCTTTTTTTAGAACATCTACTTGATTAGTTGAACCAGTAGAGGGAGTTGATGATACATCCATAATATCTCCTTTTTTTGTTATTGTACATTTTACTATCTATTTCTTTTGAAGGAGATTAAAAAAATATGTTAAAATTACACCATGAAAACAAAAACTTCAATAAAGAAAGCAGTATGTGTTATGAGTGGTGGAATGGACTCAACATTAAGTGCTTATATGATGAAACAGAGTGGATATGAGATTATTGCTGTACATTTTAACTATGAACAAAGAACACAGGCTAAAGAACTAGAGTGTTTTAATTTAATATGTGAAGACTTGGGAGTTTATGAGAAGTATATTTTAGATTTAGACTTTTTTAAACACCTTGGTGCTTCTGCTTTGACTGATAAAAGTATAGATGTTCCAACAGGTGGAGCAGAAGAGGGTGTTCCTATAACCTATGTTCCTTTTAGAAATGGCATCTTTTTAAGTATGGCAGCGGCTATTGCAGAAAAAGAGTCAGCACAAAAAATAAGTATTGGTGTTGTAGAAGAAGATAGTAGTGGATATCCAGACTGCAGAGAAGAGTATATTACTTCTATGCAAAATGCCATTAACCTTGGAACAAAAGATGAAACAAATATCACTATAACAATGCCTCTGGTACATCTAAAAAAATCACAGATAGTTCAAAAATCTTTAGGACTTGCAGTGCCTTTGAAACTAACTTGGAGCTGTTATAAAAATGAAGACAAGGCTTGTGGTGTTTGCGATAGCTGTAGGCTGCGTTTAAATGGATTTGCACAAGCAAGAACAACAGACCCCATAGAATATGAGTCATACTAAACAATATGAATATGACAATCTAGAAATAATTGTCAATAAAAGGCTAAAAAACACTTATCTTTCTATAGACAAAGATAAAAAAATAGTTATTAAAACTCCATATAAATCTCAAAGTTTTGTAAACTCATTACTGGAAGAAAAAAAGACTTGGATTAATAAACAGTTAGTAAAAATTGAAAAGTGTATGCCTCTGCATGAAGTTGAAGTCTCTTCATTGGCTGAAATACAAGATAAGCTAGTTTATTATTCTCAAGAGATGGACTTAGCGTATGAAAAACTAAGTTTTAGAAAGATGAAGAGTCGATGGGGAAGTTGTAATTCAAGAAGAGAAATCACTCTAAATAAACAGCTTTCTTTTGTTAATAGAGAACTTGTAGATTATGTCCTCGTTCACGAGTTGGCTCACTTACGACATATGAATCACTCTAAAGCTTTCCACTCTTTAGTAGAAAGCTATTTACCTAACTCGAAACACTATAGACAAGAGTTGAAAAAAATTCGTCTTTCTTAGCGTTCATTTAAAAAATAGCCTAGACTAGCATCACTCCACTCTTTTGAGAGACTTAGATGCTTATCTACAGACTTGTACACTTCTGTAAAGTCTTTATTTTCACTACATAGCTCGCCAATAACCTCATTTAATGCCTTTTTACCTGCATCTGTAACATCTTTTGGAAGTTGCCTTAGTGTTACATCTAGCTCTTTGAGCTTCTGCAGCGCGTAAATATTTTCATAATGAAACTTAGAAGTCATATTTGCATTCATTTCTCTCGTACATACCTCTATAATTGACTGATGTTCAAGTGCTAACTTAGAAAAAGAGTGTTTATTGAATGTCAACTCTAAAATAGAACCAGGTTCATGCCAGCCTGAGTAGTAGTAAGGAGCCACCTTATAAAAGCCCATTTTGATATCTAGTGCCGGACCAACCCATTCTGTTGCATCAATTACACCGCGTTCAAGTGAAGTGTATATCTCGCCAGCAGGCAAAAGTATAGGATTAACTCCCATCTTTGAGAAGACTTCTCCTCCTAGTCCAGGTATACGCATTTTTAAACCTTGCATATCTTTGAGGGAGTTTATGGGTTTTCTGAACCATCCACCCATTTGGATATTTGTGTTTCCACCTAAAAAGGGATGAAGGTTATACTTCCCATACTGTTCTCTCCAAAGTTCCATACCTCCACCAAACTGCATCCAAGAGTTAATCTCTTCTGCTGTCATTCCAAAAGGCATTCCACTATATAAAGAAAATGCAGAATTTTTCCCTTTCCAATAGTAGGGACCTGAGTGAAAAGCATCTATCTCTCCACTACTTGTTGCATCAAAGACTGCAAGGGCAGGGACAAGAGTATTTTTTGGGTATATTTTTATTTCTAAACTTCCACCACTTACTTCTTTAACTCTCTTGGCAAACTCTTCAACCCCTGTTCCCATTATAGGAAAATGAGCAGGCCAACTAGTAGCCAGTTTAATAACAGTTTTTTTATTTCTATTTATATTTACCGTTTTTGTATCGACACTTTTTTTTGGATGTTTAGAGTAGTCTATTGCTTGTCTATTACTTTCATTACATCCGGTAAGCACTGCACCAGTAGAAACTGTCGCTGCTGTTAAAAATTTTCTTCTGTCCATTTTCTACACCTATATTTTAATGAGTAAAGTCAAAGAGTGAAACTTCACGTTGGGATACAAAAGGTTTTGACAGGATAGATTTATCAACACCAACTACGAGAGCAAAATGGAAGTCACTTTTTTTAAGTAAAGAAATGATCTCATTTTTATTTTTATAGACTAAAAGTCTCTCTGGATTTTTTATTTTTTGAGTAAAACTTTCACTTACACTTGGAACAATATAGATAATTTTTGCCCATGTTGCTTGATTTTGCAAGAAAAGTATCTCTTCTTCCATCATAGATCTATTTTTCTCAAAAATAAGTACTTTATCGCTTGTTCCAAACTCTTTTATTTCAAATTTTTTATTTGTAAAAACTGCTTCAAAGTGCTCTATAGGAGTAAACTTTCTAAGTCTATAATTAATACCTAGTGTCTTTAGGAAATGCAGTAAAATTTCTAAATAAGGAAGAAAAAATGGAGAAAGGAGTTGTCTTTCATAAAATATATCATCATAAATAAAAGATGTTTCAAAAAGAGTCTGCTCAATAACGGTAATATGATCAAAACTAGTATTGGAGAGCTCAATGGTTTTTGTAAAGATATCTCTACTCAGTAGAGTAGGGCAAAAAAGAATATTTACTCTACCTTCTATATCCCATAAAGCAGTGGTAATCTCTCTAATATTTCCATTTATAGCAAGAAAATTTGATTCACTGAGAACCTGTAATGCAAGCTTGAGAACTATTTCATTAGTTTCATATACAGCTATATCTTTATCTATAAGTCTAAAACGCAGAAGTCTTTTAAGTGCCTCATCAAGGTTTTCTACTTGAATCCAAGCAATTTCATCATCTTGTATTTCTATTTCTGAATGAGAAATGACACCATAAGCACCATTCTCGACGGCTAACTCGATACTTTCATCACTAAAGGCCATAAATAGATCGCCTCTTTTGACATGTCTAGCCTTAAAGACAATGTTGTTAAAGTTATTTACAAATGGAGTATTAAGAAGTTTTCCATGTGTAAGTGCAAGGACATTTTCTAGTCTCATCCAATCGGTGTGCCTGCTTTTTTAGGCTTCTCTGGTCTTACTAAGCAAAGACCATCTTCATCTTTAACAGCAAGCAACATTCCCTCAGACATCATTCCCATCAGTTTAGCGGGTTTGAGGTTAGCAACAACACATACCTGTGTTCCAACAAGAGACTCAGCTGAATAAAACTCTTTTATACCTGCCACAACTTGTCTCGTGTCATCTTCGCCTAGACTTACTTGAAGCTTGAGCAACTTTTTACTTTTAGGAACTTCCTCTGCTGCTAAAACTGTTCCTACCTTTAATGATGTTTCAAAGAACTGACCAATCTCTATAAGGTTGTCATCAAAAGCCGCTTTTGACTCATGCACTTCTTTCTTCTTAGAAGCTTTTTCTTGCCCCAGGGCACCCTCTCTAGCTTCGCCATTCACCTTGTCCTTAGGAGGATTTGGTTCTGCATTTGGTGCTTCAGCCATTAATGGCTCTTCAACCCTAGGAAATAGGGGAGGTACTTTTTTGATGTTAAATAATTTCAATAGTTTTTTATCTATAATCATATTGTTATAGCTCTCATTATTTATCTCGAAGTTAAGTGCGTTTGCAACAGTAGCGGTAGTCTTAGGCATAATTGGACTTAACATAATACAAGCCTTTGCTAATACATTTGAAACAAGAGCAACTGTTGCTAGTGCTTCATCTGCTTTGTCATTTTTTATCTTAGCCCATGGTTCATGTTCAGTTATCGCTGTGTTTCCAATAGAAAAAAGTCTCCATAGTTCTTCTAAGTAGCGGTGTGTTTGCATCTCTTTCATGTAGCCATCAAGTGAATCAAGAGCTATATTCATCGCATCTAACTCTTTAGTGTGGTACTTCTCAACATCAACACTATCTATTTCGTACTCAGAATACTTTGCACTCATTCCTATAATACGATTAAGAAGGTTTCCTAGGTCATTACTAAGATCAGAATTGATTCTATCTATGAATGCGCGTTGAGAAAAATCGCCATCTTGACCAAATGGAACTTCACGAAGCATAAAGTAACGTAAATTTTCAACTCCATAAGCATCGGAGACTTCTCTTGGAAATACTACATTTCCTTTTGACTTTGACATCTTCTCACCATCTCTTGTCCACCAACCATGTGCACCAATCTGCTTAGGAAGAGGTAAGTCAAGACTCATTAAAAACGCAGGCCAATAAATAGCATGAAAACGCAGGATATCTTTACCAACAAAGTGTGTACTCGCTGGCCAAAATTTTTCCATATTTGCATCATCTGTTCCGTAACCAAGAGCAGTTACATAGTTAAGTAGGGCATCTAACCAAACATACATAACATGCTTGTCATCATTAAGGCTCTCAGGAATATTAACACCCCAAGTAAATGAAGTACGAGTTACAGAAAGGTCACGTAAACCACCTTTTACGAAGTTCTTTACTTCATTTGCACGTGAACGCGGCATTATAAAGTCAGGATTTGCTTCATAGTGTGCAAGAAGCTTATCTTCATACTCAGAGAGTTTAAAGAAGTAACTTTCCTCTTTTACAATACTTGTAGCACGACCACAGTCTGGACAAAACTCACCATCTATAAGTTGTGTTTCAGGAAAAAATGTCTCACAACTTACACAGTAATGACCTTCGTAAAAGTCTTTGTATATATCGCCTTTGTCAAACATCTTTAAAAATGCTTTTTTTACTCCAGCCATATGGTTTTTATCTGTTGTACGGATAAATTTGTTGTAACTTATTTCAAAATCATCCCAAAGGTCTTTAAATGTAGCACTGATTTCATCAGCAAATTCTTGAGTAGGTTTATTATGTTTTTGAGCTGATTCTTCTATTTTCTGACCATGTTCGTCTGTACCTGTCAAAAAGTAAGTTTCATTGCCTTTTAGTCTCTCGTATCTAGCCATTGTATCTGCTATAAAAGTAGTATACGCATGCCCTATATGAGCTTCCCCATTAACATAGTAAATTGGTGTTGTTATATATTTATTACTCAAGAATTTTTCCTTAATTGTGTTTAATTTAGTCTAACTTAAAACTCAAACCCGCCAGTATCGCCCTTAGACATACTGTTATAAACGGCTTTGACATATTCATCTCTAACTTCACAACCGAAGTAAGACTCACATGCACTACAGCTTTGATGCCCTTTACTTACTTGACAATCTTGAAGCTTACGAAGCATTTCTTCTAAAAAAAGTTCAAACTTATCCTGTTTTTTGTTATGCATTTTTTGCATAAACCTCTTTAACTCTAGCTATCTCGTAGTTAGATCCAAAGAAACAAACTGCCGTATCGTGAATATGTGAATGTCCTAAAGTCATTAGGTCATTTTTACCATCAATGGCACCACCACCTGACTTCTCATAGATAAATGCAAAAGGAAATACTTCAAATAAACGACGAAGTTTACCCTCAGGCTTATCACTTGTACCAGGGTAAGAAAATAGTCCACCACCCTTAAGAAGGATCTGATGTAAATCGGGAACCATTCCACCAGAATAGCGAAGACGATAGCCCTCAGCAAAGAAACTGTCAACCATTTCTTTATGGTAAGGTGCCCAGTTTTGTTGTGTCCCACCAGGAGCATTAAGCTTACCTTTTTCATTAAGACGTATCTCTTTAACAAACTCAAACTCACCATTTTGTAGTAAGTAAAGTTTTGTTTTATTTTCAGCAAAAACCATCTCAACGCGAGGACCATGAACAACATAACAAGAAGCCACCATGTTGGATGCACCAAATTCACCTTCGTATATTCCATAAATAGAGCCAACACTAAGATTTACATCTACCAATGATGAACCATCTAAAGGGTCATAAGCAACGAAATATTTTCCACTTTCATTTAAAAGAATTTCTTTCTCTTTTTCTTCACTTGCTATCGTATGGACAGAAGATACTTTAGAAAACTCTTCTTGAATAATCAAGTCACATTGAATATCTAACTGTAGTTGCGTTTCACCAGAACTGTTCTCTAATTGTGAATAGCCTATATCTTTTACGTCTATGGCGTTTTTAATACGTATTGCACTTCTTTGTATAGCATCAAAAATATCTCTCATCTTTTAAACCCTTTGTTAAACTTTTTTTGCATTTTTAAAGATCCACGAAATTATTTCATCTGGATCATTTAAATCTAAAACATTTACTTCTTTTGGCAGTTCATACTTTTTAATATCAATACTCTCATCAATAGCAACTGCATCCATAAATGGAAAATAGTCACTATCCATCGACTCTCTAAATATACTAATTCTTGGCAATGGAAGACTTTTTAGCCCTTCGACAAGTAATACATCAAAGTTTTCAAACAGTCGTATCATTTCGTCAAGTTCTGAGTGTTTTTTAGAGAAATAAGTTGTACGAGTATCAGATGTAACTATTACCTCTGCACCAGTGTCACTAAACTTATAACTATCTTTACCTTCCACATCAAAACGAGCCTTATCTTTTGGGTCATGCTTAATAATTGCGACCTCAAGTTTATGCTCATGAATCAGTTTTCTGGCAACTTTTAGTATTAATGTAGTTTTACCACTGTTTGATGGACCAGTAAATGCAACGGCTAATCTTTTGCTCAATTTTCATCTCTATTTAAATTTTATTAATTATACAAAAGAAGTGTTTAATAAGATATAATTCCGTTCAAATTAAGGGATAAAAATGAAAACTTTTTTAATAATTTTACTATTTATCATGAGTTTTACTAGCTGTTCGACAAATAATGCGTTTCATCAGTTTGATATGGATGAAATACAAGAGTTTAGTGAAGAGACAATACAAAGTTCTGTTATTAAAAATGATAAAGAGAATGATGGTCTTTTAACCGTTATTTATCTCAATAAATTATATCCTGAAAAGTATAAGGACTATGAGTATTTTTATACTTATCTTTACACAAAGAGTAATAGCAAAAATATCAAATTCTTACTCAATGAAGAAGAGGCACTTTCAGTAGAAGAATTACCATCATATAACAAGTTTTCTAATCTAACGTCATTTAAAGTGCAATGGCAAAGATACTATTTACTAAAGTTTAAGAAGCAGGGTGGTGCTTTAAACTTTAAAGTTCAAAACACTGAATTTTCATCAGAGTCTATAGAGTATTTAAAAGAGCCTGAAGTATAACAATAACAACTTGAAGACCAACGATGATTATAAGTGGTGCTAAATCTAAGCCGTTAAAATTGGTTTTTATAAACTTTCCTACAAATCTATATGCTGGATTTGTAATCCTATATAAAAACTGTACTATTTGATTGTATGGATCGGGGTTTACAAAACTCATTAAAGCTGTAGCGATTATAACCCATATATAAACATTTACGAGACCTATAAATAGACCACCAATCCCTTGAAGTATTTCTATTGATGCATTCATTTAATTATTTCTCCGATGTAATTTTTTAGACAATTATAAAGAGCACCCATCTCAGGACCATCTTGTGTATTTGTAAGAAGTATACGAAACACTATAGAAAAGTCTTTCTCTGTAAGTTGGGACTCTTTTATAATATGGTTTTTAAAATCAGTATAATTTTCAAAGAATGGTGCTTTTTTTATGATATTTACTATTGTTTGAGCCTGACTAGAAAACTCTTCTGGAATATCTCTGGGTGCAAATATTTGAGATATTTTTGCTTTTAACTCTTTGGTAGTTGAAGCTTCTTCAAGATAAATTCTTGCAAGGCTTCCTATCTCTTCATCAGCAAAGCCAACATAACGTGAGAGTTCTTTTGTATCAAGGAGTTTGAGGTGTTCTTTATTTATATGCCTTAGAACATCTATATTAAAAGGAGTGGGGGACTTCGACATGTTCTCTAACAAAAACCAATCTTGTGCTTCGTTTAGTGTAAATATTTCTTTAGGAGTTTTATTACCTATTGATATTAAATAATTTGAAATAGCTTCAGGTAAAAAACCTTCTTCTAGTAGTGATTTTACACTTATAGTGTCGCCATTTAAAATACGAGGAAGATGTGCGTATTCTATTTTTTTATCGTATGCGAGTAGTGCTCTTATATGGTCTTGTTTTGGTGTATTACTCATATGCTTTTCATCACGAATAACTATAGAAATATTACTGAGCATATCATCAACTGCACATGAAAAGTCATAGGTTGGCCTTTTATCATGATTCATGATTATAAAGCTATCTACATCATTCGTTCCAAAACTGACATCACCCTTGATATGGTCTTTAATTGCAATAGCATTGTCTGGTCGTGTTATACGAATTGTAAAAGGACTCATGTTGTCTATAACAAGCTCAGCAGGTAGGTTACGACAGGCATCGTCGTATCTGTACTCTTTATTCTCTTGTTTAGCTTCTTCGCGTTTCTTATCCAACCAGTTATCTGAACAAAAACAAGAAAAAGCTTTTTTCTCGTGTATGAGCTGTAGTGCCATTGCTGTATGAAAACGCACACTTTCACTTTGATATATTGTTTGTGAGGACTCTATGTTAAAAAGACCAAGAGTATCGAGTATTTCTTGGTCTTTACCCTCAATGTTCTTCTCTTTATCAGTATCTTCGATTCTAATAATTAAATCTTCGCCTCTTTGTTTTGAAATAATATAGTTCAATAGAGCGATTCTTAAGTTTCCAATGTGCATATCGCAAGTAGGGCTTGAAGCAAATCTTAGCATTTATATTCCTGCATAATGTAATGGTGGAATTCTATCAAGTTTTAACTAATAAACCCTTTATCTAAGATGCCATAAGCTCAAAGATGATAAAATACAAGCCTTAATATGAATTACAAAATCAAAACGAAGTTTCTTTAGAAAAGGTTTAATAATAATGAGTGAGAGCAAAGATTTTTTACGTATGATAGTTGAAGAGGACTTGAAGTCAGGTAAGTATAAAGAGGTTGTTACAAGATTTCCTCCCGAGCCTAATGGCTTTCCACACATTGGACATGCTAAGTCAATCGTTATAAACTTTGGTATTGCAAATGATTATAATGGTCACTGTAACCTTAGAATGGATGATACAAACCCAACTAAAGAAGACACAAAGTATGTCGAGGCACTTAAAGACGCCGTAGAGTGGCTTGGATTCCAATGGGGTGATGACGTACATTTTACTTCTGATTATTTCTCAAAGATATACGACTATGCAGTAGAGCTAATTAAAATGGATAAAGCCTATGTTGACAGTGCGAGTGAAGATGAGACACGCGAAAACCGTGGTACAGTAAAACAAGCAGGTAAACGCAGTAAATATGCCCAGCGTAGCGTTGAAGAGAATCTAGACCTATTCGAGAGAATGAAAAATGGCGAGTTCAAAGATGGTGAGCATGTTCTCAGGGCTAAGATCGATATGTCTGCTGCTAACATGAAAATGAGGGATCCTCTTTTATATCGCATTAGAAATGTACACCATTTTAGAGCGGATAACAAGTGGTCAATCTATCCAATGTATGACTTTGCTCACTGTTTATCTGACTATATAGAAGGTGTTTCTCACTCTATTTGTACACTTGAGTTTGAAAATAACCGTGATGTTTATAACTGGGTACTTGACACTTTGGGTCTTACAACTTCTCGTCCTTACCAACATGAGTTTGCAAGACTTGGAATAAACTATACAGTTATGAGTAAAAGAAAGCTTTTAGAACTAGTCCAAGGGGGACAAGTGAGTGGCTGGGATGATCCTCGTATGCCTACAATAGCAGGGTACAGAAGAAGAGGTTACACGCCAGAGTCCATTTTAAACTTCTGTGATCAAATAGGTATAGCAAAAGCCAATTCAATGGTTGACGTTGCACAACTTGAATTTTGCATTAGAGATGATTTAAATACAAAAGTACCTCGCGTACTAGCAGTACTTGACCCTCTCAAAGTAACAATCGTCAACTATGAGGGTAATGAAGAGATAGATGCTCCATACTACCCACATGATGTACCAAAAGAAGGGGATAGAAAGATACCTTTCTCTAAAGAAATCTACATTGAACGTGATGATTTTATGGAAAATCCTCCAAAAGGATACTTCCGTCTTACTCCTGATCAACCAGTAAAACTTAGACATGCTTACATCATCACATGTAAAGAAATTATCAAAGACACTAGTGGAAACATTATAGAGATAAAAGCAGAGTATATTCCCAACTCATTAAGTGGCTCAGATACTAGTGGGATAAAAGTTAAAAGTGCTATTCAGTGGGTAAGTATTGCTGAGGCTAAGAAAGTAGAAGTAAGAGTTTACGATAGAATCTTTAAAGATGAAGCACCTGAGGGAATAGAAGATATAAATCCTGATTCTCTAAAAGTTATTAAAAATGCTTTTATTGAACCTGCTGTCATAACACAGAAACCTGATGAGAGATTCCAGTTTGAAAGACAGGGTTACTTTTACTTTGACCCTATAGACTCTACGGATGAGCACCCAGTGTTTAATAAGATAGTCGGTTTAAAAGACTCTTGGAGTAAAAAAGAAAAACCAGCTAAGAGCGAAGCTAAGCCTCAAACGAAAAAAGTACAAGTAGATGGTGAAGTAATTGCTATGAGTGAAAAGCAACAAACACTGTTTGACAAGTATACTTCTATTGGACTAAACACTGAAGTGTCAAACACACTAGCACGTGATGAACAGCTATCCTCATTTTATGAAGAGACTCTCTCTGAACTCAATTCTCCTATTGCTCTTGCGAACATTGTAACTAATGAAGTAGCCAGAGAGCTCAAACAGATGCAGGTAGACGAACTTAAGTTTAGTGCAAAACAAATAGCTGAGCTTATTAAAATGGTTGATGATGGAACTATTTCAAATAAAATTGCTAAGCAAGTGTTTGAAGAAATGGTTATATCTGGAGAAAATGCAGCACAGATAGTTGAAAACGAAGGACTTGTCCAGATAAGTGACCCGTCTGTAATATCACCTATAATTGATGAAATAATTGCAAAAAATCCAGATAATGTTGCTAAGTTTAAAGCAGGCAACACAAAACTACTAGGCTTCTTTGTAGGACAAGTTCTAAAAACGACAGGTGGTAAAGCAAATCCGGTAGTAGTTAATGAGCTTGTTGCTAAAAAATTAGGAGAGTAAAGTAACCAAAGCCCACTTTGTGGCTTTGGACTTCTAGTAGTATATTACTTTTTAAAACTATCAATCACACTATCAAGTGTTTTCTTCTCATCTATAGGGTCACAAGTAATACCTTTACCCTCTAGTGTTTTTATAAGCATTAACATGTAAGCCTCAAATGAATGGTGCAGAGCAGGGCTCAAACCAATCTCCTTATCCATGTTACCTGGAACGATTGCTAAAAGACTTACTTCAGGTAAAGTTTCTCCTCTGCGTTCTAACATATTAAGACATTCTAAAACATTTGTTTCATCAGCACTCTCATTCGCACCTAAACTACGAAATTTTGCCATAGGTAAATTATAAAGTGACCCTGCATCATCGTCAACACCTATGAGGTCAAGTACAAAAACTTCCTCATATCTCACTAAAATGTTTAATACATTCATACCTTCGATACCACCATGGATAATGTCCACACTTGGATTAAAACTGTAATTAGTCTCTAGGTACTTAGTCGCATATAAAGCGATACCTTCATCTTTTTGTAATACATTTCCGGCACTTAAAATTGCAAATTGTTTTTTATTCATGAGCGAATTCTAACTAAATTTTCTAATAAGAAGATAAAGGAACGGATATAAAAGGGACTTGCTACTTTTATCTAAAGATTGTTTTCAAACCATTGTTGTAAGTCTTTGCCATATTTATATTCTGATAACTCAAACATTTCTATTCCTGTACTTACGTACTCATTATAAAGTATATCTGCAGTAATAGTTAAAGTTTTTTTCTCATGGTTAAGCCAGTTTTGTAAAAGTATATAAAAGTCATCTTTTTTATCTTCCCAATACTGTTTTCTTTCTTGAATTTGTTTTTTAGTACTCATTATCTATCTCTTGTAGTCTAATATTATATAATTTTATTACATATATACTGAATTATAACGAAATAGGGTGGTTTTCTAAGAGTAAGTTTAAAGTTATGTTTATTTGAAAGTACTTATAATAAGTAAATGTAAGTGGTGACCCCGAGGAGAATTGAACTCCTGTGACATGGATGAAAACCATGGATCCTAACCGCTAGACGACGGGGCCACTCATCAACTGTTTTGTTGAGTCGACATTATAGGGAAAAGATTCTTAATAACTCATAAAGTGGACTTAAATTGTTCCAACCATTCAATATCGGACTCTTTTGAAGCCTCTTTTTGAACTAATAGCGAATCTACAATGTTAAGCAGTGTGTTTTCATCCATAAACTCTAGTAAAGTAGGGTCTATATGCGTCTGAGATCCACCTTCGTATGTATTTAACAACTTTTGTATGTCATCTATTAGTTTTTCTTTACGTGTCATTACTTGTATTCTCTCTTTATAATTGATATTGGTTAACATAATGTAAATTCTATTGAAAATTACATTTGCACTTTTTAGCTTATTTAGTGACTTTAGAGTTTAATTCCAGCAGACTCTACTGTATTTAATACTCTGAGTACAATCACGAAATAGTAGTGTATAAGCTATCGAACTGTTATTTACATCAACAATCTTCTGTAAAAAAATTGAATATTATTATACCGTTTTTACTTCCAGCTTGTATATATTGACTCAAGAGTAACAAAGTATATTCATATTTTACAATATCAATTAAGACCTATCTGTCTCATGAGTCATATAGGTAGAAGAATATTATTTAATAGTCATTTATATGGGAGTTACTCGCAAATAGGTGTAAGTATAAGCCGAGTTTTGTTGTGATAGTATTAATCTACTGTACTCTTTACACAGTACCTCTAGCGAAACAAAAGCGATGTAAGACGCTAACCATCTGTTTCTTGCTGCCATGTTGGGTTTACAAGCTCTCTATGTTGCCATAAAGACTGGTGGTCTCTTACACACACCTTTTCACCTTTACTACGCCTAAACGCAGAAGTCTAATCTCTGTTGCACTTTCCCTCGCATTACTACGGCCATTCGTTAAATGGAACACTGTCTTACAGCAGCTCGGACTTTCCTCTTGATTGCTCAAGCACTATCCCTTACACCTATGCAATTCTACTCAGTTCTTCCTTTACATACCTTTTTTTAGACAAAAGAACACTTGTTCATATATTAGATATGCTAAATGAACAAGTGTTCTTTTCGAATAAGCTTAGATTAACAAGTGTTCTTATATAATACATTTATAAAGAACGATTGTTCATATAACTATAATGGAGTCTAAATGCCTATCACAACGACATCTACTAAAAATAACAAAACAAAAGACAAGATACTAAAAGTGTCAACTGTCCTCTTTTCTAAGCTAGGATATAAAGGTGCAAGTGTGCGTAAAATCGCTTCAGAAGTTGGAATAAGAGAGAGTGCACTCTATAATCACTTCGAAAACAAAGAGGAGATATTTTTAGAGGTTGCCAAGGGAATTTTCTCTTCGCCCTTCTCTCTTGAGCATGAAGAAGTAGCAGAACTGGCTGCAAGAGGAAAACCTTTTTTGCAGAAGTTTACTATGCAATATAAGATGCTCACATTTGATAAAGGCAATGAAGATATGTTTAGATTACTCATGATAGAGTTATTTCAAAATAAAGAGCTCAGAGCGCAGTTCATGCAAGAGTTCCATGCAAAAAACATAAAAGTGCTCTCAGAGGCATTCTTCATAATGATGCAGAACTCATTGATACATTCATCTGATCCAATGCTGGTTGCTTACGAGTATATATCCACCCTATTCTACATAAGACTTCAGATAACACTTATGAGGTTTGACAGCAACTCTACTGACAGTATCTCAACTCAGTTCGAGAAGCATGTGGAGTTCTTTTGGGAGAGTATTAAGGTTTAAGTGCCCTACTTCATTCTAAAAGTAGGTTATTAAGTTATAATATTATCTAATATTATAACTTGAGTTAAAAAAAAGCAGTCTATTAGTGACTGCCTTTTTAAGATTTGATTATTAAGTGCTAAGAGAACTTAAAAGTTGCATCTTCTGAGAAATCCATCTTTTCATCTGTAGATAAAAGATAGCCGTGATCTCTGAGAACTGTTTTGAGAAGTTCTAGATGTTCATCATCTACAACTTCTGCTGTTACAGAATGAGGTGTACTTAAAAGATTTACTCTAACAGATGTAAAACCTGCTAAATCTAGTCCTGTTCTTATAGTAGCAGCACAAGCTCCACAACTAAGATCTTGTAGTTCTATAGTTTGTATCATTATTTTTTAGCCATTGCCTTAATAACTGCTAAACCAATTTCAGCTGGAGAAACAACAACTGTAACGCCCGCAGCTTCAAGAGCAGCCATTTTTTCAGCTGCAGTTCCAGCAGAACCAGAAACGATAGCACCTGCATGACCCATAGTTTTACCTTTAGGAGCAGTTTGACCAGCGATAAACGCAACAACTGGTTTAGTGATTTGTTCTTTGATTAGTTTAGCCGCTTGAATTTCAAGGTCTCCACCAATCTCACCAATCATAACGATACATTCAGTTTCTGGATCAGCTTCAAACATTGGTAAAAGTTGGTTGTATGAAAGACCAATAATTGGATCTCCACCAATACCAACAGCAGTAGATATACCGTAACCAGCTTTAACAACTTGGTTTGTACCTTCGTAAGTTAATGTACCAGACTTAGAAATAAGACCAACATTACCTTTTTTGAAAATCATACCAGGCATGATTCCAATTTTACACTCTTCAGCAGTGATAATACCAGGACAGTTTGGCCCAAGTGTTTTCATACCGTGTTTAGTAGCATGAGCTTTAGCAGCTTGCATATCTTTAACCGGAGCACCTTCTGTAATGATTACAGCAAGCTCAATCCCAGCTTCAGCAGCTTCCATTACAGCATCACCAACAAAAGCAGGTGGAACAAAGATCATAGAAACCGTAGCACCAGTAGTTTTAACAGCATCAGAAACAGTATTGAAAACTGGTTTACCTAAATGCTCTTGACCACCTTTGTTTGGTGTAACACCACCAACAATTTGAGAACCGTAGTCTATACATTGCTCAGCATGAAAAGAACCTTCTTTTCCTGTGAAACCTTGAACGATTATTTTTGTATCTTTATTTACTAAAATTGACATAAACTATTCTCCTTTTGCAGCAGCAACTGATTTCGCAGCACCGTCGCCTAAATCATCTGCAACAATTAAGTTAGCGATATTTGCATTGTTTAGAATCTCAGATGCTTCAGGAGCATTTGTACCATCAAGACGAACGATAACCGGAACATTAACATCAGTAATTTTTGTTGCTTCAATAATACCGTTTGCAATACGATCACAACGTACGATACCACCAAAGATATTTACAAAGATCGCTTTTACATTAGGGTTCTTAAGAATGATCTCAAAACCTTTTGCAACAGTCTCTGCATTTGCAGAACCACCAACATCAAGGAAGTTGGCAGGTGTTCCACCCATATAGTTGATCGTATCCATAGTACCCATCGCAAGACCCGCACCATTTACCATACAACCGATTTCACCATCAAGTGCTACATAAGAAAGTCCATATTTAGCAGCTTCAACTTCATCAGCATCTTCTTCTGTTAAGTCTCTCATTGCTAAGATTTCTGGTTGACGTCCAAGCGCTGAGTTATCAAAGCCCATTTTCCCATCTAGTGCTAAAAACTCGCCACTCCCAGTTCTTACAAGAGGATTGATCTCAATCATCTCTGCATCATTTTCCATATAAAGTTTAAATAACTTTGAAGCAAAAGAAATAATATTTTTTTGCTCTGCTTTATCTGTAACACCTAAACCAAATGCAAGTTCACGACCGTGAAAGCCTTGAAAACCTATAGCTGGATCAACAGGAATAGTGATAATTTTTTCAGGAGTATTTTCAGCAACATCTTCGATGTTCATACCACCTTCAGTTGATGCCATAATTAAAGGCATTTCTAATTTTCTATCAAGAACAACAGACAGATATAATTCATCTTTGATATCAGCACCATCTTCGATGTAAAGTTTTTGAACCAATTTACCCTCAGCTGCAGTTTGGTGAGTCACCAAAGTCATACCAAGAATTTCGTCAGCTAGTTCTCTTACTTCATCTAGAGATTTAGCTAGTTTAACACCACCACCTAAACCACGACCACCTGCATGTATTTGAGCTTTAACAACCCATACTGGACCACCTAACTCTTTTGCAGCAAGAACTGCGGCGTCAACACTTTCAACCATAATACCTTTTGGTGTTGGAACACCATATTTAGCAAATATTTCTTTTGCTTGATACTCATGTACGTTCATATTTTTCCTTTATGTAAAATGTAATTTTATTTTATTTATTAAGCTTTTACAGAAAATGATTTAGTCATTTTCTGTATTGGCTTTTAAGCCTTAGGTGCAATCATATCTTCTGGAACTACATACTTGTCAAACTCTTCAGCTGTTAAAAGACCAAGATCAATAGCTGTCTCTTTTAAAGTTGAGTTGTTTTTGTGTGCTGTTTTAGCAATTTTTGCTGCATTATCATAACCTACATAAGGATTAAGTGCAGTAACAAGCATTAATGAGTTATGTAAAAAGTGATCGATTTTATCAGCAACTGGCTCAAGACCAACTGCACAGTTATCGTTAAACGACGTGATACAGTCTGCAAGTAAACGACATGACTGTAAATAGTTATATGCGATTACTGGTTTGAAAACATTTAACTCAAAGTTACCTTGAGATGCACCCATAGAGATAGCAACATCATTACCAAACACTTGACATGTAACCATAGTTACAGCTTCAGCTTGAGTAGGATTTACTTTTCCTGGCATAATAGAAGAACCTGGCTCATTAGCAGGTATTTCTAACTCCCCTATTCCACAACGTGGTCCAGAAGCTAACCATCTTACATCATTCGCGATTTTCATCATGTCCGCTGCAAGAGCTTTTAATGCTCCATGAGAGTAAACAAGGGCATCGTGAGAAGTTAATGCATGAAATTTATTTGGAGCAGTGATGAAATCATGACCAGTTAATTCACTAATCTTTTTAGCAACGCGTACACCCATTTCTGGATGTGCATTAAGACCAGTTCCAACAGCAGTTCCACCAAGTGCTAATTCACGAACAGCTTCTAGAGAATCTTTAGCCATTTTTTCACACTTATTAAGCATTTCAACCCAACCGCTAATCTCTTGACCAAGAGTAAGTGGTGTTGCATCTTGAAGATGTGTACGACCAATTTTAACAACTGATTCAAATTTAGCTGACTTTGCTGCTAGTGTAGCTTTAAGTTTAGCAATTGCGGGAATAACACTATCTTCAACTGCTATAACAGCAGCAATATGAAGAGCTGTTGGGTATGTGTCATTTGAAGATTGAGATTTGTTAACATCATCATTTGGATGAACGAGTTTCTCAGTTCTAAAATCTCCACCAAGAATTTCAGAAGCGCGATTCGCAAGAACTTCATTGTTATTCATGTTAGACTGAGTACCTGAACCTGTTTGCCATACAACTAATGGATAATTTCCATCTAGTTTTCCTGCAAGCATGTCATCAGCAGCAGCTGCAATAGCGTCTGCTTTTTTCTGATCTAGCTTTCCAAGGTCTGCGTTTACAAGAGCAGCAGCTTTTTTAAGATAAGAAAAACCTCTAGTTATCTCATAAGGCATAGTTTCTTCACCAATAGCAAAGTTTTGTATACTTCTTTGAGTTTGTGCAGCCCAGTAAGCGTCTACTGGAACTTCAATGTCACCCATTGTATCTTTTTCAATTCTTGTACTCATTAGTTATTCTCCTTTAAAAAATTCGTTTTTGTTTAATGTATCGATTAACTCTTTAACAGAGCTACAAGAGTTAGCAAACATTTCTTTTTCAGCATCATTTAGAGTAATCTCAATGATTTTCTCAGCGCCATTAGCACCAATCATCACAGGAACGCCACAAACAACGTCATTGTATCCATACTCTCCTTCTAAGAAAACTGCACATGGATGAATCTGTTTTGTGTCTTTTAATATAGCATCAACCATAATTGCAGTTGATTTTGCAGGAGCATAGTATGCAGAACCAGTTTTTAGGTGTCCTACTATTTCAGCACCACCATGACGTGTTCTATCTACTATCTCTTCGATTTCATCATTACTTAGTACATCACTTAAAGGTACTCCAGCAACAGTTGAATATCTTGGTAAAGGAACCATATCATCGCCGTGACCACCCATAACAGATGCACGTATTTGACCTCCACCGTATCCAAGCTTTTCTTGAATAAACGCAGCCATACGTGAACTATCAAGTATACCAGCCATTCCTAGAACACGACTTCTATCAAAACCACTCTCTTTTAGTGCAACATAAGTCATTGCGTCTAAAGGATTAGAAACCATAATGATAATAGCATTTGGAGAGTACTTTGCAACACCTTGAATAACTTCTTTAGTGATGTTCGCATTGATAATTAGTAAATCATCTCTACTCATACCTGGAAGTCTTGGACTACCAGCAGTAATAACAACAACATCACAATCAACTAAGTCAGACATCTCTTCTGCAACTTTAACAACAGTATGACTTCTAACAGCAGAAGCTGCCTGAGACATATCTAGTGCTTTTCCTCTTGCCACATCGATTTTATTGTCACGTAAAATTATTTCATGACAAGAACCTTGCATCGCTAGTGAATAAGCTACCGTTGCACCAACATTACCGGCACCAACAATTCCTACTCTTTTTCCTTGACTCATATATTCTCCCTTGATGTAAATAGTTAGGGCATACATCAACAATATACTTAAACAATATGTGCTAACACATAAAACTTAAGCATAAACTGTATGCCTCATAAAGGATTTTCACCTTTTATATAGACCATTAATATGGTACATATAAAAAATGAATTCATGTGCCGAGGGCACATGAAACATAAAAACTATATTGAAGCGATTATAGCGTTTAATGTAGCAGATGGACGCATAGCTTTTTCAGCTTTAGCATCATCTGGACGGAAGTAACCACCGATATCTTGAGCTTTACCTTCAACAGATAATAACTCTTCAATGATTTTTGCTTCATTATCAGTTAATGCTTTTGCAACAGGTGCAAATTTAGCAGCTAATTCAGCACTTTTACCTTCAGCAAGTG
>NZ_JABIOQ010000070.1 GCF_018698455.1 Sulfurimonas sp. | reverse complement strand
CTAGGTAAATCCGATGAAAAATAAAATAAACCTTATATACCTTCTTGCTCAAATAAATCATCAATAAAATCATCACGATATAGGCAATTTCTTTTGATTTCAGCCATTGCCGTTTTACCTGTTGGTAGAACTTTTTTATCTTTTTTGGCATTTAAAAATATCTGATAAAGATTGATAGCAAAGCTTCTAGGAATTGCTATCGAAAAAGGTTCTTTATAGGCTATATGATTATCTTCTTCAGTTTAGAACAGGTTGTATAGTTCAAAAGGTTGATGAAGAGCTCAACAATCTCATCAAGAGAGTTTATTTGAAGTGAATATTAGAATTCTTTTTTTGTTTCATAGGCTGATTAGTTACAAAACTTCTTTATTTTTATACTATTTAACCGATATAGAATAAAAGGAAAAGTTATGAATACATCTTATGCATTTGATGCTTATCGTTCTCACGATTTAAGTATCTCAATGAAAACATCTAGTGGCGATACAATAGAAATGGACTTTAGTAACCAGCAATCTGCCTCTTATTCTCAGACTAAGACACCAAACAGTTCAAGTACAAGTATGAGTTTCTCTTCTATGCAATCTTTTAGTTTTTCAGTTGAGAGTAACGGTATCGATGCTCAAGATAAAAAAGAGATAGCAGCATTTATGAAAACTGCTCAGCCATTTATTGATGGATTTTTAGAAGAGTTACAAGAAGATGCACCAAAGACTCCTGTTACAAAACTTGCACACCAAGTAGCAAGTATGTTTAACCCTAACTCCCAAAATGAAGAAAATAAGAATAACTTCATAAAAACAAATATAGTAAAAATGTTTGACAATGCAGTTAATGATATAAAACCTACTCAAGAAATTATTGATAAAGTTTTTGAAGACACACAAAAACTTCTCGAAAAAATACTCAAAGAATTTGATGATTTTAATCAACTTAGTAATAAAAATTATGCTTAAATTTTTAAAGGTTACTAAGGCCTAAAGTCACAAATATCTTTGGTATAAAAAATGCTTACAGCTAGGTATGAAATACATATTAACCTTATTTTTACTTACTATAACACTCTTTGCTGCAGATATAGAAAAAAATTATGCTCAGTTAAATCAAGAACTAGACAAAATGTCGGTGCACTTGACTCCTGAAGAAAAAGTTTCACTTTACTACTTAGTAATGTCAACACATGATAGAATCTCAACATCACTTGCACATCAAGAGACAAAAATCAACTCTCTAAACTCACTAGAAGAACAAACTCTCAAAGTTTTTGCAAACCTTCATGAAAGTAATAATAAACTCACAGTTTCACAGATAGAAAAACTTAGAAAACTTTATCTTTTAATGGGTAAAGAGGCAAAAAATCTTATAAAAAACACTAAACACACCACTACTCAAAGAACTATATATAAAGAAAAAATAGTTTACAAAGATAAAATTATTTACAAAGACACTACAAGTAATACTGTAAAAACTGAGACTTCTTGGTTCTATCTTATAATTTTAGGAATTATTTCATTGATGATAGGTGCTATTTCTAGTTACTTTATTTTTGGAAGGAAAGAAGATACTCAAGATAAACTCAACATCGTTATCTCAGAATATGAAACTGAACGAGCGAGACTACTTGATGATATGAGTGATTTAGAAGCACAAAATAAAGTTCTTAGTGAAAACAGAACAAAAAGTAGTGATGAACTTAAGTTTGAAAATAGTTCTTTAACAAAGAAAGTACAATTAAGTGCTGATGAACTTGTTTCTTTAGAAGAAAGTTATAAAGTAAAAAGCAAAGATTTTCAGATGCAATTAAAAGAACTCTTATCAGAAAAAGAAGAACTATTAGAAGAGTGTAAAAGACTTCATAATTATAAAGAAGACGAAGAACAAGAAAGTTCAATGTTTAATGATAATCTAGTTGATTTACAAAACCAGTCAAAAGATATATTCACTGTCCTTGAAACTATTTCCGACATAGCAGATCAAACAAACCTTCTCGCATTAAACGCAGCCATTGAAGCTGCTCGAGCCGGTGAACATGGTCGTGGTTTTGCTGTTGTTGCGGATGAAGTAAGAAAACTAGCTGAGCGAACTCAAAAAACTTTAAATGATGCAAAAGTTGAAATTTCAGGTGTTGTAGACAGTATTTCAAGCCTAAAGGCTTAAAAAACTTGACATAACCATCAAAATTGTTGTAAAATTAGGATAAGTAAACAAAATATCTTTAAATCTTTCCTACATCAAAAAAATCATAAACAACTAAGGTAGTCAATACATGAGTGAAAATAATTCACAACAACCTCGTAACAATTCAAAACCGAACAACAACCCTAAAGCAAATAGTAACCGTAGCAATAATTCAAAACGAACACATACACCGGTAAAAGGTTCTAGTATTGAAGAACTACGTCTTAAAAGTATTGAAGACCTTATTGCTATTGCTCATGACTTAAAAGTTGAAGATCCTCAAGAGCTTAAACGCCAAGATGTTATTTTTGAGATTCTAAAAGCTCAAACTGAACAGGGTGGATTTATCCTTTTCTCTGGAATTTTAGAAATTATGCAAGATGGTTATGGTTTCATCCGTTCGATTGACAAATCTTTTAACGAGTCTATCAATGATGCTTATGTTTCAAACACTCAGATTAAACGTTTTGCCTTACGAAACGGTGATGTTGTAACTGGTCAGGTACGTCCACCTAAAGATCAAGAGAGATACTACGCACTTATTAAAGTTGAGGCAGTTAATGGTCTTCCACCTGAAGAGTCTAAAAAACGTCCACTTTTTGAAAACCTTGTACCACTTTATCCAGAAGAAAGATTTAAATTAGAGTACCGTGAAAAAGGTTTAACAGGTCGTATGCTTGACCTATTCTCCCCAATTGGTAAGGGGCAACGTGGTCTTATCGTTGCACCTCCTAGAAGTGGCAAAACAGAATTGCTTAAAGAGATAGCTCACGGTCTAAGTACTAACAATCCAGAAGTGGATTTAATGGTTTTACTTGTTGATGAACGTCCTGAAGAAGTAACAGATATGGAAAGATGTGTAAAAGGTGAAGTTTACTCTTCTACTTTTGACATGCCTGCAAAAAATCATGTTAAAGTTGCCGAGATGGTTATAGAAAAAGCGAAACGTCTCGTTGAGATGGGTCGTGATGTTGTTATACTTCTTGACTCTATCACAAGACTTGCTCGTGCTTACAATACTGTAACACCATCAAGTGGTAAAGTACTCTCTGGTGGTGTTGATGCGAATGCTCTTCATAAACCAAAACGTTTCTTTGGTGCTGCTCGTAACATAGAGAATGGTGGAAGTTTAACTATCATCGCTACTGCACTTGTAGATACTGGAAGCCGTATGGATGAAGTAATCTTTGAAGAGTTCAAAGGTACTGGTAACATGGAAGTTGTTCTTGACCGTAAAATTGCGGATAGAAGAATTTATCCTGCCATTGACATCCTTAAATCAGGAACTCGTAAAGATGATTTACTTATTTCTAAGGCTGATTTACAAAAAGTATTTATTCTTCGTCAAATGATTCATAAGCAAGACAATGAAGTTGAAGCACTCAAGTTTGTTTACACAACTATGGGTAAAAAAGAGACTAATCAAGAGTTCCTTGATAGTATGAATACGGATAAATAACTAATGAAAGTAGGTGTATTTGATAGTGGAATTGGCGGTTTAACTGTTGTAAAATCACTCTTAGAACATCAACTTTTTGAAGAAATTATCTATTTCGGAGATACTGCTCGCGTTCCTTATGGGAGCAAAGATAAAAACACAATCATTCGCTACGCCATAGAAGCCGTAGAATTTTTCAAAAACTTTGAACTTGACCTTATCATTGTTGCATGTAACACAGTGAGTGCTTATGCGTTAAATGAAATGAAAGAGAGTGCTACTTGTCCTGTTATGGGAGTAGTTGAAGCTGGGGCTTTAGCTACTGCAAACGCGATGAACAACAAAAGTTCAAATATCTTAGTCATTGGGACAAACGCGACTATCAACTCCCATGCTTATGAGAACTCTTTAAAAGAGCAAGGTTACTCGAACATTCAGGCAAAAGCAACACCACTTTTTGTTCCTCTCGTTGAAGAAGAAATATTAGACGGTGCTATTCTAAACGCGACTCTTTCTCACTACTTCGACTCATTTAAAGCTCCTGATGCACTTATTTTAGGTTGTACTCATTTTCCTATAATATCTTCAGCTCTTAGTGACTACTTTGGTGATAAAACACTTCTCATACATTCAGGTGATGCTATTGTTGAGTATCTCCAAAGAAAGTTTGACTTTTATAAAAAATATCAAAATCCTAAGATAGAATTTTTTGCTTCAGAAAATCCTGAGGCATTAAGAAATATCGCTAATAAGTGGCTTTATGAAAAATAAAAGAGTTTCCATCTTTGGTTATGGTGTTACTACTAAACCACTCACTAAACACATAAAAAATGCTGTTTTTTACGATGATAAATGTTCTGAGCCTTATGCTGGAATTAATGGCTCATTTGTAAGACCATCACATGAGTTTGACCCAGATAACTCTGACCTTGAGATAACTTCCCCTGGTATTCCACCGTCAAACCCTCTTATACAAAAAGCACAAAATCTCATGAGTGAGTATGACTACTTCAAAGATACAAAGCCTTTTAAAATTTGGATCAGTGGAACAAACGGTAAAACAACCACTACTCAAATGATGCAACATCTACTTGAAGATAAAGGAAGTGTTGCTGGTGGAAATATTGGAACTGCTCTGGGAGACTTAGAGCAAGAAAAAAATATGTGGATTCTTGAGACTAGTTCATTTACTATGCACTATACGAGTCAAGCTTTTCCAGATGTTTATGTTCTTCTTCCTTTAAGCCCTGACCATCTAACTTGGCATGGAAGCATGCAAGAGTATGTAGCTGATAAACTTAAACCTCTTAGCCTAATGAAAGCTACAGACATAGCAATCATTCCAGCAGAATATGCTAACACTCCAACAAATGCGACGATACTGTCTTATGAAGATGAAGAATCTTTAGCAAAACTGTTTGAGATAGATATGCAAAAAGTCAACTTTAAAGGTGCTTTTTTACTCGATGCACTTTTAGCCATGTCTGTTGACAAGCTGCGTTTTAAACGCACTAACTATGAAAAGATGAACTCTTTTAAACTTGATCCACATCGTCAAGAAGAACTTCGTGATGCAAAAAATCGTCTCTGGATAAATGATACAAAAGCGACAAACCTAGATGCAACTATAGCTGCTCTTAAACGCTATGAAGATTCTTTTATTCACCTAATTTTAGGTGGTGATGATAAGGGAGTTGATTTAAATGAACTCTTTTTATTTTTAAAAGAAAAACAATTAAAAATCTATGCAATAGGTTCAAATAAAGAAAAGCTATCTAAGCTTGCAAGTGACTATGCTGTCGCGTTTGCTAAATGTATCAATCTATCAGATGCAATCTCTAAAATAGATAGAAATTTACAAAAAAATGAAGTTGCCCTACTCTCTCCTGCCGCTTCAAGCCTTGATGAATTTAGTTCTTATGCTCAAAGAGGCAATGAGTTTAAAGAAGCGGTCACCAAACTCTCTTAACATTCAACTAACAAACCTTTGATATATTTATAAATATAATTCAAAGGATTTCATCATGAAAAAAGCACTATTATCGATACTTACCGCTGCACTGTTTATCAGTGGATCAACGACATTACTCAATGCCAAGCAAGGTAAACAAAATGCAAAACCTTTTCTTATACAAGGAAAACTTCCTCATTTAACTATGATGGTCAAAATTCTTTGGAATGACGAAGATTTAGCCTTAACTACTACTCAAAAAGAGAAACTACTTGTTATTCGTAAACACACTATGTCTACTGCGAAATCTCTTGGAAGAGAAATCCTAAAGTTAGAAACACTAGTAGTTAAAAAAAGTAATGAAGGTGTAATTCCAGATTCACTAAAAGAGACTCTTAACAAAATTGCAGAACTTAGAGTTGAAGCGAGTATGGTACATTTAGAATGTATTTACAATACTAGAGCTATCCTTTCAAAAGATCAACTTTATATCTTAGAGTAAATTATATGAACTTTTAACTCTTTAAATGCTAAAATGATTCCAATTAATAATGGAGTTATATTTGAAAGAAGCATCTGAAGTTTTAGCGAGAAAATACCGTCCCTCAAATTTTGATGAGCTTATAGGTCAAGATACTATAGCTCAAACGCTATCACTTGCACTTGATTCAAATAGGCTCTCTCATGCTTACCTTTTTTCAGGTCTCAGAGGAAGTGGAAAAACTTCAACAGCTCGTATCTTTGCAAAGGCTCTTATCTGTGAAGAAGGTATGAGTCATCATCCTTGTGGTGTTTGCTCTAACTGTACTATGGCCCGTGAAGGTCGTCATATGGACATCATCGAGATGGATGGTGCTTCAAGTCGGAAAATAGACGATATAAGAGATCTTGTAGAACAAACAAAGTATAGACCTGCTGTTGCTAGATTTAAAATATTTATCATTGATGAAGTACATATGCTCACCAAAGAAGCATTTAATGCCCTTCTTAAAACTCTTGAAGAACCTCCTGCTTATGTTAAGTTTATCTTAGCAACAACTGACCCACTAAAGCTTCCAGCAACTATACTTAGTAGAACACAGCATTTTCGTTTTAAAAGCATAGCAACAAATAAAATAATAGACCATCTAGCACATATACTTAAACTTGAAAATATCGAGTATGAAGTTGATGCTCTTGAAATACTTGCACGTAGTGGAAGCGGTAGTCTTCGTGACACGCTCACTCTTCTAGACCAAGCCATTATCTACTCAAGAAACCACGTTGATGTAAGAACAGTTACAGATATGTTGGGACTAGTTGATCCAAAGTTTGTAGATGAGCTTTTTAGTGCTGTTTTCCAAAAAGATTATGGAGCTTTAGTCGAAAAAGTAAAACTCCTAGAAGATTATGAAAGCGAGATGGTGTTAGATGAACTAATCGCATACCTTAAAGAGAAGATGTTCAAACATGATGCCCTCTTTTCAACTCTTGTTCTCGATAGATTTTTTAGAATACTAAGTGATTCAAAATATCTCTTTAGTATAAATGCAGATGGTTCTTTTGTTCTTTCTCTTATATTTTTCAAGATGGTTGAAGCACTTCGAATCCGTGAAATAGACCAGATGATAGAGTCCTTTCAAAAAGATGTAGAGCGTCCAAATATTGTAACACCTACACCTATGAAGATAAAAGTACAAACAGCTACACCTGAACTCCTCTCAGATACAGAAACTTCTTCAGAAGTCATAGTAGAGCAAGCACTAAAAAGAGAGGAGATTGTAGAAGATATAATAATTCCCGTAGTTGTGAGTGAAGGTCTTCTAAAATTTCAACTTCTTATAGAAAAAATAACTGACCGAAATTATGAGCTAGGTGAGTGTTTTACTAAAAGTATCTCATTTGTTTCTTATGAAGACAATATTTTGACTTGGGAAAGTTGCGCGAACGAGAAATGTAAAAAATCTTTAACTCATGGGTATTCTGTAGTTAAACAGCTTGTTCGCGAAATCTTTAGTTTCCAGACAAAGATAAAAGGTATAGCTTGTTCTAAACCCGAGGAAACAGAAAAAGTCAAAAAAGAAGCAGTTTATACTCCAAATATAGAACAACCAACGATGCAAGAACCTCAAAGTACTACTATGATAGAAGATGCAGAACTTGCAATAGACTCTTCTTGTGCTTCAAACTGTGCCGATCCCTCACCAGTAGAAGAGATAAATGGTACAGACATAACTCAAGAAGCTATGGTTCAAAAAGCTATAGAGATGTTTGAAGCGAAAAAAGTAACTATACAGTCTAAAATATAGTTCTACTTTTTCTCAAAAAATACCTCACAACAACTTCTACCTTCGTGTTTACAAAATACTAAAATATTTTCATAGGGAATCACATTTCTTTTTTTAATAGTTGCAAATTTCGACTGACTAATGTCTAATAAATTTGCCACATCCTTATCTAGTATTTTTATCTTCTTACCATCTGCTAAAAACAGTTTTAACTCATTTATAATCGCATGAAAATCTCTCATATCTACTCCTAAAAGTGAAAATATAGCAGTTTTTTTTATGGGGTGTTAAAAATATTGCTCTATGCTATTTTTTAGAAGTTTTTTTCTTTGTTTGGTTGAGTCTTATGAGTATATTTTTAAATATAGTTGATGCGAATAAAATAGATTTATTTTTATTGAGGGATCCAAGAACATTTAAATTTCCTGATCTCTTTGATGGGATACTGAGTGTCTCTCCGATTTTATTCCAAGCATAAGGTAGATTTGGATTAAGATTAAATCCACTTTCGTCGAAATATTCGACATCTATTGCACCGGTAAGTGCTTTAGATTCTAATTCTTCAAGTTCTTTCTTCTTTGTTTTATATAATGTTGCATCTGGTTTTTTAGGTTGATGGGGATAAAGGCCTATTTGTTCTTCAATAACTTTTTTATCACTTGTCTAATTTAGAATTGCTTTCCTTCCTGCACCAGCTTTACGTGTGACACTAGAAATACCATCATTATTAAATTTCTTTATCCAGTTATATATTGAACGCTCAGTCACATCAAAAATTTCTGCTACTTCTTTTATTCCCCTTCCACTATTTAAAAGTAATAATGCATGAGAATGAACTCGCTCTTTTTTACATTGACTGTTTTTTAACTCTTTTAGTT
>NZ_JABIOQ010000069.1 GCF_018698455.1 Sulfurimonas sp. | reverse complement strand
CACTAAAAGATAAAACTCAGTCGGACACTTGTGTTATAATTTTGCACTTAGAGATTCTTTACTTACAACTGTCCGACGATTTTACAGCTGGCTGTCCGAGATTATTGGCTGTGAGCAATGTTTACTAAAGTCGTATTTGTAAGTTTTAGTTTTTGTAAATGATATACTATCTGACTTCCGGCACTACCTATTCCAACTACAACAATTTTTAATTTATTATTTAGCATGGCTAAGCTTTTTTTTGTTTTTGGAAACAAGTCTTTTATAGTACCTAGTCTCTTTATTTATTAGCGACCTCTTAATAACATCCATTAAATCCCATGCACGATTGTAACCTATCTGCATATTTCTTTGTAAAAAAGCTATATTAAAATTATTGTTAGACAATACAATAGCCTTCGCTTCTTTAAAGAGTCTTTTGTTTTTTCCCATTGTTATGCTCCTAATGAAAGAAGTATAAAGTATAGAATGGACATTTAACGTCTAGTTTATTTCATCTTGTGTTAGTATGTTTATTACTTTTATTTGATGATAGTCGTCTTTAGGAATTACTTCTACTTCAAAGACTACCTTATCTTCTAAGTTTATCAACTCTAACTTTTTAATATGCTCTGAATATATCATTATTTCTATACTACCACGAGAGTCTTCTAAGGTTATTATGGCAAAAGATTTATCGATGAATTTACCATCAACCTTAGCTGACCTAACATCTACATTGACTACCTCTCCTGCTAAAAAAGTTTTAGTTACTTCTTTAATATTAGCTATTTCCACTGATGAAGTATACATTAAATCTTTAGCCATAATTATCCTTCTTTAAACTCACTAATTTTCTTATTCCACTTTTTCATATCTCCAAAAGGTGTAATAAAATCTCTTAATGGACATTTCAACTTTTCCATATTTATAAACAAATCTTCCCATAGAAGTATATTCATGTCATACTCATCTAAAACCGACCAATCGGCATGTAACTTAGAGTCTTCATGACCATAAGACATAAGGTAGTATAATTCACATGTATAACCTGGCTTTAGATTAATTTTTTCAACTAAGTCTTTATAATTTTCAATATTACCTTTTACTTTAGCACCGACAGTCTTCACTTCAATTATCACTATATTTGTTTCATCATTCTTTTTATCAATTAATACAATATCTGGTTTCATATTTGGGATGTCAGTATCTTTTGGGAAATAGTGTAAAAAATAATCTTTTATATTTCCTTCAACTATACTACTCTCAAGTACAGACCAATTTAAAAATGCAAATTTACTATCTGCTCTTAACCAATTTTTTTTCTTCTTTATGTATTGAGATTTAAATACATTTAAATAGGTATCTTTGTTTTTTTCTTTTGACATCCATATGAAAGCCATTTGAGCAACTGCACTCCATCTGCTTTCTGAGTGACAAAAACCATCCTTTCTTTGTCTAAAAAGTTGTGTTGCACTTTCCATATTATCTCTCGTACTTTATATATTGTAATTCTCTTTTTAATTTATTAGCATGTTCTAAAGCTTTTTGTGTTCGAGAATATGTAACTCCATCGTAGTCTGAATACTCAAAAAGAACTACTTTATCTGCACTTTGTACAATCTTATGGAGGTTAAATATTTTCTTACCTCTAGTCTCTCTATAGTGCTCAACATTATGCTTTATTGCAAATTTTTTAGCTAAACTACATGAATTGGTTGTTGCACATGTTATTTTATCTAGGCCTTCATTTTTTAACAATTCTTTTTCTACAGCTTCATAATCATTAAAACTGTCTGGACATACAAATGCTATTGTCATATTTAATCCTTTTCTTTATTTACCTTTTAATAATTGCCAATACTTACAAACTGTATTAGCTTGATTTATCGCATCATCTAAAGCATTATGTGCTATACCTATTTTCTCTTTAGTCTGCTTGCCGTAAATGGACTCAGTTATATCAACAATAGTTCTCATATCCCTATCTTGAAAATCACTCCATGGTCTGTCTCTTTTTAAAGCTGCATAAGCATTTTTCACGATGACATTGTCAAATCCTAAACCATTTCCCCATACTTTCACCTTCTTAAATTGATGGATGTAGTCTGTAAATGTCGATAATGCTTCATCTAATGGTTTAGCATCTTTAAAGAGAGATTTTTTTGCATCACTACTTTGAGTTATCCACCATGCTATAGTCCCACCGTCAACCACTAATCCATGATTAATGCATGAGGACAAATCGACATTGACATAAAATGTCTCTCCCAAGCAATTATTATCTGGGTCAAAAGCAACTGCCCCTATTGATATAATCGCTGAGTTTCCCTTTAGCCCCATTGTTTCTATATCTAACATTATATGCTTCATTTTCATCTTCCTGATACTATAGTTTCTTTTATTGTAAAAATTATACTTCAGACTATGGACAATAAGTGTCCATAAAATCATAGATGTTATTACTTATATTTTATCTCTTCGGCTTAATCATCCATAGAAGTATCAAGTACGATATCTTCATAATCTTCTAATAGTAATAATACAGCATGAGAGGAAGTGTTAAAAAGCTGATTAACTTCTTTGATACTGTAAGGTATGTTTTTGTACTTATTAATAGCTGGAAGTGGCTTTCTATGAACAACATGTGTATCTTTAATCAAAAGCAGCTGAGAGCAGTAAGGGCACTTAACTTTATCAATCCTTTTAGTCATAATACCTTCTTCAGAGTATGATGACTTGACAAATTGTGATAATTCTTGGCAACTTGTACATTTTAAAATATATCCAGACATTATTAACCTTTAATTCTAAGATAAAAACCTATCTCTTGTAAAAATTCTATAACTTGAGTTTCAAGTACACTATTCATCTTTTATCCTTATATATTGGAAGCTATTTATATCATTGACATTGACATTGACATTCTACCTAGCTTCTAAAAATATAATGAATGTATAATCCAAGAAAAACCTAAAAAACCCAAGGAAACCGTAACGGAGTATACATTTGGCATAATCCCTTCATCAGCATCTTCTTTGGAAGTATATTTATATCTTAAAAATGCAATAACAATTAATATACCTAGTGATTGCCAAAAATTAATGTCTTGCACATGAAACACAGGTACAATAAACCAACCCCAAAGCTTTAATAGAACATATGCTCTTAAAAAAACCATAAGTGGTATTGCGAACATGATAGCAAGAACTAATAATGCCCCTTGAAAAGTGTTTTTTAAGTAGTCTAAATATTTTGTGTACATTTGTATCCTTTATGAATTGTTAATATCATCAACAATTTTTTTATAATAATCTGTTGTTATATCTTTTCTAAATCTATGACTTTGTGGATGTAGTGTTCGGTAACAATCAATATTTTTATATTGAAACTTCCAATATTGACCTGACACTAATTCTAAGGTTTCATAACCTTCAAATACATCTTTAATAAAATCATCGTATGCCTTTGTATTTTTTGCTGTAGCAGTTAAGAATATGATAGCGTCAGGCTTTAATATTTCAATCTCTGCTTGAAGTATCTCTTTAGATATTTTTTGAACTTTTTCATTCTTAATTGAATTTTTAGAGTAGCCTTTAGCTCCACTATCCATTTTTAACAGGTTAGTCCATATAAGTGAATTTTCATTATCTTTGAGATTGTCTCGTGTATATTTATATTTATTGAAAAATGCACTACTCCCAAACTTCTCTTTCTCATAATGAGCCAACTTCCCATTTCCTTTAATTACCTCTCCACCATCAAACTCCGCTTTATAACGCTCTTTTAAAAGTTCTATTGAGCCTTCAGTGTCTTTCATAAACTGATGTAGCTGTCCCCACCATATATTTGTCTCTCTACCAATATATAGCACCTTTTTCTTTGCATCTATATATTTTTCGTCAATATGCAATATAAAAGGAGCTGAAAGTACTTCAGCTATTGCCTTGCCTTTTTGTTGACCTTTTTCAATAGTATCACCAAATTCTTTTTCTAGTCTTTCTCTGTTTAGTATTTTTCTGTAAAGACTATCTAATTCTTTTTGCATATCTTGTAAACTCATTTAATATCTCTCAGTTTGATTACAATATACTAACACATTAATTACCATTTTACATCCTTTTGAATTTCCGTCATGCCTTGAATAAACCTTTTTGCTAAAACATTGTTTTTAATGGCATTATTTGTAACATCCTTATCATCTTTCAAGCTATTTTTTACATATTGTAAAGCCAAGCCATTACTCTTAACAGCAGTAAATACTATCTCTTTATCTGCTTTCAAACTTTCACTTGCATACTCCAAGGTTATTCCATTACTTATAACTGCTTGTAGGACTACATCTTTATCATTTCTCAGCTCCATATTTGCATACCTTAAAGCAAAGGCGTCATTTTTTACAGCTATCATGACTATCTCCTTATCTGCTTTCAGTTCCTCACTTACATTCCACAGAGCATCACCATCATTTTTCACAGCTTCTAAAACAACTGTTCTATCGGCTTTCAACTCTGCACTTGCACTCCATATTGTTGTACCTTTTCTCTTCACCAATTTGAGCATATGCTCTCGGTTTGAATTAACACTTTTACTAATATTCCAAGCCATCAGCTCACTACAATAATCTAAGTCATTCATATATTTCTTATCAACTCCTTCTAAAGATACTCCAATAGTATTATTAACCTCAATCATAAACTCTTTATCAAACCATAATAACTTATCAGAGTATAGTAAAGCATATGGGTCATCTTCCATTGCTTTGAGTACAATAACCTTTTCAAAGCATAGCTCTTGACTAGCATATTTAAGCGCACTTCCATACTTGCCAACTACATCAAGAATAAACTCTCTATCCGATAGCAATCTATCGTCGGCATATTTCAAGTTGTCTTTCCCATCTTCTATAGATTTCAAAATAATTTCTTTATCTGAATATAGTGTATTAGATGCAAATTCTAAAGCATCACTATCATTTTGGATAGCTTTTAAAACTATCTCTTTATCGGATTGTAGTTCTTGGCTTGCATATTCTAAAGCACAACCATCATTTTCTATTGCCGTTAAAACCACTTCCTTGTCTGCTTGTAGCTCCGTACTAGCATGCTCTAAAGAACTGCCGTTATTTATAACTGCACTAAGTACTATTTCCTTATCCCTTTGTAATAACTCATTTAAGTATCCTAAACCTGTACTACCATTCTTCATCGCTACTAAAACGACCTCTCTATCTAAATAGAACTTCTTGTGTGCAAATATAAAAGCTTTTCCATTTTCTTTAAGTGCTTCAAGAACAATCTCTTTATCAACCTTTGATTGTTTAAGTGCATATTCTAAAACTAAGCCATTTACTTTAACAGCTTGAAGTACAAACTGATTGTTGTTTTTCAGTTTTCTATCTATCCATTTAAAGCAGGATGGAGAGTATTTGAGAACCTGAAGGATAAACTCCTTATCGGCCTTTAGTTTATCATCTGTGTATTCAAACACCCAAGCATACTTTATAGATGCATACAACATAAAATCCTTATCTGTGAGATACCTTTCACCCTCCTCTTCCAATATGTAAGGATTAGTCAATATCTCATTTAATATATCTTCTTCACTCATGATATCTCATCTACGAATTTATCATTCTAAGTAATGCATTTGAGGTCATGTTGAATGTATCTCTTACACCCAATTCATTATTGTTATTAAGTAATTCATCATTTTTAAATACTACAAGTTTATCCGCATCTTCTGCAATTTTCTCAATTGATTGATATGCGATAGACAATCGTTTCCTTCCTTCAAAACTAAATGGAACAGTTACAAACACAAAGATTTTTTTATCTATTTCTTTTAAATACTTTACTATTTCTGGTGTTGCTCCACTACCTAATCCTCCTCCCATTGATGAAACGATATAAACTGTATCAACATTTTTTGTCAAACGAGCAATGTTGATTTTAACCTCATTATTTATTAAGCTCACACCACATTCAACTTTGCCTCCACATCCTAATCCAAGCTTTTCATTCCACCCAAGTAAGATTTTGTTTTTTGATTTTTTCTGCTTAAGAGAATTGTAATCACTATTCATATGAATATACATATGTTTAGTCTTTAACCTTGATATAGCATCTACAATATTAGTACCACCTCCACCGATACCCATAATACAGAGTTTATTAAAGTTTTCATCTTTATCCTTATTGGATATATGTTCTTTCTCTTTAGAGTAAGCTACTGAGCCGATAAGCCCATATATGGCTATTAGTATTTTAAAAAAGCTTCTTCTTTTCATTATGCATCCTTTTTTTACTGTTAATGTAAAAGTTTAATGTATAATAAGGACATTAAATGTCCATAAGAGAGAAAATGAGTATTAAGCCGACAGCACAGTACGAAAGACACAACCAAATTTTAGAGAGATTAAACTCTGGTGAAATACTTTCTATAACAGAATTATCAAGAGAATGGGATATACAAACCAAAACTCTTCAAAGAGACTTTAAAAAGCTTATGGAAGGAAGCTATGGTGTAATAAGAGCAGATGATGGTAAGAGGTTTAGCATCTCGAAAAAGAAAACAACCTCCAAAGAAGCCACAACGGCTGTCAATATGCTAGATAGTCTTTCAAAAGATATTGGTGGTAAGTTTTACATTAAAGCTAAAACTGCTCTTAGTAATATTCAAAGTCATATAGAGTCTCCTTTTTATACTCGTATTGATGTAGAGGACATATCTGATAAAATGAATTTAGTTCAGCAATTAGAAATTGCTATTTCAAAACGAAAAATGGTGACCTTTAAATATAAACGTTGGTATAAGCCAGATGATATAAAAATATATGAAGGTGTTAAGCCTTACAAGATAGTTATCTTTGATGGATTTTTCTACCTGTTTTGTCAACACAATGATTATTATCCAAAATTCTACTTAAAAGAGATGTCAGCTATAGTTGTATCTGATGAAACATTTGAATATAAAGATAAAGTTTTATCGAGTATTGAAAAAGCACAAGATATTTGGTTTGACCCATCTAAAGAACCATTTGAGGTTATACTATATCTTGATAACACCGCTAGAGTATATTTCGAAAGGAAACCTATTAAAGGTCAGAGCTTAAAAAAGTATGAAAACGGAAGCTGTGAACTTACAACTTATATGACAAATAAAGAAGAGGTATTCTCAATATTAAAAAGATGGCTGCCTCATATAAAAGTTATTGAACCACCTGAACTACAGAAAGAATTTGATATAATGTTAAATGAATATGTGAATTTTTAAGTGGTTAGCACTTTGGATTTTAGGGGCTCATTATGGGGCTTAATTTTAATTATAAACATTTAAACCCTTTATAATAGGCAAGGATATAATCCCTCTACCCCATCCACACTTCAATCTTACTACAACGAACTTTCAAAGCAATCAACCAATTACATTCCACCCTATTTCCATCTATACATCTACTTATGTTTGATATATAAACTTGAATTGGCGCTTCAAGATGATGATGGAGAGGATATTAGTAGCGTTAAGTTAGAGTTTATAAATATAAACTCTTCACGTACTGTACCAGATACGGCACTCTCATATATGGATATGATGAGTGGCATTGCTATTATTTATGAGAATGAGAAATATGGCTTTGCTATAGGGTGTGGTACGACTATACTTGCGATACATACTACTCCATTGTTTATCATCTCTGATGATATAAAAATAGAAGGTAACGGATAACATTAGGGGTTTTACCCAATGTTAACAAGATTTATAAGGTTAAGCTTAATAAACTCGTTCTACAGATTTATCAGCATGATCTAGCATTTCAATTAAGTCATCATCAGTAGGATAACCCGCGACTGCATAACCATCTTCATCAAAAAAATGTTTTCTGCCAGAGTTCATACTAATGCAAGCAAGAGAATATTCTTCCTCTTCACGTATTTCTTTAATAATATATATTTGATTCATTTGAGTTTTCCATCTCTGACCTACTTTAAATTCTATAAATTGGTTTTCCACTGCTTAGACTCTCTAATTATATTTTATTGGCATTATATCAAATATACTACATGCAATTAAAGTAAATAGAGCACTTTAGTTCTAAGCAGCTATTCCCAACACCCCTTGGCAAAACATTTAGGTTTAGCACAGTCAAGTATTAACAAGATACTCAATTAAAAAGTGATAGTGATCACCTGACCCCTTTAATTCATTCTTCATTGTTATCTAAATCTTCGCGAACCTTATCCATATCAAGACACCTGACATGCGTAACAAGATCATAAATCTCGGCCTCTGTCAAAGTTCCTTCATGATTAATAACAATAATACCATCTCTCATAATCATAACTGTAGGTACAGAAATCACACCATAATGTTTGGCGATAACAGACTGATCCTCTGTATCAATTTTAGCAAAAACTACATCCGAGTAATACTCTGATGACTTTTCAAATATCGGGGCAAACTTTTGACAAGGTCCACACCATTCTGCCCAAAAGTCAATTATTACGATTTCGTTATTATCCAGAACTTCATTAAAATTTTTAGTTGTTAAATCTATATAAGCCATAGTCTATCCTTCATTTGTAAACGGAGTATATCTAAATATCGGGCTCAAGCGATAACTATAACTTTTACTTTAGGACTTAACCCCATTTGAGTACTTTTCTTACAAACTGATAACAAGAATAGTAATCACCTAATCCCTTTACTTAACTTTCGCACCTAATATTCATCAACAAATAGCATAATAAAACCAAAACCACATACTACAGAGCAATTAAACTCATAACTCTATACAAAATAGTGAAACATATGAAGGTGTAAATATATTTATCATAGATGATACTATCGAAGATAAAACAGGCAAAAAGATTGAAGGAAGTCGGGATAAGTTGTACTCCAATAAAGAGAAGCGATTCGTGAGAGGAATCAATGTTTTATCACTT
>NZ_JABIOQ010000068.1 GCF_018698455.1 Sulfurimonas sp. | reverse complement strand
TAAATCTAAAGGCTCTTTTCCTACTGAAGACTCAGCTTTTAAGGTTATGTATCTTGCTACACAGGAGCAACAAGAAAAGTGGAATATGTCTAGTATTAGAAACTGGCCTGAGATTTATCCTCAACTTTGTATATTTTTCAGTGAAATTATGTCAAAATACACTAACTGATTTAGGAATACTAGGTGGGTTTACACAGTTAGGTTTACACTCTCAAAGAGACAGACATAATGTAAGAAAAGTTCGTCGTTTAGGACTGTCTACTTTGTTCATATCCTACTCCTTAGTATTGTTTATTTAGCTTGAATTCCTTCGATAACTATATCAAACCTTACAGTATCGCCAACAAGTAAACCACCGGCTTCCAATAGCTCATTAAAGTTCATATTAAAATCTTTACGATTAATTTTTCCGTGAAGCTCAAACGCCAATCTTGTATATCCCCATGGATCTTTTACAGTTCCACTAATTTCTTCAACATCAAGAGTTACTACTTTAGTGACATCTTTTATAGTTAACTCAAACTCTACTTTGTCATTGCTTTGCTTAAGAAATTTCAAATGCATTTGTGGATACTTAGCTACGTCGAAAAAATCTTTACTTTTAAGGTGTCCATCTCTTTTTCCTTCCATCGTAGTTAAACTAGCAACTTCAACCGTTCCATCTATTGAGGAAAACTGTTTTGTTTTTTCATCTATGCTAAAGGTACCACTAAACCTCTCGAAGCTTCCTTTTACGTTACTAATCATCATATGCTTTACTTTAAACGCTATGTCTGAATGACTTACGTCAACGCTATAGTTTGCCGCATTTAAAAAACTTAAACCTAATACCGTGCTTAACGCTAAACTTTGAACTAATTTCATTTTCTATCCTTTTATTTTTGTTTGCACCTGGTACTTTAGTGCAATTACACTAAAATTATATATCAATAAAAATACAATGTAAAGTGTAATGACTCTAATAGTATAATTTACATATTATATATAATCAACAAATAGCTTTACCTAGGTCACTAAACAGAATTATAAAATTTATTGACAGACTAGTGTAACTACACTATAATTTCAATATAAGGAGTTGAAATGTCAAGAAAAGAAGATATTTTAGAAACAGCTCGTGAACTTTTCAATGAACTAGGGACTCAAGCCTCCACTACAAATCATATTGCAAAAGCGATGGGAATAAGTCCGGGGAATCTACACTATCATTATAAGAATCGTGAAGAGATTGTGCGATTACTTTATATTAAAATGAGAACTGAGACTAAGCTTCCAGCAGAAGAGCTTCCAAAATCTATAACTATTTTACGCGAACACGAGACATTACTTATAGAAATCCAGTGGAAGTATCGATTCTTTTTTAAAGAGATGCTTTCTCTTTTCTCTCGTGATTCAGAGTTAGAAGATATTTACATAAAAGATAACATTGCTCACCGCAGACGCATAAGACAAGTTATGAATAACCTTATAATAATTGAAGAGCTTATTGTTAGCGATGAACAAGATATAGACTTTCTTGTAGACTCTATATCTCTGTCTTGGCAATTTTACAGTTCATTTTTACATACTATAGGGCAAGAGTTAAATGCATTGTCAGTTCAAAATGTTATAAAATATACAAGTGCTGCAATGAAACCGTATTTAAAACAAAAGGATAAATAAATGAAAGAACACAACAAAGCTAGTGCCTGGTTTGATGATTTATATAAAAGACATGAAAATAATCATGACAATATCCCATGGGCGAGACAGGATGTAAATCCATTACTACAAACTTACTTAGCCGACGAAAAAGAGCATAAGGGAAAAGCTCTTGTTATCGGCTGTGGTTTAGGAGATGACGCTTATGCACTTGATAATGCAGGTTATGACGTAGTAGCCATAGATGTTTCTCAAACAGCACTTGACCTAGCACAAAAAAGATTCAGTGATTCTAAAATTAATTTTGAGAAACAAGATATATTTGACATGCCTAAGAAGTACTATGAAAATTTCGACTTTGTATTTGAAGCACTCACTATTCAATCCTTACCTGTAGAGTTTAGAGAAAAAATGATAAACGCAGTGGTAGATACAGTAGCAAAAGACGGTAAGTTACTTATCGTAGCTCATCAACACACTGGTAACAATGATGGTCCACCATGGCCACTTACACATGATGATATCTCCCTATTTTTGATACATGGTATGCAAGAGTTAAGTTTTGAGTTAATTAATGAAACATCAGGAATATCAAATACTAAATTTAGAGTTTTATATGTTAAGTCGTAATATGAACCGTTCAACCACTACAGAATATAAACAGCACTAAAAACAGTCACTAAAATTCGCTTAATTTCCTAATATGCAGGAAATTAACACTATTTTTTAGTGAACAACCCCCGTCCCAATGGTACGGGAAAACCTTTTAGATTATATATTTTCAAACTTATACTTCTAACTTTTTTATCTCTCACATATCTTATTTGTCGACCAATAGAAAAAACTACTATACAAAAAACAATGATGTTAATCTCTCACTTTGAATCCCTAGTTATTGTAAAAGATATCAAACTCAATTATTGAACGTATCTACCCGTTCAATAATCTTAGATAAATTAACTTTTCCATACCCATAGTAATCATTTCTACTATTTATATAAGCTACATTTCCAATTTTGTCGCTACTATCTTTTAGTATATTTTCCACTTCTACTCTTGTAAGATTAGAATCTCTTTCTAGCATAAGGGCAATAATTCCACTAACTATAGGTGCTGATGCTGATGTGCCTACAAAGGAGTTAAAGTCATCATACAGTAAGTAGTTTTCATCTAGAGATGCAATACCATCACTTCCCATAGGGTCTAAAGTTGTTATACCATTATAGTACCCTCCAGGGGCAAGAACATCAAGATAATTACCATAGTTACTATACCATGCCCTTAAATTTTCCGAATCTGTTGCACCAACTGAAATGACCTCAGGTATTGCTGATTCATCATTTCCCATATCTCTGTTATGATTTCCAACTGCAAAGACGATAATGGTACCTTTACCACCTCTTCCATTAATTGCCAAATCTACAATTTTATCTTTTACTCCATCAGATACAGAATAAGTACCCCATGAACAGTTTATTATATCTGCACCAAACTCTTCAGCTTTATTAAAAAGTTCTATAGTATTATTATCATCCAATGGTTCCTTATATTTTAAAAAAATAATTTCAGATTTATGAGCAATACCAGCAATGCCTTTAGAGTTTATGCTTGAACCTATTATTCCAGTTACAGCTGTACCATGAGAATCAGTTGGATTATTGTGTGTTACATTGGAAGTTTTACTTGCTACATCATATGTATTAGTTATTGTACCTTGCAAATCTTCATGAGTTACATCTAATCCATCATCGATGACAGCTATTTTAATTCCATCTCCAGAAAGCTGTGTTAATAAATCAGAAGGATGGATATGTGCTTCACTGTTAATCCCATTTTCTAAATAAAAAGCTTCATTAATATCTAAATACCACTGTTGGTAAAAATATGGTTCGTTTTCTACTTTTATCTCGGTATTATTATTTGAACCGTTACCACATCCAATAATAAATAGTGAAATTATCAATAATATTATATATTTCAAAGTATTATCTTTTTATTATATTTTTAATGAAATTAGGATGAGCATATTTAATATCAACCTTCTGGGTTAATTTGTTTGATATATCTATTGTGAGGTTCTTATTCTCTACCTTTAATAGATAAAGACCATTACCTAAACGCTTTATGAGTGTCAAATTAAATTCATTTAGATAATTATTTAAATTGCGTTCATATTTAAATTTTACAATTAATGTGTCGGTTACTCCTAAAACTATCCCTTTTTCATTTGTATAATAATCTATACTTGAACTATCCCTAGCAATACTAATACTCGGTTCGAGAAGCACTTTATTGTTGTTTTGGTAATAGTAATTATCATTTGCAAAGCAAACTTGTATTATTAGTAATATAATTAAAAAAATATGTTTCAAAAAATTCTCCATAAAAATAGTATTACATAATAGAACTTAATTTTAGGTGTAAAAGTTATAGTTTATAGATTTAATTATTTCAGAAAAAGAGGGGTTTCCTCATCAAGGGTATGTATCTGTTTTTTATTTTCTTTGAGAGTATACTTTATGCCCTCATAAGTAACACTTCCAACTTCTACAAGTGTACCAATTTCATAGTTTTTATCGCCCCCACAAATACCAACATTGAGGTAAATATCATCATCTGTAATATCATAGTGATTTATAAATGTTTGAGTTGCATCTCTCGCAAAACCTACTCCTACCCCACTTACTATAAGTTTCATTGTAGCATTTGAAAAAACTAGAAACCCACTAAGCCTTGACTTCTCAAGTTTATATTTATCTACAAATGCTTGTGC
>NZ_JABIOQ010000067.1 GCF_018698455.1 Sulfurimonas sp. | reverse complement strand
TGCAAAAAAAGTAGCAAACACTATACTTAACTGGCGTTTTGAAGTAAGTGAAACTCATGGATTTAAACATGCCGAAGTGAGTGGTGGTGGAGTAGATACACAAGAAATCAATCCCAAAACAATGGAATCACTAAAATGCAAAAACCTCTACTTCTGTGGTGAGGTTCTTGATGTTGTTGGTCGTCGTGGTGGTTATAACTTCGCCTTTGCTTGGGCTAGTGCTTATGTTGCTGCAAAAGACATTATCCATAAATAAACGCTATAATAAATAAAACAACTTTTAAGGAATCCTATGTCTACTCCTCTTATTATTCTTATTGCAGTTATTTTAATTTTAGTACTTCTTTACAACTCTCTTATTTCAAAAAAGAATCAAGTCGAAAATATTTTTGCAAGTGTAGATACACAGCTTAAAAAACGTTATGACCTCATCCCAAACCTTATTTCAAGTGTTAGTAAGTATATGGAACATGAAAAAGGCATCCTTGAAGACATAACAAAGTTACGTGCAGAGGCAAATAAACCAAATATTTCTGATGAACAAAAAATTGCTCTTGATGCAAAGATGAGTTCGGCACTTGGTTCTATCATGATTGCAGTAGAAAACTACCCTGACCTAAAAGCAAATGAAAATGTTATGCATTTACAACATTCTCTTAATGAGGTAGAAGAACAAATATCAGCAGCAAGACGTGCTTATAACCAAGCAGTTACAGACTATAACAATGCTTTAGAACAGATTCCTACAAACTTTATGGCATCTGCTATGAACTACTCTAAAAAAGATGTTTTTGCCATTAGTGAAATTGAACGAAAAAATGTAAATGTTAAAGAACTTTTTAATTAACATACCACATGAAAAATAAAAGTGAATTAACAGATTTTTATTATAAAAAACTTTTTGGCACTTTGCAAAAGCTAGAAATAGACAGAAAACAACTTCGAAGTAGAATAATAACTATCGGATTTTTTTACACTTTTATAGCTGTTGTGCTTTTTTTTACCCTATTAGATAAATTTTTCAATGTTGAGATGCTTGTATTCCTAGGTTTTGGATACTTTAGTCTTGGTGCTCTTGTCTATAAATTTCTTGTTAAAGACTATACTCATGAGTTTAAACACAGCATAATAAGACCTTTAATCCATGCTCTTGATAAAAACTTAAAATATACTCCATCACTACATGTTCCACAAAGATATTTCACTCGTTCTAAAATTTTTACCCAAGCTCCTGATAAACTCAGTGGAAATGACTATGTAAAAGGAACGATTGATGGTATTCCCATACAGTTTTCTGATATACATGCACAAAAGAGACATCGTGATTCTAAAGGAAGAACTAGTTACAAGACTATGTTTCAAGGACTTTTTGTAGTAAGTGAATTTAACAAACATTTTCATGGTTCAACTGTCATTCTTCCAGATGTAGCCGTGAGTACTTTTGGTGACTTTATAGGAGGCTTTCTTCAGTCTAAGAACCTATCTCGAGATCAACTTGTAAAAATGGATAGTCCTGCGTTTGAAAAGGAGTTTGTTGTCTACTCTAGTGATCAAGTTGAAGCGAGATATATTCTTTCCCATACCCTTATGCAACAACTACTAAACTATAAAAAACGTTCCAAACATCCTCTTTTTATTTCTTTTACATCTAAGAATATCCATCTTGCTATAGAATATAATAAAGACCTGTTTGAACCATCTGTCTTTCATTCACTTTTAAAGTATAAAGTTGCTATGGAGTATATAGCTACACTTCACTTAGCTATAGGCATAGTCCAAGAACTAAAACTCAACCAAAAACTATGGAGTAAACAATAAACAAGAAAATAAACTTAGATTAAATGATAAACAGATAAACTATCCTGATATTAAACACAACTTTGGAGAAAGAATGAAATTAACTACTGCACTATTAACACTACTCGTTACACTAAACTTACATGCATTAACAGTTGGAGAAAATCCAAAACAAATTTCCATATCAGGTGAAAACGGTGGATATGTAGAGGATGGCACTGAGTGGTCATCTTCTAGCATAAAAGATAAGGTTTATGTGATGTTTTATGTTGACCCTGATGAGAAAGATACAAATTCTCACTATTCAAAAAGACTAAAAGAACAAGCATATGATAAAAACCTATATGGAAGTATGGCAATTGTAAACCTTGCTGCTACTTGGAAACCAAACTTCATCATTGAAAAACTTCTAAAATCAAAACAAGAAGAATTTCCTGACACTATCTATGTAAAAGATAAAAATAGTGTTTTAGTGAATGAATGGGAAGTAGAGAACGATGCTTCGAATATTTTAATCTTTTCAAAAACTGGTGAATTACTATTTTATAAATCTGGAAAAATGGGAGAAGAGGACATTATAAACTCATTTGATATTATTGATAGTAATCTATAAATGAACACTTCGCTACTTTCGCTGAGTATAAAAGATTTACTTACATCAAAAATGATCAAGTACTCGGTTATGCCTTTTTTTATAAGCATGATTATTTTATATATTTTATTTTTCACTATTGCTGGTATTGGTCTTGAAGGACTTGGCAGTATGGATGTTCAAAGTACTACCACAACTGTAGAAAATGGAGTTCCCCATACAGATAGTTTCACTGCTAACTTAGAGGGAACGGCCCTTGTAAAGTTTCTTATGGGTAGTGCTATGACATCTTGGATAGCTACATTTCTAGTATATACTATTGGGAGTTTTTTGACACTTTATCTCTCTATATTTGTGGCACTTCTAGTTATAGGGTTTTTAACTCCCTACATACTTCGAGAGATTCAGGCTAGACACTATGAAGATATAGAGATGATTGGCCATTCAAATGTATTTGAGTCAATATTTTTGATGTTAAAATGGGTAGCTATAATGATACTTATGTTTATAGTTTTTATACCACTCTACTTTATACCACTTCTTGGAGTACTTATTTTTAATCTTCCACTCTACTATCTTTTTCATAAAGTACTAACTTATGATGTGTCTTCAACTATATGTACAAAAGATGAGGCCTTAAAGATAAAGTTTTTCAATGCGACAAAACTTAGAATGAAAACATTAGCACTCTATGTAATGTCACTTATACCTTTTGTAGTATTTTTTGCATCAGTATTTTATATAATTTACTTAGGACATAGTTACTTCGCAGAAGTTAGAAAGTTAAGAGGTGAAACTGAGTAAAATCTTTTACTCAGCCATACTAGAACCACATTTTCCAGCACCACACTTCATAGTACTTATAGCTTTGGCTGGTACTTCTTTTTTCATCTGTACAGATGTCGTATTTACATCTTCAAAACCAAGTGTTTTATAGCCTGTTTTTGCAATAGCCTGCATAATACTCTCTATATCTGTTTTAGCAGTGTCATACTCAACTATAGCAACTTGAGCTGGGCTTGAAGAACTAACACTTACAACACCATTTACTTTTGAAGCTGTCGAGTTTATAAGCTCTTCACAACTCTCACAAGTCATTCCTTGCATATTTATACGCTTTGTTATGATTTTAGAGACCTTTTTCTCTTCTACTACATTTTCACCCATATAAAGTGATGAAACTACGAGTGCTGAAAATATCATTATAATAGTCACTGTAGCAATTATAAAATTATTTCTTGCCATTTTTATATCCTTTGTTTTTTAGTTTACTCTTCTTCTTTTTCTTCTTCTTTTTTGATCAAAGCTCTATAAGCATCATCTTTTGGAACAAGTCCAGCTTCATACAAAAACTGAGAAGGCATAAAGTTCTGTTTTTTTATCTTATCGTATTTTGCAAAACTAAGATAGAGTATATCTTTTGCCCTTGTAACTGAGACATAAAAAAGTCTTCTCTCTTCATCAAGACTTCCGCCTCTTTGCATAAGCTTACGATTTGGAAAACGCCCGTCCATCAAGTCAATAACATAAACTTCTTTGTACTCTAAACCTTTAGAAGCATGAACGCTTAAAAGGTTCACACCCTCCCCTTGAGTTAAATCGGAAGAACCGAGTATCATCGCGTTTAAGAATCTCTCATGTTGTGAGTATGGTTTACATAACTCACATAGCAGAAGTTTTTTTCTAGTGATACTTGTAAGTTTTTCTGCTTTTTGTTTTTCGTCTATAGAACCATCTTTAAGCATTGCTCTTTTGTTAGCAAGTGTATCTGCAATGTACGCATAAAGCTCCGAGTTTGCTATCTTTGTAACAACATCAATAGGAAACTTCACACCCTTTAAATCACGAAATAGAAGATAAAAACTATGTAAAAATCCTGCACTGTCTTTTGTTAGTTTTGGATGTTTTAAAATAGGATTTTTCATAAACTTATCTTCAAAGCCAAGTTTTGCATACTTCCCTACAGCTCCGAGTTCTAAAAAGTCATCAAAAAGACCAAGCTGATGGTTAAGCTTGCGTTTTTCAAAAGGATTTTTCATAGTCTCATCTGGTGCATACAGTCCGTAAAATATACTTCCCTGTCCCAGAGTTTTTAAAGCTATGTATAATTCCTTAGCCATTGCCGAACCAATGCCACGCGCAAACTCAAAAAGATGTATAAACGCCATCATATCTGACTCATTGACTAGAAGTGTATAAAGGTCAAGTATGGCTTTTATCTCTCGTGAATCAAAAAAAGATGTTCCACCCTTGCGTTTACATGCAATGTCTAACTCACGAAGCCCTACTTCTATGCCATCTGCCGATGAGTTATTACGAAAGATTACAGCTATTTCTTCTCTTGGCGTTTGACTTTTTAGTATCATTGCTGCTATTTGGTGGTACTGATCAAACAGCTCATCAAACGCGAGTAGACTTGGTGCTTTGGCATCTTGTAGTCGTGTTACTTCTAACTCTTTAGGGTAGATACGTTCGTTATGTTCTATAACCTTTGTTGCAAGTGAAAGTATTGGAGCGGATGAACGATAGTTCTTTGTTAGAGTATGTACTATTGCCTTAGGGAATTTTTCAGTGAATGTACCGATAATACTTATATCCGCACCATTAAAAGCATAGATACTCTGGTCATAATCCCCAACGCAAAAAAGAGATGGTGGATTCATCGTGTCAATGAGTGTTCCTTGAAGCGCATTTGTATCTTGGTACTCATCGACAAGAACTTCTTTATAGCCTAAGTTTTTTGTTTTACATATATCACGGAAGTTTAAAAGGAGGTCATTAAAGTTTACAAAACCATACTCCTTCTTAAGCCCTTCAAACTCATCAACTACATCAGCATATATAAGAGCAAAACCTTCATGTTCAGGATATTTTTCTTTTACCCAGTCTTCAAAGTTATTAACTAACTCTGTATTTTGATAAAAAGAGTACATATCATAGAGGTGGTTCCCTCCATAAGGATTCATGTCCGCGTTTATCTGTGAAAATGAGCGTTTCTCAAACACAGAACGAAAGAGAGTTTTAAGCTCGCGTTGTTGTTTTAAAACTACTCTTTGGTCAAACTTTTTCAACCATCTATAACTGACCGCGTGAAAAGTTCCCGCATCTATCTTTGAGGCTACATTCTTTCCAAAGTATTCTCCTACACGAGCTACCATTTCTGCAGCTGCCTTGTTTGTAAATGTAAGGAGAAGTATCTCTTGGGGTTGCACACCCTGAGCCACAAGGTGCCCTATTCTTCCAACTATAGTAGAAGTTTTACCTGTTCCAGCAGAAGCAATGATGAGATTTTGTGAGTCTAAGGAGGTTGCTGCAGCATACTGTTCTTTATTTAAACGCGATAGTGGCATATAAGAACTCCTCCTAAATTTTAAGAGTGTGATTATACCTTTTAAAGATAAAAAATCAGTTAGTTTCAGAATCAAATTTTAGGTGCCATTAAACTTTTTCATTAAAAATCCAAAGAATTAATTTACCAATTTACTTTCATAAATAGGCATATTCAAATTTCCAGGTAATGTGGCTTTTTGGATATAACGGTCGAATAGAACCATAAATTTCCGCTAGGTAATTTATTGTGTTCCTATGTTTTGTTGTGTCTTTAGTGTTGTGAAGGTTTGTTTTTCTTAAATATTTTCATCATTTCAATTGTATTTCTTTCTAAACTCACTTGATAAACAATAGTATATTTTTTAATCGATTGTCTAAAATTAATTTGATGTAACTCTTTTTGTCGTTCGTAAAAATATGGGTCAAGTTCTAAATTTTTATCTTTTGAAATAAAAGTACTTGACAATATATAATATTTAGAATACTATACGGTATTAAATTAAATACTAAAGGGTATTCTATGATAAAAAGAATTAGAAATCCATTCAAATTTGATGAAGAAGTTGCAGGAGAATTCTTCTGTGGTAGAGAAAACGACATCGATGAACTCAGCGATCATATTTTTAACAATACAAATATAATAATGTTTTCAAAGAGACGTATAGGTAAATCCTCTTTAATTAAAGAAGTACTTGAAAATCACACTGAAAAGAAAGTACTCCAAGCACATGTCGATATATACTCAGTTTCTAACACAAGAGAACTTTTTACCAAACTTCAAGATGGCATTAAAATGAGTCTATCTTATGAACTTACAACTATTGAGAAAGCATCAATAATGGTCAATGACATTCAAGAGTACTTTAAAAACTCTAAAATTTCTATGGTTATAAGTGGTACACCTGAACTAAAGATAGAAGCAGGAGATAAAAATTACTATATAGCAATTGAAAATCTTTTTAGCGACTACTTTAATTATCTTCGAGCTAAAAATCTTACCTTCGTGTTCGCAATTGATGAATTTCAAAAAATTGTTTCTCTTCCTGATTTTGAGAAGATTGAAGAGACTCTAAGAACAATTGCAATAAAGAGAAAAGGTTTAGGCTCGTTTGTATTTACGGGCTCAAAAAGAAATATTTTATTAGGAATGTTTAATGAAGTATCAAGAGCATTTTTTAAACTTGGTTCAGAAATGCCTCTTAGTCCTCTAGACCCTGATACATTTTATGACTGGGCACTACTAAGGTTTCAGCGAAAAAATATATTTCTAGACAGAACCGCATTTAGACACCTATATGATGAAGCAGATGGAGAGACAAGGTTTATTCAACAAGTATGTCACGATCTCTTCAGAAAGGGGAAAGATGCTAGTGTGATAGAGTATTCTATAATGGAAGAAGAAATCAATCAACTTATAAGTAAGAAATCTTATATTGCACAACTCTTTAATAAATACACAGTACCTCAGCAAAATGCTTTAAAAATAATAGTGAGCTGTAATGGAAGTGAGATTTATGGCAAAGAGATATTAGAAGAGTATTCAATCACTAAAACATCCTTACAGTCTGCTATGAAAGCCCTGCTTAAAGAGAATACACTGTTTAAAGAAGATGGGGTATATATATTCGAGGATGTTGAGTTTAAACTCTGGATTAAAAAAGAAATAAAAAAAGGCTAAATAATGAATATTAAAATCAAATTGCTTTAACAGTAGTGAATCATTACAACATGGATAATGCTCTCTTGAATTGAAATAAGTGAAGCAAGTGTAAAGTATAAGTATAGTTGTTATTTAATAAGATGTTTAAAATATGACATTATGTCATGTTTATGTATTTAAAAGTATGTCTTTCGACTTTTTTATTATCAAACCAAATACAAGTAGCCCAATCTCATCAATTTCTTTAATTGTACTGTATCTCCAGCATTAAAATTTATTTTATGATTTCCAAATTCGAGTCCATTATCAGATGTTATTGGCTGTATTTTTTCTTTAAATGGCGACATAATTCTTGAGCTATTTCAACTTGAGTGAATCTAGCCTTTATACAAACTTGCACCCCAAGGGCATTTCTTTCAGGGCAATTAGGTGTCGTTCTTCTCTAGTTAGATGTTTATAATTATTCATCAGTTAGTTATCACCTCAGTTTAGCTATAATCGCGTAATTTTAATTGAGACTATTTAAAGGTGCAAAAATGTCAGATAACCAGTACAATCCCCAAGAAGTAGAAAATAAATATTATAAAATTTGGGAGACAAGAAAATACTTTGAAGTAGATGGAAACAAAGCTATTCAAAAAGATGATAAAAAATTCTCTATCATGATGCCACCTCCAAATGTAACAGGTCGTCTTCACATAGGTCACGCACTTACATTTACACTCCAAGATATCATTACTCGTTACAAACGTATGGATGGCTATAAAACTCTTTGGCAGCCGGGAACGGATCATGCGGGAATCGCTACACAAAACGTTGTTGAGAAACAACTTTTAGCAGAGGGAACTACAAAAGAAGAACTCGGTCGGGAGAAGTTTTTAGAAAGAGTATGGGCGTGGAAAGAAGAATCTGCAGGAATCATGACACAACAACTTCGTGTTATGGGTGTATCTCCAGCTTGGGAAAGAGAACGTTTTACTATGGACGCGGGACTTCAAAAGTCTGTAAAAGAGTCTTTTGTAAAACTCTACAACGATGGACTTATTGTTCGTGGAAACTACATGGTAAACTGGTGTACACATGATGGTGCACTCTCAGACATTGAAGTTGAGCACGAAGACCATGATGGTAAATTTTACTATATGACTTACCCATTTGCTGATGGAAGCGGAAGTGTTGAAGTAGCAACAACTCGTCCTGAAACATACTTCGGAGATACTGCAGTTATGGTTCATCCTGATGATGAAAGATTCAAAGACATAGTCGGCAAAGAGATAAAACTTCCACTTTTAGAGAGAACTGTAAAAATCATCGCTGACTCTCATGTTGATATGGAGTTTGGTACTGGTGTTGTTAAAGTAACTCCTGCACACGATCAGAATGACTACGAAGTTGGTAAACGCCATAACCTAGAGTTCATTACCGTGTTTGATGAAAAAGGTATTTTAAACGACTATGCTGGAGAGTTTAAAGGACTTGAACGTATGGAAGCTCGTGACATCATTGTTAAACGCCTTGATGAAGAGGGATTTATCACTAAGATAGAAGATCATAAACACCAAGTAGGACACTGCTATAGATGTAAAAATGTCGTTGAACCTTATATCTCAAGACAGTGGTTTGTTCGTAAAGAAGTAGCAGATAAATCAATCGCTAAAACAAATGAGGGTGAAGCACAGTTTTTTCCGCCTCACTGGATTAACTCTTATAACTCTTGGATGGGTGAACTTCGTGACTGGTGTATATCTCGTCAACTTTGGTGGGGACATCAGATTCCAGTATTTTACTGTGATGAGTGTGACCATGAGTTTGCTTCACAAGAAGTAAAACCTGAAGCTTGTCCAAAATGTGCTTGTAAAAATGTAACGCAGGACCCTGATGTTTTAGATACTTGGTTCTCTTCCGCTCTATGGCCTTTTTCAACTTTAGGTTGGGGTCAAGAAGGTGATGTAGAAATGGAGAAACTTTTTGAATCACAAGATATGAAAGACTTCTATCCAAATACTCTTTTAATCACTGGTTTTGATATTTTATTTTTCTGGGTAGCTAGAATGATGATGATGGGTGAAAACTTCAATGGAAAACTTCCATTTAAGCACATCTACCTTCATGCTCTTGTTCGTGATGAAAAAGGCGATAAGATGTCAAAGTCGAAGGGTAATGTTATTGACCCTCTTGATATGGTTAATCAATACTCAGCAGATATACTGCGTTTCACTCTTGCTGTCTCTGCCGCACAAGGTCGTGACATTCGTATGAGTACAGAAAAGTTAGAATTAAATCGTAACTTTACAAACAAACTTTACAATGCTTCAAAATATCTTCAAATGAATGTAGACGTATTTCCTGATCTTTCTAGTTTTTGTGTAGAAACTGAGCTTGGAAAGTATATGCTAAGTCGTTTAAATGTAGCAACTAAAGAGACAAGAGCAGCACTTGATGAGTATAAGTTCAACGACGCGGCGACTGTTATTTATAGATTTATATGGAATGAGTTTTGTGGTTGGGGAATTGAGTTATCTAAAGCAGACAAGGATTCTATAGTTGAACTTGGAGCTATTTTCAAAGAGGCTATGAAACTTCTTCACCCTTTCATGCCTTTTGTTACAGAGCATCTTTACCATGAGTTATCAGGAACATCTTTAGAAGATAGTGATTCTATTATGATTATGCCTTATCCTCATAAAACGAAGAAACTCGATGCAGAAGAGAAAAAGTTTAACATCATTATGGATGCTATTGTTTCTATAAGACGTGCGAAAGTTCTTGTAGACTTAGCAAACCAAAAGATAGAAAAAGCCTATGTAAAAATAGACGGAATTAGTGAAGATGAAAAAACAAGCATGCTTCCATTTATAGTTAGACTTGCAAAAGTAACTGATGTTGAATTTACCCAGACTAAAATAGAAAACGCGGTAAGTGACATTTCGGATATGTGCGAGACTTTCATACCAACAGATTCTATAGACCTTAGTTCTATCATCAACAAACTTACTAAACAAGATGAGAAACTTCAAAAAGAGATAGACAAGACAAATAGTATGCTAAACAATGAGCGTTTCGTTGCAAATGCACCAGAAGATGTACTTGCTAAAAACCGTGAGACATTAGCAGATGCGTCAGCTAAACAAGTAAAAGTAAAAGAGCAACTAAGTTCACTTCAAGCTTAATAATTAATACCTTAAATATAGGAGTCAAATATGTCAAACATTACAAGAAGAGGTTTTTTAAAAGGTGCTATGGCACTCTCAGCTATGCCTTTAGTCGCAAATGAATCACACAAAGAAGAAACTCTGAAGTTTATTCATATTACAGATTCACACATGGACTTAAGCGATACCGATAGTGTTGAAGCTATGGAACTTATGAGTGCATTTATCAATGAAAACTATAAAGATTTAGACTTTGTACTTTTTGGTGGGGACAACTTTAACAATAATGCCCAGGGCAATAGTGATGCTCTAAAATTTAAAGAGATTATTAAGACTCTGCACTGTCCATCTTATCTTGTTCGTGGGAACAAAGAGTCATCAGCTAAGCCAAGTGATGGTATAGATTTACAAGAGTTTAAAAATATATTTTTAGATGATACAGCTCTTCTTGTTCAGGGGAAAGATTGGATGTTAGAGAAAAAGGGCTATGTTATTTTAGGACTTGACAGCTGTATAGAAGGTGCGAATAATGGTCTTTACACTCAAGAGACAATAGCATTTGCAAAAACAGCTCTTAAAAGTGCAAAACCCACTATTATTCTTAATCACCACCCTTATACAAACTATTGGGGAGGAACTGAAGATAAAGATATTCATAAGTATGTACTTAACAACGCACAAGAAGTTCAAGCTAAACTTCTCAGTGATAAAAATGTCATCTTAACACTCTCAGGGCATAAACACATAGATTCTGTAAAAGAGCAAGATGGCACTAAAATGGTAGTCACACGTGGTTTTATACGTCCGTTAGATTTAGACATGTACCCTATGCGATATTTAGAGATTACAGGTGCAAAAATTAGTGAAAAACTAATCTACACTTCCTAGTAAATATACAAAGATAAGAACAACTTAAATATTCACATTTAAAGACGATTATTCGCTATAATTCCAATACCATAAAATCCTCTCTTTATAAGGTCTTGTACAATTGTTTGATTTAAAAAAATATTCTGCTGCTAATATCAAAAATGATATTTTGTCTGGTTTAGTTGTTGCCGTAGCTCTCGTTCCTGAAGCCATCGCATTTAGTTTTATCGCGGGTGTTAGCCCAATTGTTGGACTTTATGCTGCGTTTATCATAGGACTAATTACATCTATTATCGGTGGAAAACCTGGAATGATTTCTGGTGCCACGGGAAGTGTTGCCGTTGTAATGATCGGTCTTATGCTTGAAGCAAATGCAAAACTTACAGCTGCGGGTATGGTTGGTGAAGAGTTATATATTCATGCACTGAACTATCTTTTATTAGCTACTATCATTGCAGGTGCTATTCAAGTTGCTTTTGGTCTATTTAAACTTGGTAAATTCATTCGTCTTGTTCCTCAACCAGCCTTATATGGTTTTGTTAACGGTCTAGCAATAGTTATAGCAATGGCTCAATTTAAATTCTTTGAAGGTCAAGGTATTTCTATGTATGTCGTTGTTGGTGTAACTATGCTCATTATGTACATACTTCCAAAATTCACAAAAGTTATTCCTGCTGGTCTTGTTGCTATTGTAGTACTAACTCTAATTGTATACTTTATGCAAATAGACACTGTCACAGTAGGCTCTTTAGCCAACCTTAGTGAGTTTAAAGGACAATTGCCTCACCTAATCATTCCTGACACGCTCTTTAGTCTTGAAGCTATACTTATGGTACTTCCCTATGCGATTATCATGGCGTTAGTCGGTCTCATTGAGTCTCTACTTACTTTAGCTGTTTTAGACGAGATGAGTGGCGTTCGTGGTAGTGGAAACAAAGAGTGTATTGCACTTGGATGTGGAAATATTACAAGTGGATTCTTTGGAGGAATGGCTGGTTGTGCTATGATCGGACAGAGTATCATTAACTTTACTTCTGGTGGTCTTGGTCGTCTTTCTTCATTTGTAGCGGCAGTTGGTCTTTTAGTACTTGTTGTATCAATGACAGATGTATTAAATACTATTCCAGTAGGTGTTCTTGTTGGAATCATGTTTATGGTGAGTATTGGAACATTTGAGTGGTCTAGTTTTTCACACCTTAAACATATGCCTCGTGCTGATATTTTTGTTATGATTGTTGTAACTATCATTACTGTAGTTGAAGATTTAGCAGTAGCGGTAATTGCTGGAGTAATTATCTCAGCGCTTATTTTTGCTTGGAAACATGCTCGTATATGGTCAAAAACTCATTCAGAAGATGATGGTACAAAAGTTTATACACTTGAAGGGCCTCTTTTCTTTGGAAGTGCTACTACTTTTTCAGATAACTTTAGCATAGACCAAGATCCACCTAAAGTCGTTATTGATTTTAAAAATGCAAGAGTTTTAGATTTTTCTGGTGTTGAAGCGATTGATAGTATTGTTAAAAAGTATGAAGATGCTGGAAAGAACTTACTTCTTCGTCATCTAAGTGCAGACTGTAAAGCTATACTAAAACAAGCTGGTCCACACTGTTCATACGAGGAAGACGATCCTACTTATAAAGTAGCGTTTAACTACTAAACCTATTTTATAAAACTCTACACTAAAGGGCTTTAAAGCCCTGTTTACCACACTTGACATTCTATCAATATATATAATATTATCTAAAACTACACCCCTGTGAATGAATCTCCACTTTTTACAACTTTGCTAATCAAAGATTTAGAAAGATTGAGATAACTTGCGATACTCGCTTGTGAGTATCCATCTAAATGTGCATTCATTATAGCGATGTTTCTATCTTGT